>DIZT01000054.1:2533-3901 GCA_002427975.1 Micrococcaceae bacterium UBA6021 | reverse complement strand
GAGTTCGCCATCAAGATGCTCGCAGACTACGCCACCGCATCACTCAAAGCCGGAAGGCCACTGCTCCAGCGCAGCCCCCGGCTCAAAGAACCACACTGGTCCGCAGCCCTGGCCGGCATCACCAACTACACAGCACACAGGCTCGGCCAGCCCTCACCGTCCTGGACCAGACGCATCAAACCTCTCGACACAGCATGGATGCCCGCCGAGTCCTACCGCAGCGTCCGCGAACCCATGAAACAGCTCACCATGTCGCAAACACCGCAGGAACTCGCCGCCATGAACGTCTTCATCCGCGAACGCAGCCTGGCCACCGCATGCCCGGCGGAGAACTCAACGGCACACAAATCCATGCCCTCCTCCAGGAGCTCGGCCGGCGCCTGCAGGCCCGCGGCGTCCGAGGCGACGTCAAACTCGTAGGCGGTGCCGCGCTCATCCTGCAAGGAATCGGCAACCGCCCCACCGCCGACATCGACGCCAGCTACGCCGACAAAGCCGTCGTCAACACCGTCGTCGCTGACATGGCCGGGGACTACGATCTTGCGCCCGACTGGCTCAACTCCAATGCCGCAGCCTTCGTCCCAGACAACGCCACCTGGGTCGAACTCGAACAACTCGACGGACTCACCATCCAGGCGGCAGACACGAAACGCTCCTGGCCATGAAAATCGCCGCCGAACGAGACAAAGACACCCTCGACATCGCCCGGCTCCTTCGCAAGCTCAACATCACCAACGCCAACGACGCCGTCGACCTCCCCTACGACAAATACGGGCACCACTCCATCCCCCTGGCCGCAGGCCGGGAGAACTACCTCATCGTCGTCGACGACGCTCTCGACGCAACCACCGCCCTCGAACCTGACGACTGATCCGACACCTTTCAGAGCAGTAGGCGTCAAAGACGAAACTACCCACTCGTGGCGTCCGAAGGTCTCGCGGGCTCCCGGGTGCAACAGTTCCGTGACCGTCGATAAAGCGCTGGAGACAGGTGAACACCTAGCCCGCCACCGGAGCGCGCGCGCATCTAACCGCTCATTTGGCGCCGGCGACATCTGCCACCCTTGCGAAACATGTCAGGAAGACCGCCCGTGTCATGTCGCCACGAAGGCAGCCCGCCATGAACTCAGAACAGTCGACAAGGTCATCCAACCTCTCCCCCGCCTTCAGCCAAGTCATGCAGTTCCGGACACTTCCATCCATGAACAAGTAACCAGCGACACCACTACTCAAATCGGAGGACGAGCCACCCGGCCCTAGCACCGGCCAACAAAAAGGCCCCCGAAGGGGCCCACAAGTCAAAATTTGTCCACACTCAGAGGCCCACAAGCCTCTGAACAGGGAAAACACGTGCCCGAGGTGGGACTCG
>DIZT01000054.1:572-2365 GCA_002427975.1 Micrococcaceae bacterium UBA6021 | reverse complement strand
GTGCCCGAGGTGGGACTCGAACTGCATTCCAGCCCTTGCAAACACTGGCCTCCCGCGGAAACATGCGGAATCCGGCCCGATCCGACCCATGTACGACCCGATCCGAAGCCCAAAGTGTGGACATTGTCCACACGCCCTTTTTGCCTTTCTACAGCAACGACCGCGGGGTCAGGCACACCCACGACACCGCCCGTCCTATGGGTACACCCATCCGAGAACGCGGCTCGCGGCAACAGACGTTGAGCAGAACCAAAGTGTCTGTCTGTTTCCAGGATCGACATCGCTGCAACCACCTCCTCTCATGCATCTCATGGCGTGACCGCCAGAAGCCGACATGACGAACCGGGAAGCTCTCCCCCGCACGGCGATCATTGGATCCCATGCCACGAAGGCCGCAACATCACCGGCAGTTACCAGGGTCGGTACCCATCCTTACCAAGTGCTCCCGTAACCAGAATGGTCGTGGGCAGCCGCGCGGGGAAGGGGTCGCAACCACGGCAACGCGCCGGACTACTACTGACAAAACGTCCGTTATCGGCGTTGAAAGCACGGGAGTAGAAGTAGCTGTGAGAAATCCCTGATCATGGAGAATCTGATGTTTTTTGAGGTCGGAAAAATGCTTGCGGACAGCGCTCTGGTCCCTGCTTCAGACTGTTCGTCCACGTGGTTCTGGAGACGTTCCCAAAGTGGCAGAACGGGGCCTCGCAGACCGCGGTGTTGCCCTTGTTTTTGATTGCCCAACGTTCTCCGACTGACCCCGAAGTACTGGAGCACGAGCACCTTGTCGCCGAGACCATGTCGGCCGCGAGCCAAGGGCAGGGTTGGAGGCCCTAGGTGTCCTTGTCCTGGGGGCAGCAGGGCCTAGAGAGGTGTCAATGGATACTCGCAGCGGCTCACCTGGCGCATGCGCCAGGTGAGCCGTTCCCAGGGGCAGCCGGCCGGTTGAATTTCCTGGACGCGGCGTGTCGTTGCCGAACATGTGTCGAACGTCTGGGTCATGACAGGGCTCGCGGCGAGCCCTGTCATGACCAGCAGATCACAGGGACGCCGGCGGCAAAGTAGATGGTGTTCGAGACGGCTTTGTCGAGCATAACGACATATATATATGGATCTCACTGTCAGCTCGGGGTGCTAACAGGGCGCCCACACAAGCCCCCGCTGGTCCGGGGACTTGTCGTGCCGGAGGTTGTTCCGGTGCCTTGCGTGGTGGACCTGCTTGTTCCGGCAACCGCAGCGCCGGCCACTACTTTAGGAAAGCATTGACGCGGGCTTGATATGCGAAGACATTCTCATATCCCAATCTTGATCGTGGCGGTTTTATTGACCGGCCACGAGGCTCGAAAGGCGTCACAGGCAACGGTTCCACACCGCAACGCTCCGGAGGGTCGGCGCGCCGTGAAGTGGTGGCCCATCGGAATCGCAGCTGGCATCGGCGCCGTTCTTTACTTCGCCAGGGCGATCGTCGCGCACCTGCGCATCGGGGACCGCGCCGTGAGCGCGTCTGCCGTTCTGCTGGGAGTCAGCGTCGCCGTGGTCGTTCTCAGGGACATGACACTCTAACCTCACTGTCGCGACGAACCCCTCCGCATCCCGGACAGCCGGGATGGGGAGGGGCTCGTCGTACCCGACGTTCGCAACCGGTTCATGCTCCGTGGACTCACCGCCACCCCCACCAGCACCCCATATCCCCGATCCTGACGGCGGGTGCTGGCCCGGGCAGATCCGCGGCCCATGCGTTGTCCCTACGGAGGGACCGGGGGTCGCTGGGGCGCGGCCGTGCGCCGCGGGAGGAC
>DIZT01000054.1:0-439 GCA_002427975.1 Micrococcaceae bacterium UBA6021 | reverse complement strand
GAGCTTCAGTGCACTTCTGTGCTCTGTGGTGTGGCGAGTCTCGTTGCCTTTGGGGCGACTGCTGTTAGGACGGTGCGAGCGGCAATGGCCAGGGTAAAGGCTGTTGCGAGGCCGAGAATCGTCCAGGCGTAAATTTCCCGGCCGGGGAGGTCGGTTGTTGCAAGCCAGCGGATGGCATAGTTCGTGGTTGCACCCACGGGAAAGGTGAATACCCAAAACATTTGCGTGAAGGAAAGTTTACGGTACTCGGGGAGGAGCATGACCTGCATCAGCGCCATGATCACCAGCACGCCTGTTAGACCAAGCTGGACGGCCCCCACAGGTCCTGGATGTGACAGCATCCAGGCAATGTTGGCCGTTGCAGGCGCAGCCAGATAGGCGTACAACCCGGTCTTGGCGGCTGCTGTCAGCTCGCCGCCGGTCATCAGCCTGACGGTGA
>DIZT01000002.1:2612-6126 GCA_002427975.1 Micrococcaceae bacterium UBA6021 | reverse complement strand
GGGAACCACCCCACTTGCCCGAACAATGGCCAGCGTTTGCCGCCGAAACTGATGCAGGGCTGATGGCAGATCCAAGTCCGCCCGAGGATGCCCGTTAGTGGTGGACGCGGACTACGGCAGTCAAGATGAGGCGGGCGAGCCGTGCAAGGGTCCATTCGCGCCGAGTAAGCCTCTGTGGCCAGAACCAGACCCTGTGTGTCCGGAGTAAGCCTCTGTGACCGTTAACCTCTGACGGTTGGCGCCGCGGTTGGACTACTGCGCGGGTAGGCCGTAGCGGTGCTCCGGGCGCCCCGTGGTCCCGTAGCGCAGCTGGATGTCGACGGCGCCGTCGTCGGCCAGCGACGACAGGTACCGTTGCGCCGTGGCCCTGGAGACGCCTACCCGGGTGGCCACTTCTGCCGCCGAATACTGCTCGCCGGCCAGCAGCGATTCCAGCACAGCAGCCTCAGTTGCGGAGCGGGGCTTGGCCGACGGCGTCACGTCCCCGGGGATCAACGCCCGTTTGGCCCGCTCCACGGAGCCCTGGTCCAAAACCCCGGGCTGGCCCAGAAGTCTGCGGTACCGCGCGTAGGAACGCAACTGCTGCGAGAGCGACTCGGCCGTAAAGGGCTTCAGCAGGTACCCCAGGGCGCCGCGGCGGAATGCCTTCCGCAGCGATTCGGCGTCGGACGCGGCACTGAGGATCATGGTGTCCACATCCAATTGCTGCAGCAGGTCGAGGCCTGATGCGTCCGGCAGGTAGACATCAAGCAGTACCAGGTCCGGGCGGAGGCTGTGGATGGCTTGCAGTGCCAGCGACGCCGAGCCCACCGGGGCCAGCGCCAGAAACCCCGCCACCGAATCCACATACGCGGAGTGCAGCTTGGCTACATGGAAGTCGTCATCCACGATCAGCACCCTGAAATCCTCAGGCATCGTTGTCCTTTCCGGCTATGTCCTTGATCGCGGCGGCTGCCCCGGCCGTCGTTCGCGGCAGCGATGCCATGAACACCGCCCCGGGTCCGCCCTGCGCTCCCGGTTCCAGCAAGCGGACGTCCCCGCTGCGTCGCCTGGCCAGCTGCCGCGCCAGGGCCAGGCCCAGCCCCTGCCCGCTGGCGGTCCGGCCGCCGGCGCTCCGGCCGGGTGCAGAGTCGACGCCTTCAGACGCGACCGGGCCGGTCGCCGTTGTAAATCCTTCGACGAAGACCGCTTCCTGATCCGTTCCGGGGGCCAGCCCGTCGCCGGAATCGGCGACGACGATGTGCAGCGTCCCGCCGTCGTCGTGCGCTTCATCCAGCACCTCAACATCCACCCAGCGGTCCGGGGAGGAACCGGCGACGGCGGCGTTGACCGCGTTGTCGATCAGGTTGCCCAGCACGGTGGTCACGTCCTGCGGTTCGGTGACCTGCCCGCGGACGAGGGTTTCGGGCCCGATGCGCAGTGTGACACCGCGCTCATCGGCCTCCACGCCCTTGGCGCCAACAAAAGCCTGGAGGTATGGATCCTGCAAGAGCTCGGCCTGGTCCACAGGGAACTTCAGCGGCCCGGTGGCGGCGAGTCCGGCCAGGTAGACGCGGGCCTGCTGGTGCTGTCCGATGCTCATCAGGCCGGCGATGGTATGCAGCTGGTTCGCAAACTCGTGCCGCTGGGCGCGGAGGGCCGTGGACATGGTACCCACGGCGTCGAGCTGCCGCGTGAGCTGCTGCAGTTCGGTGCGGTCCCGGAGCATGACCACCCAGCCCAGGTCCTCGCGTCGATGCAGGGCCTTGCGCGCACTGGCCACCAGCACCCGCCCGCCGGCCACCAGTTCAATGGCGTCCGCCTCCGCGGCGTCCGGCCGGGTCAGCGCTTTGAGCTGCTCGGGCACCGGGGCGTCAGCCCATGGCGTCCCGGACAGGTCCGCCTGCTCCAACAGGCGCTGCGCCGCTGCATTGAAGACGCTGATCCTGCCGTCGGCCGAAACGCCGATGACGCCGTCGTCCACGCCTTGCAAAACGGCCACCTGGTCGTGGACCAGCATGCTGATTTCCTCCGGTTCCAAGCCTAACGTCAGCCGCTGGAGCCGGCGCCGCAACAGGAACGAGCCCAGCACGCCCGCCATCATAGCTCCGCCTGCGGTGAGGGCGATCGGCACGATGTCGCGCGCCAGGCTTTGGCCCAGCGATTCCATTGAGTAGCCAACGCTGACAATTCCCACCACGGTTGTGGAGGACCCGGGTGCGTAGATGGGCACCTTGGCACCTGCTGACGGGCCCAGGGTCCCGGTGTTCCGCGTGGTCTCTTCCTGGCCGGAAAGCGCGACCGAGGGATCGGTGCTGACGTGCTCGCCGAGACGGGCAGGGTCCGGATGGGCCAGGCGGAGGCCTGTCTCGTCGGTGATCGCCACAAAGAAGGCGCCGGTGCGGAGGCGGGCGGCCTCTGCGGCTGCCTGCAGGGGCCCGGCGGCCAGTATGGGAGCCGGCGGCGTGCCCTCTTCGTTGCTGATTGCCTGGACGACGGAGCGGATGTCCGGATCCGAGGCCACGGTCCGGGCCAGGGTCAAAGCCTGGTTCTCGGCCTCGTCGCCGATCCGCCCGTACACCAGCCAGGCGTGGACGGCGCCGCTGAGCAGCACCACGAGCAGCACGACGCCCAACTGAAGGAGGAGCGTCTGGGTGGAGAACCGGAAGGCCGGGCGTACGAAACGCGTCATGGTTCTTCCTTCCTCAGGCACCGCTTGAGCACAATGCGCAAAATGCTCCGAATAAGCAGTATGCCAATCAATTGAGCCAAAGGCACTGCCGTGACGTCCGCCACCCTATCGTCTGTAGCACGCGTCACACTGCGGTGGCGTTGTTCACAAAAAGGAGCCGGCCGTGCTGGTATTACTTGGATTCGCAATGATCGCGGTATTCATGGTGCTGATCATGACGAAGAAGTTGACGCCGGTATTGGCGCTGATCATCGTCCCCACCGTTTTTGGCCTTTTTGCAGGTGCCGGGCTGGGTATAGGGGACATGGTCCTGGAGTCAATGAAGTCCATGACGTCCACGGCGGCCCTCCTGATGTTCGCCATCATCTACTTCGGCCTCATGATCGATGTCGGTCTGTTCGACCCGCTGGTGAAGTTCATTCTCCGCAAGCTCGGCAATGACCCCGCCAAGGTGGTGCTCGGCACCGCGATTCTGGCGGCCGCCGTCTCCCTGGACGGCGACGGATCCACCACCTTCATCCTCACCACCGCCGCCATGCTGCCCGTCTACCTGCGCCTGAAGATGAGCCCCGTAGTCCTCACCTGTGTTGCTGGACTGGCCAACGGCACCATGAACATCCTGCCGTGGGGCGGCCCCACTGCCCGCGCCGCCACCGCGCTCCACCTGGACGTCAACGACGTTTTTGTCCCGATGGTCCCGTCCCTCATCGCCGGCCTTGTGGTGGTCTTCGGCTTCGCCTGGCTGCTGGGCCTGCAGGAACGCAACCGCCTCCGCGCCACCGCACCGGAGATCTGGGGACTGCCGGACTCTGTTGAAAAGTTCGACGGCGGAACTGCCGCCCC
>DIZT01000002.1:936-2569 GCA_002427975.1 Micrococcaceae bacterium UBA6021 | reverse complement strand
CTGCCGCCCCCTCCGCCGGTACCGGCAGCAACGGGTCACGCACGCCCGGAACCGGAAGCCCCGCCGTCGGCGGTTCAGGTTCATCCGTAGCAGTCCTGGAACGCACGGAAATGCTGGTGGATGAAAGGGACACCGCCATGGCGGACACCGCCCTGGACCCCAACCGCAAGACGCTGCGTCCCAAGCTCTTCTGGTTCAACCTCGGACTGACCGTCGCCGTCATGGTGGTACTCGTGGCCAACATCGTGCCGCTGCCGTTTGTCTTCATGGTGGGCTCCGCCATTGCACTGCTGGTGAACTTCCCCAAGATCAAGGAACAAGGCGAGCAGCTGATCGCCCACGCACCGTCCATCGTGGCCGTGGTCAGCATGGTCATGGCCGCGGCCGTCCTCACCGGCGTCCTGAAGGGCACCGGCATGGTCGAGGCCATGTCCGCGTGGCTTGTCCAGATCATCCCCACCAGCATGGGCCCGTTCATGGCCGTCATCACCGGCGTCCTCAGCATCCCCATGACGTTCTTCATGAGCAACGACGCCTTCTACTTCGGCGTCCTGCCCTTCCTCAGCGAGACCGCCGGACACTATGGCATCAGCGCCGCGGAAATGGCACGTGCGTCCATCACCGGCCAGCCATTCCACCTGCAGAGCCCGCTGGTTCCGGCCATCCTGCTGCTGGTCTCGCTCGCCAAGGTGGACCTGGGCGACCACCACAAGAAGGTCCTGTGGCGCACGGCGGTGGTTTCCCTCGTCATGCTGGGCGTGGGAATGCTGACGGGAGCCATCGGTATCGGTTAGTCTGTAGCTGCCTGTGGCTGGTCCTCGTGACCGGGACCACGGCACCGAGGTGCCCGTCTGACGCCCGCTGGGGGTCGTCAGACGGGCACTGACGTTTCCCCACTAGACTGGTTCGGAAAACAATCCGAACTTGCAGGGGAGATCCATGGCTGCGATCAACCGTGACGACGTTGCGCACCTCGCGCAGCTCGCTCACATCGAGATGAGTGCTGAAGAGCTGGACAGGATGGCCGGCGAACTCGCCGTCATCGTTGATTCAGTGAAGTCCGTGAGTGAAGCCGCCGGTGACGACGTCCCGGCAACGTCCCACCCGATCCCGCTGACCAACGTGTTCCGCGAGGACGTTGTGGGCCACACCTTCACCGCGGAGCAGGCACTCTCGGGAGCTCCGGATTCCGATGAGAACCGTTTCAAGGTCCCGGCAATCCTGGATGAGGCATAACCATGACTGAACAGAACCCCACAGGATCCGGCAGCGTCTCCAGCGCCGATGGCCTGATCCGTTCCACCGCCGCGCAGCTGGCCGCCATGCTGGCAGCCGGCGAGGTTACCTCGGTCGAGGTCACGCAGGCTTACCTGGACCGGATTGCAGCTGTCGACGGCGGCGAACGCGGCGTGAACGCGTTCCTGCACGTCAACACGGAGGAGGCGCTCGCCGTCGCCGCCGAAGTGGACGCCATCCGTGCCGCCGGGGGTGCAGCGGCCAAGGAACTCCACGAACTCGCCGGCGTGCCGATCGCGGTCAAAGACCTCATCGTCACCATCGGCCAGCCCACCACGGCAGGCTCCAAGATCCTCGAGGGCTGGCACAGCCCCTACGACGCCACGGTGGTCAAGCG
>DIZT01000002.1:0-882 GCA_002427975.1 Micrococcaceae bacterium UBA6021 | reverse complement strand
GCGTACGGCCCCACCCGCAACCCGTGGGACCTGGACCGGATCCCCGGTGGCTCCGGCGGCGGTTCGGCGGCAGCCGTAGCTGCCTTCGAAGCCCCGCTGGCCCTCGGCACGGACACCGGCGGATCCATCCGCCAGCCCGGCGCCGTCACCGGCACAGTGGGCGTCAAGCCCACCTACGGCAGCGTTTCCCGCTACGGCGCCATCGCCATGGCCTCCTCGCTTGACCAGATCGGCCCGGTCTCGCGCACCGTTCTCGACTCGGCGCTCCTGCACCAGGTCATCGGCGGGCACGATCCGTTCGATTCCACCTCCCTGCCTGAGCCCCTGGAAGACTTCGTCGCCGCTGCCCGTGTGGGCAACGTCGAAGGTATGCGGATCGGCATCATCAAGGAACTCCACGGCGAGGGCTACCAGGCCGGCGTCGAGAACCGCTTCAACGAATCCCTGGAGCTCCTCAAGCAGGCCGGCGCCCAGATCGTTGAGGTGTCCTGCCCCAACTTCCAGTACGCCCTCGGCGCCTACTACCTGATCATGCCGTCCGAGGCCTCCTCCAACCTGGCAAAGTTCGACGGCGTCCGGTACGGACTGCGCGTCCTCCCCGAGGACGGACCCATGACCATCGAACGCGTCATGGCTGCCACCCGCGCCGCCGGTTTCGGTGACGAGGTCAAACGCCGCATCATCCTCGGCACCTACGCCCTGAGCGCCGGCTACTACGACGCCTACTACGGCTCGGCCCAGAAGGTGCGCACGCTGGTCCAGCGTGACTTCGAGGCCGCCTTCGCGCAGGCCGACGTCCTGATTTCGCCCACGGCGCCCACCACGGCGTTCAAGCTCGGGGAGAAACTGAATGATCCGCTGGCGATGTACCTCAACGACGTC
>DIZT01000244.1 GCA_002427975.1 Micrococcaceae bacterium UBA6021 | reverse complement strand
AGGTTCTCGGCGAAGTACTGGACCATGTCGTTGCGCTCGGGCTCGCCGTGCACCAGGACGTCGTAGCCCAGCTCTTCCTGCAGCTCAACGACGCGCTTGATCTCGTCCTTCATAAGCTGTTCGTACTGCTCGTTGGTGAGGTCGCCCTTGTTGTTGCGGGCACGCGCCGAGCGGATTTCGGACGTCTGCGGGAAGGACCCGATGGTGGTGGTGGGCAGCGGCGGCAGGTGCAGCGCCTCTTCCTGGGCGGCTTCACGGACTGCGTACGCGGAGCGGCTGAAGTCCGCTGCGGTCAGGGCCTCGGTGCGGGCACGGACGTCGTCGCGGCGCACGCCAACAGCTGTGGCGCGGGCGGCGATCACGGCGGATGCCTCGTCGATGGCTGCCTTGGCGGAGGCGGGGTCGGCCAGGTAGGACGCGAGGGTCTTGACCTCCACGGCCTTCTGGTCAGCGAACGCGAGCCAGCTGCGGAGCTCCTCGGAGAGCTGGCCTTCTTCGGTGACGTCGTGCGGGACGTGCTGGGTGGAGGTGGAAGTGCTGACGGCGATCCGGCCCGCGGCAGCCTTCAGTTCGTCCAGCTTGGCGGCAGCGACGGCGAGGTCGTTGCGCCAGATGTTGTGGCCGTCAACGACGCCGGCAACCAGGGTCTTGTTGCCAAGGCCGGCCAGGGCCGCTGCGGACGGGACCGCACCCTTGAAGGCGTCGATGTGCAGGGCGTCGATGTTGGTGGCGGCAAGGGTGCCCAGCTGGCCGTCGAGGGCGCCGTACGGGGTGGAGACGAGGATCTGCGGCCGCTTGGCTGCACCGGAGAGAACCTCGTAGGCACGGGCAACGGCTGCTTCGATTTCGGCGGCCGGGGTGTCCTGGTCAACAACCAGGGCGGGCTCGTCAAGCTGGATCCAGCTGGCGCCTGCTGCGGCGAGCTTCTCGAGCAGCTGCACGTAGACCGGCAGGACGTCTTCGAGGCGGGACAGGGGGGCGAAGCCGGCGGGGGCGTCGTCGGAGGCCTTGGAGAGCAGCAGGTAGGTAACGGGGCCCACGATGTACGGGCGGGTCTCGATGCCGTTGGCCAGGGCGAACTCGAATTCCTCAACGATGCGGTTGGAGGCGAGGGTGAAGTCGGTCTCCGGGCCGATCTCCGGAACGAGGTAGTGGTAGTTGGTGTCGAACCACTTGGTCATTTCCAGCGGCTGCTGGTCCTTGGTGCCGCGGGCCAGGGTGAAGTAGCCATCGATGTCCAGCTGGCCCTCGGCGTTGAGGAGCTTGCCGAAACGGGCCGGGACGGCGCCGAGGTGGGCGGTGGCGTCCAGGACCTGGTCGTAGTAGGAGAAGGTACCCGGAACGGCGGCGGCTTCGGTGAGGCCGAGTTCCTGCAGTCGCTTGGCGATGGTCAGCTGGATGTCCTTAGCGGCGGCGTCCAGCGCGGCGGCGTCGATCTTGCCGGCCCAGTAGGCTTCGACGGCCTTCTTGAGCTCGCGACGGCGGCCGATGCGCGGGTAGCCGAGCAGCGAGGCGGCCGGGAACGGAGCGGCAGGGGTGTTCTGTTCAGTCATGGGAGATTCCTTGTGTGTTAGTGGAAGCTGTGAAGGGTCTGGAGGATGGTGGCGGGTCAGCTGGCGAGCTGGCGCCGGAGGGCGGCGCTGCGGCGGCCAACGGAGCGGGAGTGGCGCGGCAGTGCCAGTTTATCCAGCACCTCCAGCGCGCTCTGGTGTTCGTTGAACGTGTAGAGGTGGATGCCCGGCGCCCCGGCGTCGAGGGCCGCCTTGGCCAGGTCCACCGTCGCCTTGACACCGATCCGGAGGCGTTCTGCGTCGCTGTCCGCCGCGGCGAGGCGGGCCAGGAGTTCCGGTGCCGGCTCAACGCCTGTGAGTTCGCCGAGCCGTGTGACCCNNCCCGGCGTGCCCTTGTGATGAGGTCGGCATACTGCTCCGTGTGGAAGAACACCTGCGTGATGGCAAAGTCGGCACCGGAGCGCTGCTTGGCCAGCAGCACCTCGACGTCGTGCGCCTCGGTGGGTGATTCCGGGTGCCGGGTGGGGTAGGCCGCGACGCCCACAGCGATCTTGCCGGCGCACAGCAGCGCTGACCGACGCTGCTCAACCCGGCGGATCAGTTCGATGAGGTCCTGCGCATAGTGCAGTGACCCGGCGACGGGCGGTGCTCCGTCCTTGGGCCGGTCGCCCCGGAGCGCCAGGATGCCCCGGACCCCGGTGTCCAGGAGGTCGCCGATGATCTCCGCCAGTTCCTCCGGCGTGTTGCCGACGCAGGTCAGGTGCGCCAGCGGCCGGAGCGTGGTTTCCAGCAGGAGCCTGTTGATGAGTTCGACGGCGGTGTCCCGGTTTGAGCCGCTGGCACCGTAGGTGACGGAGACGTAGTCCGGCTCGGTGGTTTCGAGTTCCCGGATGGTGGTCCACAGGGACTCGGCCGCGGCCGGCGAACGGGGCGGGAAGAGTTCGTAGGAGAGCGCCACGGGGGCGGTCTCGGCGAGGTTCGGATGGGTTTCGATAAGGCTTGGCGGTGACATTTGCGTCCTTGGCTTTGGGCCATTCCCGGCTACCGGTCAGCAGATGTGACGGTGGTGCCGCGAATGAATTTGAGTTTGGGAACACGGAAGAACTCCACAGGGACGCAGCCGCGACTGTTACGCCTGTAATGAAGTTGTCCGTGAGCAAATGTCAGGCCCACATGGGGGCACCCACACCCTCCACAATCGGAGGATCGCTGACACGTTACCTCGGTAACTTGTATGCAACTCTAGGAGCCGGCGGGGCACCCTTCAAGTTCACCACCGAATTAAGACGCAGTTTTACGGCGTGTTTCGTTCCCGTGCAGAATTTTGTTCGCCGTGTGGGGCCAGGGAATCATCCGGGCATACTGCGCCTGCCTCGGCCGCGGCCTGCTACCAGGGCCGGTCAGCGCCCTGCCCGAAGTCTTCGTCCCGGAGATACTCGTCCCGCTCCTGCCCGGCGTTCCGCTCGCGCTGGGCTTCCTGGGCGCTGTCCTTGAGCTGCTCGAGCTGGCTCTCCTGGCCCGGATCGGCAGCTGGATTGTTCCCGCCGGGCTGCTCTGAGGTCTTCGGTGCGGTGTCCTCCCCAGCCGCTGCATCGGCCTTCTGCTGCAGGCGTTCCCCCGCCTGTTTCAGCTTCTCCCCCGCGCCGGCCTCCGTGCCGGCATCGGCACCAGCTTCTCCGCCAGCGTCAAAGCAGCCCTCCGGAGCAGCGTCCACCACGGCCACGCCTTCGGCGAAGAGCCGGGCCGCCGCCGTCGGATCTTCTGCTTTGGCCTGGGCGTCGCCGAGGCGTTCGATGGTTAGCGCCAGGTTGACCCGGACGACGCACTCGTCGGCTGTGCCCGCCAGGGACAATGCCTCCTCGAAGCGTTGGCGGGCGGCAGCGAAGTCCCCGGCGAGGAACAGCCCGTCACCGTCGGCGAACGGCGCCCTGTACGGTTCGATGAAATTGGCGATCCGCAGTCCGGCCGCTGCATCCGCCACACCGGCGGAGTCCCCGGCCGCGAAGGATCGGGCAGCGGTGTCGGCGAGCATGCCCATACTGAGCAACTTGGCGGACAGGCAGAGGACCAGGAGTGCAGGCAGCGCAGACCACCACAACAGCCGACGGCGGCGCTTCCGCCGGCCCGGTGAGGTCACCAGCGCCGGTATCTGCGGTGCCGGATTAGGCTGTTTCGGCTTGTGCGGTTGACGCATCATGTTCGAACTCCCTGTCCGGGCCGGAGCTGCCGCCACTGGCGCAGCTCCAGAAAGGTTTCGCGGAGGGCCAGCAGGAACGCTCCGGCGGCGAGGAGCCAGTACAGTTCCGTTCGGCCGCCAACGTCGCCGTCCGCCGGTGCCCGTTGGAGTTCCCCGGGGTCAGCCGCCTGCAGGTACGCCTCCTTGAGGGCCGTAAGGTCCGACGGCGGCGTGAACCGGGGCGCCTGTGCCGGCACCTTCTGTTGGCCGGTACCCAGGAAAACAAACGCGTACCAGCCAAGGACCAGCACCAGGAGGGCGAGTCCGGTCCACATCCACCCCTGGCTGTACTGGAGGGGCCCATAGATGCCCGCGTCAGCCTGCACGCCGGTGCCTTTCCAGGAGGGCGAAGAGCTCCGTTATGACCGTGCCGCTGCCGGCCACATGGCCCTGGGTGATACCGGTGCGGCGGAGCATGGCCTGCCTGGCGGCGTCCCGCTCCCCTGCTGCTTTGGCATAGGCCACCGCAATGGCCGGGGATGCTGCCAGGTGCGCCGGCAGCACCGAAGAGTCTGCCACGCTGAAGGCGTCCTGGCCGGGGTGTCCTTCCCCGGCCAGGACAGCGTCCCGGATGGTGAGCCAGAGGACCTCGTGCTGGGCACGGAGCCGGCGGAGCAGCTGTTCGGTGTCGGCATCGGCAGCATGTTCGTCGGACACCACAAACAGCAGGAACCTGCCCTTGACGTTGCGGGCCACGTACTCCAGCTGGTCCTCGATCCTGCTCGGGCCGGAGTCCAGGCCGGTGGCCGAGTCGACCTCGCGCAGGAGGCGTTCCAGATGTGGTTCACCGGCTTTGGCCGGGATGGAGCGTGTCCCGTTGCCGTCGCCGAGACCAGGCCCCCCACGTCGCCGTGCCGGTGCGCCAGGTAGCCCACCACACCGAGTGCCATCACGGCGATGTCCTTCTTGGTTTCGCCGTCACGGGACTCGGCAGCCATGCTCCGGCCGGTATCGGCAATGAGCAGGACGGTCTGGCGCCGCACGGCGACGTACCGTTTGATGAGCGGAGATCCGAAGCGGGCGGAAGCCTTCCAGTCGATGTCGCGGACATCGTCCCCGGGGATGTAGGCGCGCAGGTCATCAAAGTCGAGGCTGCGTCCGCGGAAAACGGAACCGTATTCGCCGTCGAGCATGCCGCGGGCTTTCCGGTGGGCGAAGATGGCCATCTTCGACTTCACGCGCTTTAGGAGGCTGGCCACCGGTGCCTCAGGGAGTCTGGACGGAGGCCACGACCGCGTCGATGATCGTCTCCACCGGCACCTGCTCGGCAACGGCGTCGAAGCCCAGGATGAGGCGGTGCCGCAGGACACGGTGGGCGAGGGACTTCACGTCCTCCGGGATCACGTGGTCCCTGCCGTTAATAAGGGCCACCGCACGGGCGGCCTGGCTGAAGGCAATGCTGGCGCGCGGGCTCGCGCCGAACTCGATGAACCCGGCCAGCCGCCGGTCGATGTACTGCTCAGCGTTCCGGGTCACGAAAACCAGGCCCACGATGTAATTGATGATGGCCGGGTCGATGTAGATCCGCTTCACCAGCTCCTGGACGCCGATGACGGCGTCCAGGGAGGCGGCGGCCGCCGGTTTCCGCTCCGCACTGAAGACCCCGGCGTCAATGCGCCTGATGATCTCTGTTTCCTCAGCCGGAGTTGGGTAGTCCAGCACGTCCTTGAGCATAAAGCGGTCCATCTGCGCCTCCGGCAGCTGGTACGTGCCTTCCTGCTCGATCGGGTTCTGGGTGGCCAGCACCATAAACGGGGACGGCAGCCGGTATTCCTCTCCCCCGATGGAGGTCTGCCGTTCCTGCATGGCTTCCAGCATGGCGCTTTGGGTTTTGGCGCTGGACCGGTTGATCTCGTCGAGCAGGACGATGTTGGCGTGCACCGGCCCCAGCTGGGTGATGAAGGTGCCC
>DIZT01000032.1:1191-3927 GCA_002427975.1 Micrococcaceae bacterium UBA6021 | reverse complement strand
ATCGCCGACACCTTCACCCAGAAGTACGCGCAGGCCGCGCTCAAGCTCGAGGGCTACACCGCCGAGACCACCCCTGCCGGCAACGACGGCTGACGTAATCTCCACACAGAAGGTATAGGCGGCACAACGCCACCGACCAATGACCCCTCACGACCGGCCTGCGTGGTACTCCACGCAGGCCGGTCGAACCTCTCACCGGCGCGACTGGACAAGGATCCTGACCCGCCACGGGATCAAGCTCAGCAAGCACAACCAGGAGATCGCCCGCGGACCCACCGACGGCTTAACCCAGAACGGAACACCCTCTGGCTGATCCACCCCGCCGGAAAGGTACGGTCCGTCTTCACCAACCAGGGCGACGTCCTCGCCTTCCGGACCAACCCCCCAAAACGCTCCCCGCAGGTCTGTCCCGCGGACGCGAAGCCCGCCCGGACAAGGACACCCCCAATGCACGAAACCGCGACATTCCGCCTGGACATCACCGTCAGCCAGACCCCCAGCAGAGACGACCAGCTCACTGAGGCCGTCAACCAACTGATACCCGCTGCCCTGGAACACCGGCACGGAATACTCGTCACCCAACACGACACCGCCAGATACACCCTCGAGGTACACCCGTCAGTTCCCTGCGGAACGATCCTCGAAAAAAGACGCCCGCAACCATAAGACGAACCGCAACATCCCCGGAACTACGAGCCCTTGAGCCGATCCATTTCCCGGCGGTCCTTCTTGGTGGGCCGGCCGGCGCCGCGGTCCCGCTGGGGGAGGCCAAGCGCCGGAAGGACCGGCCGGGGCGGAGTGTGGTCGGTGAAGCAATGCGATGCGGCCTCGGCCCCCACCCGTTTGGCGATCAGCCGGCGGACTTCAAGAATGCGTTCAAAACCGGACATCCGCACTGTCACGGTATCCCCGGTGACCAGGGTCGCTGAGGCTTTGGCGGGGCTGCCGTTTAGCCGCACGTGTCCGGCCCGGCAGGCGGCAGTAGACAGGGAGCGGGTCTTGTAGGCGCGGATCGCCCACAGCCACGCATCAATGCGGACGCTGGCGGGGGAGGACGGAAGGCTGGTCATGGCTGGCATCGAGTATACGTGTGCCAGGTCGTGGGTCGCAGGTCAGGCGCGGCAGGTCAGCGCGGCGATTCAGGCGCCGGCCAGCGGAAGCCTGATCTGCATGGTAGTTCCGTCCGGGCCGGTGCCGGCGATCTCCACAGTCCCGCCAGCCGCTGTGGCGACGTCGCGGACCAGGGCCAGCCCTATACCAAAGCTTCGCTGCCCGCGGGCTCCGTCCGGGCGGGGGGTTCTGACGAACCGCTCAAAGATTCTGTCACGTTCGACGCCGGTGATCCCGCTTCCGGTGTCGGTCACGGTGATCACGGCGCTGCGTTGGCGCACTGCCGTAGCTAGGGTGATAGTCCCGCCGGGCGGCGTGTGCGCGAGGGCGTTGTCGGCCAGCGCCAGCACGGCGCGGCGCAGGCTGTTCGCATTGATCCGGGCCAGGGCCTGGCCGTCGTGGGTGACCGCGATGCCGATGTCCAGGTCCTGGGCGATTTCCCGGACGCTGTCGGCGACGGCGGCCGTCACCTCGGCGATGTCTAGGGGATCCGCAGGGGTTTCCGCAGCTCCGCCGGTTGCGGCCAGCAGCAGCTCGTTGACAATGGACGTCAGCGTTGAGGTGTCCTCCCGGATCCGCGCCAGAGCCAGCCCCGGTTTCGAACCAGGAGGGGCGTCGCGCTGGGCGAGCTGGATCCGAGCGTCCAGGATCGCCAAGGGCGTGCGCAGTTCGTGGCTTGCGTCCTGGACGAATCTGCGTTGCAGCGCCATCGCCTCACCCAGCGGGCGGATGGCGCTGCGGGCGCTGAGCCAGCCGATCACGCCGGCAAACAAAATGCCGGCTGCTCCCGCGATGACCAGGGCTTTGAGCAGGTCCTTGTAGTCCAGGTAGGTGTAGTCAGCCGCGGAGCCCGCAGTGCCGGGCAGTTCAGGGCGCGAGAGCTGATTCGTGAGATAGATGGCAGCGCCGGCCAGGAGGCAGACGACCATCACAGCACAGGCCGCGCTGATGCGCACAGCGATCCCGAGCGAGGCCTTGCGGAGGGTGGCCTGGTCCGGATCCGCGGAAGGTCCGGGCTCATTCATGGCCGTCCCCGATCTGGTAGCCGACGCCGTGGACCGTGCGGATGACGTTCCTGGAAATCTTGCGGCGCAGGTGGTGGACGTACGTGTCGATGACCCCCTGCAGGTCGGTGGGAGTAAAAACGGACCGGACCAACTCGTCGCGGCTGAAGACCCGGTCCGGTTCCATGGCCAGCGCGGCCAGCAGGTCGCACTCCTTGGCGGTCAGCGTCACCAGCGGTCCGTAGACGGACCGGACGGAACGGGCGACGGCGTTCAGCTCCCAGTCCCCGATGCTCACCGTTGGCTGCGCCTGGGTGTAGCTGCGGGTCAGGGCGCGCAGGCGCGCCCCCAGCTCCCCGGCGTCGAACGGTTTGGTCATGTAGTCGTTCGCGCCGGCGTCGAGGCCGCGGACTTTCTCCTCCGTTGCGCCCAGCGCCGTCAGGATCAGCACCGGCGTCGAAATTCCGTTGTCCCGCAGCGCGGCAATCAGGGCGATGCCATCCATGCCGGGCAGCCCGCGGTCGACCACCATCACATCCCAGGGCTCACCGAGAGCGACGCTCAAGCCAAGCCTTCCGTCGGCGATCAGCCTGGTCCGGTACTCGCCGTCGAGCAGCTCGGC
>DIZT01000032.1:0-1029 GCA_002427975.1 Micrococcaceae bacterium UBA6021 | reverse complement strand
TTGAGGATCTCAATGCCCCACGGGATGACGGAGACCAGGACCATGGCCACGGCAATGAGGTCAATGTTGTTGGCGATGATGTCAAAGTGCCCCAGCCAGGACCCCAGCAGGATCACAGACACAGACCAGGCCACGGCGCCCAGGATGTTCCAGAGCGTGAATTTCCGGTAGGTGTAGTGCGCGATGCCGGCGGCCAGCGGGGCGTAGGTCCGGATGATCGGCACAAACCGGGCCAGCACCACTGCAGAGCCACCGTGGCGCTGGAAGAACTCCTCCGTTTGGGTCAGGTGCGAGGTCTTCAGGATCCGGGCATCATCTTTGAACCACCGGCGGCCAAACTTCCGTCCCAGCAGGTAGCCCACCTGGTCGCCGGCCACCGACGCCGCGGCCACAACGCCGATCAGGAGCGGGAGAGTGAGGTTCAGCTGTTGATGGAGCAGGCCAGCTGTGAAGAGGAGCGAGTCTCCGGGCAGGAAAGGGAACAGGACGCCGGATTCGATGAACACCATCCCGGCGATGACCGCCAGGGCGGCCGGTCCCAGGCCCTCCAGGAGACCGGCGGGATCGAGGGGCGGGGAAGCCGCAGCGGAGGCCGCCACAGAGGCCAGTGCATGAAATGTCTGCATAATGCCTTTCGTAGGGCAGGAACTGCTAAAGAAGGAACCGCCGGGTTGCCGCGTTGACCGGCAGGCGCTTCCAAGCCCGGGGCGCCAACCAGTTCCAGCACCCGGTCAGGAGCATCACGGCCGCGCTGCCGGCCAGAACTGACCCCACGACGTCGGACGGGTAGTGCACGCCGATGTACAGCCGCGACCAGGCCACCACCGCCGCCGCCACCACACCGGCAACTGCCGCGAATTTCGCCCAGCGCGTCCCGCGGGCCAGGAAGTACACAGCAAACGCCAGGGTCACCGCGAAACTGACGTGACCGCTGGGAAAACTGTCAGTCCCGGTTTCCGGCGCCAGCGGGTCGAACAGCAACGCCGGATTCGGACGCTGCCTGGCGACAAGGATCTTGAAGAATTCGCT
>DIZT01000127.1:4255-9786 GCA_002427975.1 Micrococcaceae bacterium UBA6021 | reverse complement strand
ACGTCAGCATGTTCTTCTCAAACATCCCCTGGAAGAGGCCGATGACGGTCTCCCCATTCTTCTGGATCAGCCAGTTCTGGGTGATGTCGCCCCCGAAACTGGTGAACCCAAGTTTCTCGTAGAACGCAGCTGAAGCCGCGATGTCCTTGACGGCGAGGCCCATGGAAAGGCGCCGAGCTGCATGAGTAACTCACGCTCAGGGGGACGGATGTTCCGATGATACCCACAGGCGAAGGTGCGCGGACGACGACGGGGCCTCCCGCCGTCGTCCGCTTGCGTTGGGTGCCGCTCCCCCGGGTCTCAACCGCTTTTGACAGGACCTCCGGCTACGCCCGATCCAGCCGCGCGGCCTTGGACGTCCAGTCCCGCCGGTGGAGCCGTTCGATGCCGTCCAGGAGGAGATCCAGGGCGAACTCGACCTCAAACTGGTCGTCGCAGCCATGGCCCACCACCGAGTCATCGTCATGGTTGGCTTCCGTTGCAACCTGCAGGACGTTCGGGTAGCGGACGGACATCTCCTGGAATATGGCAGCCTGGACTTCCGGCGCCACTTCAGCCGGCGCTTCGCCGGACTCGCTGGCGGTTGAGTCGAACAGTTCCTGCGTGAAACCCCACATCCGGCTGCCGATGGCGTGCATCACGTGGTGGGTGAGATCCACGGAGAAGCCCCCGGCGAGGAACATGCCGATGAACGAGTCCATGTAGCCCAGGACGGCGGGGGTCTGGTCCGGCATCGTTGTGGGGTTACGCCCCGCTGAGTGGGAGTTTCTCGACACCGTGCAGGTCAGTAATCTGATTATGCTGCGGAAGCGCTCTCCGACCTGCTGGAAGTCCTTAGACCCCGGAGGCGAACATTTCAGGATTCGTCACACCCAAGTTTGCCTCGATTCAAAGGCGGCTCCACTCAGGTGCGCAGTAAGCGACTGCCCACCGGCTGAAACTTAGTTTCTATTGACGTGATACTGAGGTTCACGGTATAACTGTGTTGTGATTCCTGACACTGTCGTAGAAACTGGCCCGCCCGCGGGCGCTGGCGGAGATGCCTGCACTACTCCCAAGAAATCGGCCGGCGCGTATGCCACGGCGCTGCTGGACACGGAGCGGCAGCGGCCGGTGGGCGTTCCTGGCGCAGCACCGCGCCCCGTCCGCAGCGTTGGAGTGGTCGGGGCCGGGCTGATGGCCAGCCAGCTCGCCATGGTCTTTGCCCGGCAGCTTGGCCTTCCCGTCCTGATCACGGACCTGTCCCAGGCAAAAGTGGATGGCGCGCTGGCCTGGATCACCGCACACCTTCAGAAGCTGGTGAGCCGCGGGGAACTCAACGAGACAGCAGCGCGGGAGCTTGGCAGTCTTATCCGCGGAACGGTGGACAAGCGTGAGTACGCGAACTGCGACGTGGTCATCGAAGCAGTCTTCGAGGAGTTGAACGTCAAACGCGCCGTCTTCGCGGAGCTCGAGCCGTTGTTGCGCGCTGATGCGCTCCTGCTGACAAATACTTCGTCCCTGTCGGTGACGGCGATGGGCCATGGCCTGGCCCATCCGGAACGCGTGGTGGGACTGCATTTCTTCAATCCGGTGGCTGTGCTGCCGCTCGTGGAAATCATCAGAACCGGGAACAGCGACGATGTCAGCCTCGCCACCGCTTGTTCGCTCGCCCGGCTGCTGGGCAAGACTGCGGTCCTGGTTGCGGACACGCCGGGCTTTGCGGTGAACCGGATCCTGACCCGGCTGTTCTGCGAGCTGCTGCAGCTCATTGATAACGGCGCGGATATTGAACTGGCCGACCATGCCCTCGACCCGCTGGGGCTGCCCATGACTCCGTTGACCCTGCTGGGTTTCATCGGGCCCGCGGTCCAGCTGCACATCTGCGAGACCATGCACGCCGCCTACCCTGACCGTTTTTATGTCAGCACAAGCCTGGCAGCCATTGCGGATGCCCGGCTGCGCGGCTACCTGGACAAGTCCGGCACAGTGCTTCCCGAGGCGGCCGCTTTGCTGCCTGCTGCCGACGTCGACAGTGACGCCGATGCCATCAAGATACGGATCCTTGATGCCCTGGCAGAGGAAGTGGGCCTGATGCTGGCTGAAAAGGTGGTGTCCGGTCCGGCGGACATCGACCTGTGCATGCTCCTCGGCGCCAATTACCCGCGCCATCTGGGGGGCCTCACACCGCTGCTTGACCAAAGCGGCGCCTCCCGGCGCGTCTGGGGAAAAGATTTCCATCCCGGCTCCGGATTCGCCGACTAGCTGGGCGCGTTACCGGCCCGAACAACCTCCGCTATGCTCCACGCCGTTCTTCAACCACTCCCCATAAGGATGCATGAACATGCCCGACTATGACGTCGCTGAACCACTGGACACGGACTACTACGCCGTCTTCGCGAACATTCCCGCACCCGACCGCGAAGCGTGGCGGCGCGCCCGGACCTTCACCGGGGAGGCCCTGCCGCAGATGAACGACTACTGGGAACGTGCCGAGTTCCCGGCCCACCTGGCCAAGCGCATGGGCGATCTGAACCTGCTGGCTGATGGGATCGAGGTCGAGGGCCTGGAGCCGATGTCGCCCCTGGCCGCCGGCCTGGTCAACATGGAGGTCTCCCGCGGGGACGGTTCGCTGGGTACCGTGATCGCAGTCCAGGGCGGCCTGGCGCTGCGTTCGATTGCCCTTTTTGGCTCCGAAGCCCAGCGCCAGTCCTGGCTGGGTCCGCTGGCCCGCGGCCAAAAGCTCGGCGCCTTCGCCCTGACGGAACCCGACCACGGCTCGGATTCCGTGGCGCTGGAAACAACCGCCACGCTCGACGGGGAGGACTACGTCCTCAACGGCGAGAAGAAGTGGATCGGCAACGGCTCCGTCGGAGATATCACCGTTGTCTGGGCACGCGATGACGTCGGCAACGTCCGTGGTTTCCTGGTGGAACAGGACCGGGAGGGCTACGACGCCGAGACCATCACCGGAAAGGTATCGCTGCGCGCGATCCACCAGGCCCGGATCAAGCTCAACAACGTCCGCATTCCCAAGGCTAATCTGCTCCCCGGAACGCGCACTTTCAAGGACGCTTCCGAGGTCCTGGTTGCCACGCGCCTGGGTGTGGCCTGGTCCGCCCTCGGCCACGCCACCGCCGTTTACGAAGCCGCATTGAACTACGCCAAGCAACGGACACAGTTCGGCAAGCCACTGGCCAAGTTCCAGCTGGTCCAGGACCGGCTGGCCTACATGCTCTCCGAGTTGACCAGCATGCAGCTGCATTGCTTCCACCTGGCGGCCCTTGATACGGCCGGCCAGATGCGCCCCACCCAGGCCTCGATGGCGAAATACCACAACACCCGCAAGGCCCGCGAGCTGGCCTCCATTGCCCGCGACATGTTGGGCGGCAATGGCATCCTGCTGGAAAACCACGTGATCCGGCACCTGTTGGACATCGAATCCATCCACACCTACGAAGGCACGCAAAGCATTCAGACCCTATTGATAGGCCGCGATGTCACCGGACAAAGCGCCTTCGCCTAAGGATTCGCCATGACCACAATTGAGCTTCCCAATGAAACCCCGCTGAGCCCCCTGCGGTTCCTGCAGCGCTCCGCCGAGGTGTTCGGACAGAAGACGGCGATCATCCACGGTGGGCGCTCCTACACCTATCGGGACTTCGCTGCCGAAGCCCAGCGGCTTGCCAAGGTGATCAAGAGCAGGATCCAGCCCGGGGATCGGGTAGCGTTCCTGTGCCCCAACGTGCCGGAACTGCTGATTGCCCACTATGCCGTCCCCCTCGCCGGGGGCGTCCTGGTGGCCCTGAACTCGCGGATGACCGCCCGGGAGCTCCAGTACATCCTGGAGCATTCCGAGGCCAGGCTACTGTTTGCCGATTCCGAGCTGCTGCGCACCGTGGCCGGACTCGACCTGGACCTGACGCAGCTGCTGGAGGTCGTCGAAGTGCCGGACAGCACCATCAGCTATCCGGAGGTCCCGGCGGGCGTGGCCACGACGCAGTATGCCGACTTCCTCGCCGCACCGGGATGCGGGGACGCTGATCTTCCGTGGGGTGTCCAGGACGAACGCACCCCCATCACCCTTAACTACACCTCCGGCACCACCGGCAAGCCCAAGGGCGTGCTGTACTCGCACCGCGGGGCGTACCTGAACTCGCTCGGGGAGACCATCCACAATCAGTTCACCGGCGCCACGCGCTACCT
This sequence comes from Micrococcaceae bacterium UBA6021, assembly GCA_002427975.1. Lineage (GTDB taxonomy): Bacteria > Actinomycetota > Actinomycetes > Actinomycetales > Micrococcaceae > Arthrobacter. Next base: position 5,601 of record DIZT01000127.1, on the reverse strand, counting down.
CTGGACGCTTCCGATGTTCCACTGCAACGGCTGGTGCACCACTTGGGCCGTGACGGCGGTGGCGGGCGTTCACATCTGCCTGCGCGCTGTGCGCGCGGACGCCGTCTGGGACGCCATCGACACTCTCGGCGTCACCAACCTCTGCGGCGCCCCCACGGTGTGCAGCATCATTGCCGACGCGCCCCAGGCCCACGAGCTGAAGGCCCCGCTGCGGATCACGACGGCGGGCGCGCCGCCGTCGCCCGCAATCATCACCTCCCTGGAGTCCATCGGGATCAGCGTGGTCCACGTTTATGGGCTGACGGAGGTCTACGGGCCCTACACCATCTGCGAGTACCAAACCGAGTGGGATGATCTTTCCACCCAGGACAGGGCCGTCAAGATCTCCCGCCAGGGGGTGGGGATGCTGCAGGCCGAGACGGCGCGCATCGTGGACCTGGACATGAACGATGTCCCCGCCGACGGCGCAACGCTGGGCGAAATCGTGCTGCGGGGCAACAACGTGATGCTCGGATATTTCAAGGATCCCGAGGCCACGGCCGACGCCTTCCGCGGCGGCTGGTTCCATACCGGAGACCTCGGCGTGATGCATCCCGACGGCTATATCCAGCTCAAGGACCGGGCCAAGGACATCATCATCTCCGGCGGAGAAAACATCTCCACCATTGAGGTGGAGCAAGCCATTATCAGCCACCCCGCGGTGCTGAACGTGGCCGTGATCGGCGTCCCGCACGAGAAATGGGGCGAACGCCCGGTGGCCTTTGTCATCCGTAGCAGCTCCAGCTCGGTCACGGCCGAAGAGATCCGCTCGCACGTCAAGGGCCTGCTTTCAGGATTTAAGGTTCCGGACCGGATCCTCTTCCCCGACGAACTCCCGCACAACTCCACCGGCAAGGTCCTGAAGTCGCGGCTACGCGCCTTGGACCTCAGCGCCCCAGCCCTCAGCAAGGAACCCACCAAATGAGTAGCCAGGACATAGTTGTTGTGGGCGCGGCCCGCACCCCTCAGGGAAAACTGATGGGCCAGCTGGCTTCACGGAGCGCCGTGCAACTCGGCGCCGCCGCCATCGCCGCGGCCCTGGAGCGCTCCGGGATCGGGCCGGCCGCCGTCGACGCGGTCATCGTCGGCCAGGTCCTAACCGCCGGCGCGGGCCAGAACCCCGCGCGCCAAAGCGCCGTCGCGGCAGGAATACCGCTCAGCGCCCCCGCCGTCACCGTGAACAAGGTCTGCCTCTCCGGGCTGAGTGCCATCATCCAGGGCGTCAGGCTGCTCAAATTGGGCGAGGCGGACGTGGTGGTCGCCGGCGGCCAGGAATCCATGAGCCAGGCGCCGCACCTGCTCACCGG
>DIZT01000127.1:0-4185 GCA_002427975.1 Micrococcaceae bacterium UBA6021 | reverse complement strand
CTGTTTCGGTGCCGCAGAAGCGCGGCGCGTCCGTGCTGGTAAGCGATGACGAGGGCGTCCGTCCGCAATCCACGCAGGAGGTGCTGGCCGGGCTGAAACCGGCCTTCACCGCGGCGGGAACAGTCACGGCCGGAAATGCTTCGCCGCTGAGCGACGGCGCCGCCGCCGTCGTGCTGGTGACCCGCGGGTACGCCGATGCCCACGGGCTCGAGGTGCTCGCCGTCGTCGGGCCCGCCGGGCAGATCGCCGGGCCGGACACAACGCTGCCGGACAAGCCGGCACAGGCAATCACGGCGGCCCTGGCCCGCGCCGGCTGGACGGCCGGGGACCTTGACTTCGTGGAGATCAACGAGGCCTTCGCCTCGGTGGTGGCGCACTCCGCAGCGACCCTGGGGCTCGGTTTGGACAAGGTGAACGTCAACGGCGGGGCCATCGCCATTGGACATCCGATCGGCGCCTCCGGAGCGCGGCTGGTCGTCTCGGCCGTCCATGAGCTGATGCGGCGCGGCAGCGGCAAATCCGCCGTCGCGCTCTGTGGCGGCGGCGGACAGGGTGACGCGCTGCTACTGTACCGGGATGGCATCAGTGGCTAATTTCCGTTCCGGCGTGGCCGAGGCCGCGCTGGATCTGTTCACCGACAATGGCTACGACCCGACCAGCGTGGACGACATCGCCCTCGCTGCCGGAATCTCCCGCAGCACCTTCTTCCGTCAGTTCCGCGCCAAGGAAGACGTGATCTTCGCCGACCACGAAGCCCTGCTCGAGGAGCTGACCGCGTACCTGTCCGTGAGCCATCCCGATCCGTGGGAGGCTGTGTGCCAGGCCGCGGTGCTGGTCTTCGTGAAATTTTCCGAACACCGGAAACTGGCCCAGAAGCGCTACCACGTCGTGCAGGCGGTGCCCGCGCTCCGGGACCGGGAAACGATCATGGTCTCCCGCTATGAACGGCTTTTCTCGGACTACCTCCGCCGCGCCCTGCCAGGCATATCAACGCTGGATGCCATCCGGTTCGCCGCCGCAGTCACATCTACTCATAACTATGTGCTGCGCGAAATGATGCTGGATTCCCCCCGTGGCTCCCTCCAGAATCTGGAACACGAACTCCAGGCGGTGCGCCGCATCTTCGGGGTGCTGCCACCGCAGGACCCGGCATCCAAGCCAGCCGAGGATGACCTGGTAGTGGCCGTCTTTTCCCGCTCGACACCCACCGCAGAGATCGCGCGCCGCATCCAAAGCGAACTCGACGGACGCTCCGCCTAACGGAGACCCGCGCCCCGTCATCGTTCCGGAATCACCATCACAGAGTTCTTCGGCACCATGACACACGGCCTGAAGAGCATTCGTCGCCGGCACCCTCCCGGCACACCGGGCAGCCAAACAAAACCCCATCGACGCGCTCCGATACGAATAGGACTCCAGACGGGACGCGGACGACGGCGGGTCCTCCTGCCGTCGTCCTTATTCCGTTAAGCAGCGTGCCCCTGGATCATTTCTCTTCTTGGGATCCTTCGCCCTCGGCGACCACTTGTTTCGCCATCAGATCCACGCGGTCACGCCCCTTCGGGTTCAGAAACGCCGTCCTGGTGCAAATCGCCTTTGTGGCGGGCTTCCTCAAGGTGGTGCTCCAACTTTTCCTCCGCCTCGCGGCGGCGTTGACCTACGGTCCGCATTTGTTGCGTTGTCGGAGCGGCGTGGGCGTGCTGGTGCGGGCCATGATCGCGCGGGCCGTCAGCGCTCTTCTCACTCATGCTGAAATCGTCCCACCATATGTCAGTGTCGGGAAGGCGCCAAGAACGACGGCGGGAGGTTCCCGCCGTCGTCCGCTTGCGTTGGGTGCCGCTGACCTGCAGCGCCTTCCTGTCAGTACACGGCCCGGCCACCGGAGAGGTCGAATACGAATCCCGTCGTGTAAGAGGCTTCAGGTGAAGCAATGTATTCAATCAATGCCGCTGCCTCTTCCGCAGTACCCAGGCGCCGCATCGGTATCCGCTGCAGGTCCTCGTCAGTCGGGGGTTTGCCGCTGATGAGCGGAGTATCTATCTTGCCGGGCGCTATCGCGTTGATCGTGACCCCTGTGGTGGCGTATTCCTTTGCCAGTGCCTTGACCAGACCGGTGATGCCGGCCTTGCTCGCGGAGTATCCGGTCATCCCCGGGACGCCTTCCTTGCCCGCAGTGGAGGAGAAATGAATGAGCCTGCCGAAGCCGTTCTTGGCCAGGAGAGGGCGAACGCTCCGGTGAGGTTGATGCTGACGAGCCTGACGAACTCCTCAAAGGTTTCCTCTGACGAGGGCTGGCCCTTTCCGAGGATTCCCTCCGTATTAACGACGACGTCCAGGCCACCCAGCAGGGCGGCTGCCTGATCCACGGCGTCCCGGACGGAATGGGGGTCTGCGATGTCGATGGATAACTGTGGCTGCTTGCTGTCCTGGCCGGGCCAGTGCGCTGACGGCAGGTCAGCACCGACTACCCGGTTTCCGTTTCCGCTGAGCCGTTCCGCGGTTGCCTGGCCTATGCCGGAAGCTGCCCCCACCACCAGGCACCGGAGGTTCGATGTCTGGCGGGTTCCCGGGTAGGCGGCAGCTTCCGGTTCCTGGGCGGCGCGGTCGGTGGTGCTTTCGATCGACACGATTCAGAGCCCCTGGACGCGGAAATACGCGGCTGCCCGGGCGGCGGACAGCTGGGGATCGGGGAAAAGCCCGATGCTGTTCGCCGCTTCGAAAAGGTCAGCGAGATGCACCAGTGAACGGCCGGACTCAAAGCCGGCTAGCATGCGGAAATGGCTCTGCCAACCCGTCAGGTAGCTCAGCCAGGCAACGCCCACCTTGTAGTACTGGGTGGGGGCTTCGAAAATCAGGCGGCTCAGGGAGACGGTCGGCTCGAGGATGCGGCGGAAGCCGGCAACATCTCCACGGTCGAGCTTGGCAAACGCAGCCGATGCAAAACGGGGCACCGCGGCAAACGCCCCCAGAAGGGCATCACTGTGCCCGTGTTCTTCCCCCGCAATGAGATCGGCGTAATTGAAATCATCCCCGGTGAAGAGACGGACTCCGGCGGGGAGCCGGCGCCGGAAGCTGACCTCGTGGTCCTTGTCGAGCAAGGAGATCTTGATGCCGGCGACCTTGTCCTTTTTCGACTCGATCAGTCCCAGGACTGTTTCAGATGCTTCCGGGATGGAGCGGCTGCCCCAGTAGCCTGCCAGAGCGGGATCGAACATGGAGCCAAGCCAGTGCAGGATGACCGGCTTCTTGGCGGCGTCCAGCACCCTGCCATAAACCTCGAGGTAGTCGTCGGGACCCGTCGCGGAAAGTGCCAGGTGGCGGCAGCCAAGACTAAAGCCCGCGCGATCGGACAGCTCGAATCCCTGGGCTACCAGGTCATCCTCGAGCCCCTTCAACGCGCCGGATAACGACCCAACGGGCAAGCTCAACAGTCGCCGCGACCCGCCCACCTCAATTTTCATGTCAGGGAGCGGGTGGGGAGCGAAACCACTGGTGGTCTCAGTGCAGCCGCCGTCGCGCGGGACGTGGAAGTATTCAGGTATGACTATCGATAAAGATCCTGCCAACACTCCGGCGTTAACGGACTCACAGGGCACCGACGCCTCGACCGAAGTCAGCCGCGTTTGGGACCACATCGGGGCCATCATTGTCGATGCCACGCTGCAGCGCCGGCAGAACTACAACGAAACCGTCAAGCCGCGCGTTGTTGCCCTGGTTGCGGCTTGGCCGGATGCCGCCACGACGAGTGGATTCCGGCGGCACCTCGATACGGGGAAGCTCTCGGAAGTCATCAGCTGGCCGTCGCCTGGCCGCCTGGCCCAGGTAGAGGACATCACGTGCGTGTTCGAGCGTCAGGGCATCGAAACGGTAATGGAACTCCGCGGCACGCTCGAGGACCACGCCAAGAGAGACTCTCTTAGGGAAGCCCTTGCGGAGGTGCGGCACGTCAGTCCCAAAACGCTGGACTACATTGGCGTCCTGAGCGGGATCTCAACGGGTGCGGACGTCGACGTACCGATAGGCGGAGAGGTCCAGGCTGCTGGCATCGAGGACTTGCCCTAAGGGCATATCGCCGCGGTAATCCGTGCAGATGTTCCTATGGACAAGTCCTACGATTCGTCGGGGGCAACTGGTGCCGTGGGACACCCACCAATATGCTGGCCGAATGGCACGCACGGCAAGAGA
>DIZT01000156.1 GCA_002427975.1 Micrococcaceae bacterium UBA6021 | reverse complement strand
GGCGCTACAACGTTTCGGCGGACGGCACCTCCGGTGTGCACCTTGAAGTCGGTCCACCCGTCGGTCTGGTGGTAGCGACTATTGCGCGCCTTGACCTGAACAACAAGCTCTGCGTCCACGGAGCGCGCGTATCGCTGGAGCGTGAACAATGTCGGGTTGCCTCCGAGTCGTTCAAACTCGGAGACGGTCGACTGCGACGTTCCCATAATTTTGGCTAGTTGACTCTGCTTTATTTTCAGGTGCTTCCGGCGCTTTACCAGCTGAAGAATGGTTTCCGTCAGTGTGCGGGCATCCTTCTTCGCATGGACTACCTGAGAGTCTTCAGTGTCAATACCGAGCTCTTCAAAGAGTTTGCTCATTACCGTCTCCCTTCGCGGTCACCTAACTATCGGTTACAACCGATATGGGTGTCAATTCATTCCGTGGTGGTGCTTGTAGGCTTTGAGACGTTCCTTGGCCAGATCAACCGATTCCTTCTGACGCTGCTTCGTCTTCCGAAAGTACGTGAGCGCCAAGAGCACCAGCCCGCCATCCAGCTCAGCGAAGGCCATGCGGTAGGATCGCTTGTCCAGATGCAGAACGAACTCCAGAACGCCGTCACCGAGAGGCTTGACGTCCTTCTTGAGGGTTTCGCCTGAGGCCACGCGGTCCATAATTTCGTCAAGGCGGCCGAGCTCAGCTGGCGAGAGCTTCTCTTTCTGAATCTCCTTGGCCACAGGAGACCTCGCATCCCCAAGGCGAAAGAACTCCCACTCCTTCACTGATTCAGGCCCTCCAGACTCTCTTCCCGGCGCTGACGGCCTGATTCTTGTTCCCCCAGACCCGCCCGGCTCCGGCAACTGCTGATCCGTTCCATCATTTGCCTAGTGCTTTTTTGCGGAAGGATCCGGTTCTCCCGTATCGGATAGTACGCAAGGCGGCCCAGCCGATGGCGGCCCCAAAAGCGACGCCGACGATGGCGCCCCCGAAGTTGCTTCCAATCATGCCCAAACCGGCCACGATGAACGCCAGCGCGAAGAGGAGGCCAATGACGGCCACGAACACGGACACGCCAAACCTGATCGAAGGCCCCGGCTTGGAGTTTCCTCCGCGGACAAGCTTCTGCGGCGTGGCCGGCGTGGACAGAAGGGGTCTCGGTTCCGCTGTCTTGGCCGCTGACGACTGGGAGGAAGCGCACGCGCCGTCTGCGGCCTGGCCGCTGACGACTGGGTCGCCGCAACGGGCGCCTTCTGCCGCGCAGGAGCAGCGGCGAGCTTATACGACGCCGCCCAAGGAAGAAGCTTCGGCATTTGGTTGGGGCTGTTGGCCAGCCATTCGTCCGGGATCTCCGGTGCCTTGGCCGCTTGCAGAACGAGCTGCGCTGCAAGGGCGGAGCCCGTGAGCCGGGCCAGCGCTGTGGGGATTTCCTGAGCGCTTTCCAGATGCTCGACGGTGGGCAGGAAGTGCGCGGATGTTACTGATGACATCTCACCCACCGGTTCACCGTCGGCACGGACCTCGATATAGGGCTTTTCCGTGCCGTTCTTAAGCGTTCGGATGCCCCTATGCAGGGAAACATACAGCAGCCCCTCGCCGCTGGGCGGAACGTAGTGCGACAGGACATCGAAGTGGTCTTCTTCCTTGATGACCTGGAGGCCGCCACCCCACGGAATAAGGTTGTAGTCGCCCTCCGGCGGATCATTCAGCGGCAACATCATGCCGGGCTCGGGAAGAGCGACAGTAACACGGGCCCGGAACTTTTTCTGCCCACTCCAGTCATCAGTAGAAGCCCAGATCCGGGCAGTGGTAGCTGTCATCGCGCCGCTTGCCGTGATCCTGTAGATAGGCTGCTGAAAGCGGACCGCGTCTGCCCGGCTGAGGTATCCAAGGACGTGGCCCGCAGCCTGAACCGCGACAGCGTTCTTGTCATGAAGATTGCCAGGTTCCGGAACCAGAGTGACCGCAACATTTTCCAGTTCGACGTCGCGGCCCGGGGACGGCCTGCCACCAATTACTTTGACGATCGCGGTCTCCCGGGCGAATTCCCCCTCGACCTCAACGCTGGGCCACATATTCCGCCCAAAACCGATGTTGTAGATCATCGCTGCCCCCATTCAATTGAGCCGGCACGGCGCCGGCACCATGTCAGCACTACTCGGTGTCCTGCGATTCAGCGCCCGCGTCCTGCGCGGTCACGACAATCTTGCCCTGGATACTGTGGCCGTCTGCATGGTGGCAGTAGCGGCCTCCGGCGCCTCGGGCGCGGACGAGCCGCACTCGGCCAACACGATAGCCGCCAACGGTCGGGCGATATACGCCTTCGTCATTCTGGTTCCCCCAATTGTCTAAGACCAGTCCAGCATATGCGGTGCCGTGGCGTGGCGTGCGGACTCGCAGAGGTCTGGCAGCGGTCATTCGCCGTGGGAGCGCTTGCCGCGCGCGGAGCCGCTCGGGATAAAACAAAGCCCAGGACCAGACATTCCGCGTCCTAACGGGCCTTTCTTTCGGTGGGCGCTACCGGGTTCGAACCAGTACCTCTTCGGTGTGAATATTCAGAGAGCCGCTGCCACCTGGCAGGCTTCCTGGCCGTG
>DIZT01000158.1:10080-10485 GCA_002427975.1 Micrococcaceae bacterium UBA6021 | reverse complement strand
GCTGCTCAAGGAACTGCCGCAGGGAAAGACGATGGCCGAGGTCGAAGCCGCGGTGACGGAATACATCGAAAAGTGGGTGCCGGACCCGCGCAAGGCCCCGCTGGGCGGCAACTCCGTGGGGACCGACCGGGTGTTCCTGTCCCGTGACATGCCGGCCGTGGTGGAACACCTGCATTACCGCGTGATCGATGTCAGCACCATCAAGGAACTCTCACGCCGGTGGTTCGCGCGGGCCTACTTCCAGTCCCCCGCCAAGAAGGGCGGCCACCGCGCCTTGGGCGACATCCAGGACTCCATCGACGAGCTCCGCTACTACCGCGAGGCAGTTTTTGTTCCGGCACCCGGTCCCGACAGCGTCACGGCCCGCGAAATCGCCCAGCGCATCACCGCCACACCCGGTACGCA
>DIZT01000158.1:0-9996 GCA_002427975.1 Micrococcaceae bacterium UBA6021 | reverse complement strand
TAGCTCAGTTGGCAGAGCGCCTGGTTGTGGTCCAGGAGGTCGCGGGTTCAACCCCCGTAGCTCACCCTGATAGGGCGGCAGTAACAGCCGTCCGTTGGAGGCCGTACCGGATATCCGGTACGGCCTCCATTTTTTTGCATAATCGCCGGCGTCACGCCGCACGCACGAAGGGCCGCCTGACATGACAGTTCTGCCAATCACCGTCTGGGGAGAACCGGTGCTGCACCGCCGTGCCGCCGAGGTGGAGGTGTTCGACGATGAACTGCGCACCCTGATCGCGGACATGTTTGAAACAAATGACGCTGCCAACGGCGTGGGCCTGGCCGCTCCCCAGGTGGGGGTAGGCAAGAGAATCTTCATCTACAAATATGCCAATGACGACGGCGCTCCCCCCGCAGGAGTTCTGGTCAACCCGGTACTGACGTTGTCCAAAATCTCCGGCGCACTGCCGGACCCCGACGAAGAGGAAGAGGGCTGCCTCTCGTTCCCGGGCGGCTCGTACCCGCTCAAGCGTGCGGAGTGGGCCCGCGTCCAGGGCTTTGACGGCTCCGGGCAGCCTGTTGAATTCGAAGCGACCGGCTGGTTTGCCCGCGTGATCCAGCACGAATACGACCATCTGGACGGCAAGCTTTACGTCAACCGGCTGATGAACCGCTATGCACGGAAGGCCATGAAACAGGCCAAGAAGAGCGGCTGGGGCGTGCCCGGTCTGACCTGGATGCCCGGCGTGGATCCGGACCCGTTCGGCCACTGAGCCAATTCAGATGACGCGTCACCTGGCCGTGATAGTTGGCTGGGCCGGGCACGAGTCAAGGACGCGCTTCATCGCGTCCTTCTCCGGTTGCGTGACCCACAGTCCATAAGAGGCCTTGACCGAGATTTGGCGGGCGACGTAATGGCAGCGGAAGTTCTTGTTCTTCGGCAGCCAGGTGGCGGCATCCCCCGCGCTCTTCTGCTGGTTGGCTGGACCGTCCGCGGCGATAAGGTTTAACGGATCGTTGGCGAGGCTCTGGCGTTGCTGCGGAGTCAGCGCTTGCGCGCCTTTCTGCCACGCATCACCGAGTGCCACGACGTGATCGATCTGGATTTCCTTGCTGCTGTCGGGGCCGCGGCGAAAGTCCACCATCTTCCCGGTGTACGGCTCAACGATTACACCGGACGCTACCCGGCATTTGGACCCCTCCGTGAAGCCGACGTCGGTCAGGTCCCGGCGCAGAATGTCATTGCGGGTGTCGCAGCCGTTCCGGTCCACGTCCAGCCAGGCCTGCCCGAAGGCCTCCCGCTGGTAATTGTCTTTGGGAGCCCGTCCCTTGACCGGCAGCCCCTCGAGGGCAGCCCGGGCGCTTCCCTGCGGTACGGCGTGAACCGGGACCACGGGCTTCATCCAGGTGCCGTCAAAAACGGGCGCCTCGCTGGGCCCTGCGATGGCTGGTTCTGCCGCTGCGAACTGGCCTGCGGTGAAAAACCACACCAAGGAGCCCACAACAGAGATGGCCAGCACCACCAGCAGCACCCACGCCTGCCGCGAGCGCCGGCGGGCGCGGCGGTACGCGGCCCAGCTGACGGTCACGGGGCACCGGCCCGTCCGGAAATGTAATGCACCAGAAAAGCCTAAACCACCCCACTGACACCCACGCTGTTATCCACAGTGGGGAGGCGGAGTGGCCGCCTATGCCGCCTACCGCTACAGCCGGCTACTGCTCCCGGGCCACCCGCCCCAGGTCTTCCTCCGCAACCTGGAGGAGTCCTTCGAGCTGGCGCACCCGGTCCTCGCCGACGTAGCCGGAAGTCCGGCCTGCGCGGGCCTGCTCCAGGAGCCTGACGGCTTCCTTTTGGTTGGCCTTGGCGACGTCGAGGGCGTGTTCAAGGGTGGTCTCGTGGAGAGTTTCTTTGTTCATGCCACCAGTGTGGTCCCGATTCCCGGCTGATTCCAGTGAATCAGCCGGGAATGTCGGGAAGCCGCCCCGCCAGAACGGGCCTAGACGGCTATCGCGGCCAAGGCAGCAGCGGGTTCCTTGGCGGGGAAGGACGGCGGGTTGACGCCGGCCATCTCTTCCATGACGCGGACCACCTGGCAGCTGTAGCCGAACTCGTTGTCGTACCAGACGTAAAGGACCAGGTTCTTGTCGTTGGAGATGGTGGCCAGGCCATCAACGATGCCGGCACGGCGGGAACCGACGAAGTCCGTGGAAACAACTTCAGGAGAGTCGATGTAGTCGATCTGCTTGCGCAGGTCCGAGTGCAGCGACATTTCCCGCAGGAAGTTGTTGACCTCGTCTTTGGTGGTGCCGTTCTCCAGGCTCAGGTTCAGGATCGCCAGGGAAACGTCCGGGGTGGGGACCCGGATGGAGCTGCCGGTGAGCTTGCCCAGCAGCTCGGGCAGCGCCTTGCCCACGGCCTTGGCGGCACCGGTTTCGGTGATCACCATGTTCAGCGCGGCGGAGCGCCCGCGGCGGTCGCCCTTGTGGAAGTTGTCGATCAGGTTCTGGTCATTGGTGAACGAGTGGACGGTCTCCACATGGCCGTGGACCACACCGAACTTGTCATTGATGGCCTTCAGGACCGGGGTGATGGCGTTCGTGGTGCAGGACGCCGCGGACACGATCTGGTCCGAGTCCTCGATGGTGCCGTGGTTGATGCCGTGCACGATGTTCTTCAGGTCGCCCTTGCCCGGGGCGGTCAGCAGTACGCGGGCAACACCTTTGCTCTGCAGGTGCTGGGACAGGCCCTCGGCGTCGCGCCAGCGGCCCGTGTTGTCCACCACCAGCGCGTCCTTGATGCCGTAGGCGGTGTAGTCGATCGTGGCGGGGTTGTCCGAGTAGATGACCTGGACCTGGACACCGTTGGCCGTGATGGTGTTGGCAGCCTCGTCAACGCGGATGGTTCCCTCAAAGGAACCGTGGACCGAGTCTCGGCGCAGCAGGCTGGCACGCTTGGTGAGGTCCTTGTCGGACCCGCGTCGGACAACGATGGCGCGCAGGCGCAGCCCATGGCCGCCGCCGGCCTTTTCGATCAGGAGGCGGGCCAGCAGCCGGCCGATCCGGCCAAAACCGTACAGCACAACGTCGGTGCTGGTGCGGTCATCAGCACCGCGCTTGCCCACGACCTCGGCGAGCTCGGCACGCAGGAACTCCTCCAGTGTGGCGCCGCCGCCCTCTTCCTTGAACTTCTGGTTCAGGCGGGCGATGTCAATGGCGGCGGCACCCAACTCCAGGCCGGCGAGGATGTTCAGCAGCGGCGCGGTCTCCTCCAGAAGCAGCTCATCCTTGCTCATGCGGCGGGCGAAACGGTGCGCCTTGAGGATGTTCATAGTGGACTTGTTGATCAGGCTCCGGCCATGAATGCTGGTCACCACATTATTGTCGCGGTACAGCCGGCCAATCACCGGAATCATGGCCTCGGCGAGGGCCTCCCGGCCCATCCACGTATCAAGACAAGAATCTGACGTCTGGCTCACAGAACTACCTTCCTCGGTTCAGCCGCATACGTCCTCGTAGGCGGTTGTCGGCCACCTGATGTTGTCCAGGGGCTCTGGCACCGGCAGGATGCGGTCCATCCCGGGTGCCGTGGAGAAGCGTAAAGAAAAGCCACCGGCTGCGAACGCAGACCCGGCGGCAGAACTTCTACGTTCGCTCTCCATTCTAGGCTGGAGCAGCCCCGCGGACCGCCGCCGGCAGCGTGAAATCACTCACATGCGCGGGGCTTCCCGGCTGAGGAATTGGTTGGATGGGTTGACCGATACGCCGGGTTCTGTGCTCCCGTGCCGTTACCAGCGCGGGAGTAGCGGCCATCCATCTACGGACGCCGTTGCCGACGCCCTCCAGCGGCCTACCCGGACACTCGGGCGGGCAGCCCTCAAACGTGTCCTGTCTGGCCTTGCTCCGGGTGGGGTTTACCTAGCCTTCCCGGTCACCCGGGAAGCTGGTGGTCTCTTACACCACCGTTTCACCCTTACCTGCTGCCGTCCGTCACCGGTAGGCGCAGGCGGTCTGTTCTCTGTGGCACTGGCCTGCGGGTTACCCCGAGTGGGCGTTACCCACCACCCTGCCCTGCGGAGCCCGGACGTTCCTCGAGCCACTTGCGTGACGCGCGGCCGCCTGGTCAACCCATCCGCAGCCCATTCTACGGGCAACCCCGGCTGCCCGGTTCCGCAGCAGGTGACAGGGGTTTTTCGAGTCCTTGGTGGGACAATTGAACAAGATCAACTCAGGCAAAAGGAGGGGATCCTGATGGACCCCACCACTATGTACACCGCCATCGCCGTCGCAGTGCTGCTGCTCATCTTGCTGAAGATGTCGATCCGCATCGTGCGGCAGTATGAGCAGGGCGTGCTCTTCCGGCTGGGCAGGGTCATTGGCGTCAGGATGCCGGGGCTGCGGTTCATCATTCCCGTCATTGACCGTCTTCCGCTGGTCAGCCTGCGGATCGTGACAATGCCAATCCAGTCGCAGGGCATCATCACCCAGGACAACGTGAGCGTCGACATCTCAGCGGTGGCCTACTACCGCGTGGTCGACGCCGTGAAATCCGTCGTGGCGATTGAGAATGTCGTAGCAGCAATCGACCAGATCGCCCAGACCACGCTGAGGAAGGTGGTGGGCCGTCACAGCCTGGATCAGACGCTGTCTGAAACCGAGCGCATCAACCGCGACATCCGGGAAATTCTGGATCAGCTGACCCTCGCCTGGGGCGTCGAGGTGGTGATGGTGGAGCTTAAGGACATCCAACTTCCCGACAGCATGAAGCGTGCCATGGCCCGTCAGGCCGAGGCCGAGCGGGAGAAGAGGGCGAAGATCATCGCCGCGGAAGGCGAAGCCATCGCGGCAGCTGCCCTCGGCGACGCTTCGGACACCATGATGGCCCACCCGCTTGCCCTGCAGCTGCGAAATTTGCAGTCCCTGGTGGAGATCTCCGTGGACAAGAACTCCACGGTTGTCTTCCCCGCGCCCTTGATGAGCACCATCGGCGAACTGTCCGCCTTCCTCGCCCGCGAGAACCAGGCGGCCACAGTTGCCGCCGCCAAGCCTCCGGTCAAGGCGGCCTGAGCTGCGCATCTGTGTCCGGAGCCTCCACGTCCATGACCGGTAAGATCGTACGGTGCTGATTCTGCTTCCCCCCTCCGAAGGCAAGACCCCCGCAGTCCGGGGATCCGCCGTCGACTGGCCTTCACTGAGTTTTCCGGAACTCAACACCTACCGGGCCAAAGTCCTCGAGGCACTGGGGACAGTCAGTGCCCATGAGAATGCCCTCGCACTGCTGGGCGTGGGCGCCTCGCTGCAGGACGACGTCGACCGCAACACCCGGCTCCACGCCGAACCGGCGGCCCCTGCGCACCAGATCTATTCGGGCGTCCTGTACGACGCCCTCGGTTACAAAACCCTGACGCCGGTGCAGCGCCGGAAGGCCGATGACTCGGTGCTGGTGATTTCCGCGCTGTGGGGTGCCATCCGCTTCGCTGACCGGGTGCCCGCCTACCGGCTGTCGATGGGAACGGCACTGCCCGACGTCGGCCGCCTCGCCTCATTCTGGAAGCCACAGCTTTCGGCGGCCCTCATGGTGTCGGTGTCCGGGCATCTGCTCGTGGACTGCCGCTCCAGCACGTATGCGGCCGCATGGGCACCGCCGCCGCTGACCACCGTGTCCGTGAACGTATTCACCGAGGTGAACGGCGTCCGCAAGGTAGTTAGCCACTTCGCCAAGCACACCCGGGGTGAACTGGCCCGGCATCTGCTGGCCCGCCGCGGCACCCCCCCGCAGACCCCGGCGCAACTGCTGAAGGCAACGCGCGAACAATGGGATGCGGAGTTGGTTGATGGTTCAGCGCGGAAACCGCACGCCCTGAACATCATCCTCCCCAACTAGGTCGCATTTAACGTCGTCATTCGCGATTTTCACGACGTTAAATGCTAGTTACTTGGGGAAGGCGTGTTCCACTCGGCGGAGCGCACCAGGATGGCACCGGAATCCGGGCAGAATACGATGTCGTCCTCAGCGGCGGCCTTGATCTCGGCCAGGTCGCCGGGGCTCAGCTTCATGCCGGAGGCCTCAGAGGTTCCGTGGAACAACCGGGCGGCGCCCACTCCCCGCTTGGCGAGGGTCTTTTCATAGATGGCCAGCATCCCGGCGTCGAGTCCTTCAGCGAATTCGGCACGCCTGCCGCGGACGACGGTCGCTTCAGCGGCCACTTCGGCCAGGGCTTCATCGAGTTCGGCGCGGATGCCGCCGAACGAGCCCTGGATGTCGTCCACGATGAGCTGCTGGGCAGCCTGCCGCCCGCGCAGCGAATCCAGGCGTTCCATCACTTCCAGCTCCACGTCTTCAAGGTCGGAGCGGCGCTTGTTGAGGGAGGCAATATCCTTCTGCAGGGCCACGAGGTCCTTCGAAAGCCCCGTCCCGCTGTTGAGCCTGGCCTCATCGCGTTCGATGCGGGAGGCGACTTGTTCGACGTCGGCTTCGGCCCGCTTCAGCGCGGCTTCGGCGTCATGGACGGCCACCTTGGCGGAGCCGAGTTCACCGTTGGCGACGGACAAGGCGGATTGCAGGTCCTCGATCCGGGGATCGGTTTCCAGGGCGCGGCGGCGGTTGGACAGGGACTTGAGCTTTGCGTCCAGCCCCTGCAGTTCGAGCAACTTCAACTGTTCCGCCGGTGCTGCCTTAGCCAACTGCTACCTCCGTTTGATCCCTGCCGGCCGGAGCCGGACGCCCAGCGGACGCTCTATAGACTCTAGTCCCCGCCCGGAGTCAGAATGAAGTCCCACGGATCGCTGTTGGTGGTGCTTACCTGGATCTCGACGTCGTGGCCCTGGTCGGCGAGCACGTTGCCCAGCGCAGATGCCGCGGCGGGAAGCCATAACCACTCGCTTGCGAAGTGCGAGACGTCAATCAGGTACGGCCGGCCATTGACTGCCGCTTCGCGGGCTTCGGACGCTGGATGGTGGCGAAGGTCAGCGGTGACATAGACGTCGGCGTTGTTGGCCCGTACCTCATTGAACAGGGAATCCCCCGCGCCGCCGCACACCGCTATGCGCCGCACCAGCCCGTCCTTATCCCCGGATACGCGGACTCCCCCGGCGACGGACGGGAGGATGCCGAACACGCGGGCCGCGAAATCGCCCAGGCTCATCACGTCAGCCAGGACACCCACGCGGCCGATGCCTTCTTCGGGCAGGCCGTTCGGGGCCACTGTCAGCGGGACCACGCCTTCCAGCCCCAACGCATCAGCCAGGACATCGGAAACGCCCCCGACGGCGGAATCACCGTTGGTGTGGACGGTCAGCAGGGCGGTTCCAGACTCGATGAGCCGGTGGATGGCCTGCCCTTTGGCGGTAGTCGCCGCCACGGACGTGACGCCTTTGAGGAGCAGAGGGTGATGGGTAATGAGCAGCTCGGCTCCCCATTCGATGGCTTCCTCGATGACCGTAAGTGTTGGATCCACGGCGAACATCACCCTGGTGACGGGTGCTGAGGGATGGCCGGCCACGAGCCCCACTTCGTCCCAGTTTTCGGCCAGTGACTCGGGCCAGAGTTCCTCTACTGCCAGCAGCACCTGGCCTAATGTGGGAGCAGCCGCACCCCCAACCGGTGCATCGTCCGGGCGTTCGCTGCCGTCGTCGTGCCTGTCAGCATCTGTAACGCCGCTGTCTGCTGATTCCATAGTCTCAGTTTTACCCCATCCGGTCCTTTGCCCGGCATCCTTCAAAGTCTCGTAGGGTGGTCAGGGAATCATCCGGCGCCCTCAACCATTGAAGAGATCATGAAAACTTTTGTTCTTGGCGGGGGCTGCTTCTGGTGCCTTGACGCTGTCTACCAGAAAACCAAGGGCGTCACCTCGGTGATTTCCGGCTATACGGGCGGCCACGACCCCCAGCCGGACTACTACTCCGTCTGCGGCGGGACCACGGGCCACGCTGAGGTAGTGGCGGTCACCTTTGACGAGGCCGTGATTCCGGCCGAGGTCATCCTGGACATGTTCTTCGCGCTGCACGATCCCACCACGCTTAACCGCCAGGGCTACGACGTGGGCACGCAGTACCGTTCGTCCATGTTCTATGAAACCACCGAGGAGAAGATCCTCTTCGAGGAGGCCATAGATCGGAACCAGGCACTGTGGTCGCACCCGATCGTGACCGAGGTCAGCCGGCTGCCACGCTTCCACGTGGCGGAAGACTTCCATCAGGACTACTACGCCAAGTATCCCGAGCAGGGTTACTGCCAGGTGATCATCAATCCCAAGCTGGCCAAGGCCAGGAAATATTACTCTGCATGGCTTAATGCTTAGCAGCGGCCGCTCAGCCATCGTTAGGCTGACCTCAGTATTCACTCTTGAGAGATAGGCATATCTACATGGCACGGATCTATGACGATGTAACGCAGTTGGTCGGCGGCACTCCGCTGGTCCGCCTGAACCGGCTGAGCGAAGGCCTGGGTGCCACTGTGGCTGTCAAGCTTGAGTTCTACAACCCGGCCAACAGTATCAAGGACCGTATCGGTGTGGCCATCGTGGACGCCGCCGAGAAGTCCGGCGCGCTCCAGCCCGGTGGAACCATCGTTGAAGGTACGTCCGGCAACACCGGCATCGCCCTGGCCATGGTGGGCGCAGCCCGCGGTTACAAGGTCATCCTGACCATGCCGGAAACCATGTCCACGGAGCGCCGCGTTATGCTCCGTGCGTTCGGTGCCGAAATTGTACTGACCCCGGGTTCCGAGGGCATGCGCGGCGCGGTGGAGAAGGCCCAGGAGATCGTGGCCAACACGGAGAACTCCATCTGGGCCCAGCAGTTCGCCAACGAGGCCAACCCGCAGATCCACCGTGAAACCACGGCTGAGGAAATCTGGTCCGACACCGACGGCAAGGTGGACATCTTTGTCTCCGGCATCGGCACCGGCGGAACCATCACCGGCGTCGGGCAGGTCCTGAAGGAGCGCAAGCCTGAGGTTCAGATTGTTGCCATCGAACCGAAAGACTCCGCCATCCTGAACGGCGGCGCTCCCGGGCCGCACAAGATCCAGGGCATCGGTGCGAACTTCATCCCCGAAATCCTGGACACCAACGTCTACGACGAAGTCCTGGACGCCACCCTGGAGGATTCCGTACGCGTCGCCCGTGAACTCGGCGTCAAGGAAGGTATTCTGGGTGGCATCTCCTCCGGCGCCATCGTCTGGGGCGCCCTGGAACTGGCCAAGCGTCCGGAGAATGCCGGCAAACTGATCGTCGCCGTCGTCTGCGACTTCGGTGAGCGTTACATCTCCACCGTGCTCTATGACGACATCCGCGGCTGATCAGCCCGTTGTCGCCCCGTTTCCTGTAGAAAGAATTTTGTGGGCTTTTTCGCAAGACTGAAGGAAGACCTCGACGCCGCCCGGTCACACGACCCGGCGGCTCGAGGTTCTTTTGAGAACTTTTTCGCCTATTCGGGGCTGCACGCCATCTGGATCCACCGGCTGACGCACCGGATGTGGCAAAACCCGGGGCTGCGGTTTCCGGCGCGGCTGGTGTCGCAGCTGGGCCGTTTCCTGACCGGGATCGAGATCCATCCCGGCGCCACGATCGGCCGGCGGTTCTTTATCGACCACGGCATGGGTGTGGTCATCGGCGAGACCGCCGAGGTCGGCGATGACGTGTTGATCTATCACGGCGTCACACTCGGCGGTCGTTCGATGAAGAGGGTCAAGCGTCACCCGACCATCGGCAACAACGTCACGATCGGGGCGGGAGCCCGCATTCTCGGTCCGGTCCATGTCGGGGACAGGGTGCAGATCGGTGCGAACTCTGTTGTCGTCAAAGACATCCCGGCAGGAGCGGTCGCGGTTGGCGTTCCCGCCACGATTCGATTCCCGAACAAGGGTGAGGACCCCTACGAGATGCTGTTCAACGACCCCGAGCTCTGGATCTGAACATCTGCGGAGAATGACGCGAGCCGGGGCAGATACGGTTGGTCAAGCTGGACGGCTGCAAAACCATGTGCCGCGTCGGCCAGGAGGGCTCGCATAGTGGCC
>DIZT01000217.1 GCA_002427975.1 Micrococcaceae bacterium UBA6021 | reverse complement strand
GGTCTCCAGTGCCGGCAGCCCAACCTCGAGGGCCAGGGCGAGATTCCACTGCGCAGGCTCGTCAAGGAAGCGCTCCGGATGCGCCCGGACCGCCTCGTGGTGGGCGAAGTCCGCGAAGCGGAAAGCCTGGACATGCTGATCGCTCTAAATAGTGGCATGCCCGGGATGTGCACCGTCCACGCAAACTCAGCCCACGACGCCGTGATCAAGATCTGCACGCTTCCGCTGCTCGCCGGCGAAAACATCTCAAGCGCCTTCGTGGTGCCCACCGTGGCGTCCTGCATCGACCTGGTGGTCCATTGCAGCCGGCATGCCAACGGCCGCCGCCAGGTAACCGAGATCCTCTCCCTCGGCCGGCGGGTGGAGAACGGCATCATTGAGTCGTCCATGGTTTTCGCCATGGCGGACGGCCAGCTGCAGCCACGGGCCAATTCCATGCCTGCGGCGGAGAAGTTTTCCCGCGCAGGGTACGACGTCGCGGCGCTGCTGGAGCCGCGCTGATGGCGCCTTTATTTGGGGTACTTGCCGGGACAGGGCTCTTCCTCATCTGGTGGTCGTTCTGGGAACAGCCCGCAGCGCTGAAGCGCCGCCCGAGAGTCAGCCGCCTCGAGGACCTCCTTGCCTCCGCCGGTATCGAAAAGGTCACCGGCACCGGCCTGGTTGCGTCGTGCCTGGGACTGGGCATCTTTGTGGCGCTTATCTTTTTTGTGGTCAGCCGGTCATGGCCGATGTCCGTGTGCTTCGGACTGTTCGGCGCCTGGCTTCCCGTCAGCATTGTCCGGTGGCGGGCGAACAGGAGGACGGCCGTGCTGCGCCAGCTCTGGCCGGACGTGGTGGACCATCTGCGGTCCGCCATCCGCGCCGGGCTTTCGCTGCCGGAGGCCCTGATTCAGCTGGGGGAGAAGGGCCCGGAGGAGCTCCGGCACGTCTTCCGGGACTTCGGGGCTGATTACCGTGCCGGCGGCCGGTTCGATGCGTCCCTTAACAGGCTCAAGGACCGGCTGGCGGACCCCGTGGCGGACCGGATCGTCGAGGCCCTCAGGCTGACCCGTGAAGTGGGCGGTTCGGACCTGGGCAAACTGCTCGGCACACTGGCGGAGTTTCTCCGGGAAAATGCCCGGACCCGCAGCGAACTCGAGGCCCGGCAGTCCTGGACGGTCAACGCCGCCAGGCTCGCCGTGGCCGCTCCCTGGATCGTTATGCTCCTCCTGGCCACACGGCCCGAGGCTGTGAGCGCCTACAACACGCCCATGGGAGCCGGTGTCCTCCTGGGCGGCCTCGTCGTATCGCTCATCTGCTACTCCATCATGCTGCGCATCGGCGCCCTCCCGCAGGACGAAAGGGTGCTGCGATGAACGGCATCTCTGCGGCCGCCATCATCTGGGGCATCGTCCTAGGAACGGGCCTCTGGCTGCTGTTTGTCCGTTTGCCCTTCATGCGGCCGCTCACCTTTGTCGAGCGTATTGAGCCGCAGCTGAAGTCGCAGAACCTTGAGTCGCGGTTGCTGCGCGCGGGCGGGCAGAACGCCACACCGTTCGGGCCGTTGGAGCGGATCATACGTCCCCTGCTTCACGACGGACTCGCCGCCCTGGGGAAGCTGAACCTCGGGTCAAAGGCGCTCACCCGCAGGCTGGCCCAAGCAGGCATCAACAAATCACCGGTTGATTTCCGGGCCGAGCAGCTCCTCTGGGCCGCCGCGGGTTTCGCCGCCGCACTGGCGGCGGTGGTTCTGAGTGCAGTGGCCGGCCGGTTCAGTCCATTCCTCGCAGTTGTGGCCATCGTCGGAAGCGCTCTCGGCGGCTTTCTGTTCCGTGACTTCTGGTTGGGCGTACAGATCAGCAGGCGGGAGTCCCGGATGATGGCGGAGTTCCCCAGCCTCGCCGAGCTCATGGCGCTGGCTGTCGGTGCCGGTGAAAGTGCCACGGGGGCGCTGGACCGCGTTTGCCGCAGTGCGCGCGGAGAACTCGCCAAGGAGTTCTCCAAGATCCTCGCTGAGACCAGAGCCGGGAAACCGTTGGTGGAAGCGCTGCAGGAATTCTCCGCCAGGACAGACCTTGGCCCGCTGGTCAGGTTTGTCGATGGCATCATCGTGGCGGTCGAGCGCGGCACACCCCTGGCGGACGTCCTGAGGGCTCAGGCCCAGGACGTCCGGGACACCGCAAAACGGGACCTCATGGAGTCGGCGGGCAGGAAGGAAATCGCCATGATGGTTCCTTTGGTCTTTGGTGTCCTTCCTTTAACCGTGGTGTTCGCGGTTTTCCCCGGCATCGCGGCCATCAGTCTTGGACTGTAGCCATGAACATCACCCCAGCACCCACATCCCCTCACCGCCCGCATCACGTACACCACCCGTATCACGTACACCACATCACTCACACACTGAATGGGACCGAAATGAAGAAACTGGGAATCACGAGCGGCGTTCTGCTCCTTGCGTTGCTGTCGGGCCTGTGGGCATGGACAAGCGAGGCTGCTTCAGGCCGGAGCTACGCACGGAAAGGTCCCGACGCGCCTGCCCGGGACCACCCGGAACGTGGCGACGTGCCAGGTTGGGTGATGATCACCCTGATGTCCGCAGTTCTGGTGGCAGCCTTGTTGGCTCTCGCCGGACCGGCGCTCGAAACGATGTTCAACCAGGCCATGGACAAGGTCGGAAAGTAGGACATGGCGGGGTCCAGCCGGCACAGGGACGAACGCGGCTCCGCAGTAGTGGACTTTGTGATGGTGGGCGGACTGCTCACCATGTTTTTCCTGGCGATAATCCAGCTGACCCTGGTCCTGCACGTCCACAACGCGCTGATCGACGCCGCCGCCTCCGGGGCACGCTATGGAACACTCGCCGACCGTGGGGCGTCGGATGCCGAGGAACGGGCGGCGGCCCTGATCGGGACTGCCCTGAACGCAGAGTTCGCGCAGGATATCAGCACTGCCGAAGTGACGTTCCAGGGCCTGCGGACCCTGGAAGTGACCATCAAAGCCCCCATGCCCGTCATCGGCCTGATCGGCCCCCGGGACCTGCTGGAGGTAAAGGGCCATGCGGCCATCCAACCCTGACAACCTGCGTTCCCGTCTCCACCTGAGGTTCCGGCAGGCGCTGTGCGATGGGCCGCGTGAAGAGGGGACCGCGGTGGTCGAATTCACCTTCCTGGCCCTGCTCCTGATGGTCCCCCTGGTGTACTTCATCATCACCGTGGGCCAGATCCAGGGCGGGTCTTTCGCCGTTGTCGGCGCCGCTGACCAGGCCGCGAAGGTTTTCGTGGCCCAGCCGGATGCACAGTCGGCCCAGGCCGCCGCCGAACAGGCGGCCCTCATCGCCTTGGCTGACTTTGGTCACGATGCCGGGCAGGCACGTGTCTCCACCCGTTGCGATCCCGCGGACTGCCATGCCGCTGGCACGGCCGTCACCGTCACCGTAAACCTCACTGTGTCGCTGCCGTTTGTTCCGTTCAGCGAGGACTTCAGGCTCAAAGCAAGCGAAGTTGAAGCCTCGTCCACCCAACTCGTGGGCAGGTTCCGGTGATAGCCACGGCGGCGCCCAGGGCGACCTGCCGGGAGGCTGGCAACAACGCCCCCAACCAGTGCTCCAGCCGTTCGCAGGAGGGCGGCCAGATGATCGTCATGATCATCGGCTACGTCCTGCTGGCCCTGCTGGTGGTCACCGTGGTCATCGGCATCTCCAGCGTCTACCTTGAACACAAGCGGCTGCTGTCCCTGGCCGACGGCGCCTCGCTCGCCGCCGCCGACAGCTACACGTTAGGCGAGGTCGGGGGAGAAGGAGGGAGTCCCTCCGCCGTGCTGGGGTCAGGGCGCGTCCGCAGCGTTGCAGCCGATTTCATTGCCAGAAGCCCGGCGTCGGACCGGTTCAACGAATTAGCCGTTTCAGCGGCGACCGGCAGCCCTGACGGGTCCACCGCCGTCGTGGTTCTCTCAGCGGAAGTCCACCCGCCGGTGGTGAACTTCCTGGTGCCGGATGGCATCAGGATCGAAGCTGTCTCCACGGCCCGTTCCCGGCTCACGCGTTGACCGGAACTGGAGAAGTCCGGCACTCCGGCCGGATAGCGTAGGCTTAAACAACCATGGCCAATATTGATTTTTCCGCAGAAATCCGCGCCCTCCGCGCCACCTACACCTCCATCGAGCGCGTCAGCGATGTTGAGGCTCTGAAGGAAGACATCGCCGAACTGAGCGAACGCGCCGGCGAGCCGGACCTGTGGGATGACCCCGCCGCGGCCCAGAAGATCACCTCACGCCTCTCGCACCGCCAGTCCGAGCTGGAGCGGCTGAACAGGCTCGTGTCGCGGATCGACGACCTGGAAGTGCTTGTCGAGCTCGGCCAGGACGAGGACGACGCCGACTCCATGGGCGAAGCCGCCACAGAACTGGAATCCATCCGGAAGTCCCTGAAGGACCTCGAAGTAGTGACCCTGCTTTCCGGAGAATACGACGAACGCGAAGCCGTGGTGTCCATCCGGGCAGGGGCCGGCGGCGTCGACGCCGCAGACTTCGCCGAAATGCTCATGCGCATGTACCTTCGCTGGGCCGAACGCCACGGGTACCCCACCACCGTGATGGACACTTCCTACGCCGAAGAAGCAGGCCTGAAGTCCGCAACGTTCGAAGTCAAAGCACCGTATGCGTTCGGCACGCTCAGCGTCGAAGCCGGAACCCACCGCCTGGTGCGGATCAGCCCCTTCGACAACCAGGGCCGCCGCCAGACGTCCTTCGCGGCGGTGGAAGTCATTCCGCTCATCGAATCCACGGACTCCATCGACATTCCGGACAACGAGATCCGCGTGGACGTGTTCCGGTCCTCCGGCCCCGGCGGGCAGTCCGTTAACACCACAGACTCCGCCGTCCGCCTCACCCACATCCCCACCGGCACCGTGGTGTCCATGCAGAACGAAAAGTCGCAGCTCCAGAACCGGGCCGCAGCATTGCGCGTTCTGCAGTCCCGCCTCCTGCTCTTGAAGAAGGAGCAGGAGGACGCCGAGAAGAAGGCCTTCGCCGGCGACGTCAAGGCGTCCTGGGGCGACCAGATGCGCTCCTACGTCCTGAACCCGTACCAGATGGTCAAGGACCTCCGGACCGAACACGAGGTAGGCAACACCTCTGCAGTGTTCGACGGCGAAATTGACGACTTCATCGACGCCGGGATCCGCTGGCGCACTGACAACCGCAACGCCGAGAAGTCGTAGCGGCGGTGCCTACCCGGTAGGCCTGATCGCGCGACACACCCCCGGAACCCCCAAAAACCAGCCAAAAGGCTGCGTATAGTCGAGGGGCCGGAGCTCTACTTCCCCCAAACGAATGCCCGTGCGCCGGCTGCAGATCTGGGCTGCAACAGCCGTGCCCTGCAGGGTAATTAGGGCCATGATCCGATTCGAAAATGTCACCAAGGTCTACAACCAGACGGCCCGGCCTGCGCTGGACGATGTCAGCCTTGAGATTGACCGTGGTGAATTTGCCTTCCTTGTGGGCGCTTCCGGCTCCGGAAAGTCCACCTTCCTGCGGCTGGTGCTGAAGGAGGACCGGGCCTCCTCCGGCGCGGTGTACGTGGCCGGGCAGAACGTCGCCAAGATCTCCAGCTGGCGCGTGCCCAGGCTCCGCCGCGGCATCGGCGTGGTGTTCCAGGACTTCCGGCTCCTTCCGCAGAAGAGCGTGTTCGCCAACGTTGCCTTCGCGATGCAGGTTATCGGCAAGAGCCGCAGCGTCATCCGCGACACCGTCCCCGAAGTCCTCAAGACTGTTGGCTTGGAAGGGAAGGAAAACCGCCTTCCCCATGAGCTGTCCGGCGGCGAGCAGCAGCGTGTGGCCATTGCCCGCGCGGTAGTCAACCGCCCAGGGATCCTCCTCGCCGACGAACCCACCGGCAACCTGGACCCCACCACGTCAATGGGCATCATGGGCGTACTGGACAAGATCAACCAGAACGGCACCACGGTGGTCATGGCCACTCATGATGACGACATCGTCAATGAGATGCGCAAGCGCGTTGTGGAGCTCAAGAACGGCATAGTGATCCGCGACGAGGCCAAGGCGTTGTACACCTCCATGATCCCGGTGGTGGGCCAGTCCCGCAGGCTCAAGGACGCCAGTGGCCGGGACGAAGCCCAGCCGCCCGCATTAGAGGACCGCGATCCCGGCACAGGGGAGGAGCAGCGATGAGGCTCGCCTTTATCCTCGGTGAGATCGGCAGCGGACTGCGGCGCAACATCACCATGGTGGTTTCGGTCATCCTGGTCACCTTCGTCTCACTGACGTTCGTGGGTGCTGCAGGCATGCTGCAGCTCCAGATCAACCAGATGAAGGGCTACTGGTACGACAAAGTCCAGGTTGCCATCTTCCTTTGCAGTGACGGTTCGACGGCGGCCGGTTGCGCCACAGGGCCGGTCACCCCGGAGCAGCAGGAGAACCTGAAGACACTGCTCGCATCACCCGCCGTGGCCCAGTACGTCAATGATTTCCAGTTCGAGTCCAAGGACGAGGCCTACAAGCACTTCAAGGAGCAGTTCTCCAATTCTCCGATCGTCGACTCCGTCACGCCGGACCAGCTGCCCGCCTCCTTCCGGATCAACATGAAGGATCCGGAAAAGTACCAGATCATCAGCGAGACGTTCTCCTCTCAGCCGGGCGTGGAAACGGTCATTGACCAGCGCCAGCTGCTGGAGCGGCTCTTCTCGGCCATGAATGCCGCTTCCCTGGTGGCGGTCAGCATCGCCGGTGTGATGATTGTCTGCGCCATCCTCCTGATCGCCACTACCATCCGGCTCTCAGCCTTCAGCCGACGCCGCGAAACAGGGATCATGCGCCTGGTCGGCGCGTCCAAGATCGTGATCCAGCTGCCGTTCATCCTCGAAGGCGTGATTGCGGCGGTGATCGGTGCCGCCCTGGCATCCGGCACACTGTGGGCGGTGGCGCACTTCTTCCTGGGCGAATATCTGTCCAAGCAGTATCCGGACACGGCGTTTATCTCGCCGGGCCAGACGCTCATTCTTGCGCCGGCCTTGCTGATCCTTGGCGGATCTTTGGCAGGAATTTCGTCTCTCTTGACCTTGCGCAGATATTTGAAGGTTTAGGCTGTGCAAACCGAACAAGGAATCGTGATGAACGAATTGCACCGAACTGCGCCCCGGCACCGGGCCGAACGCCGGCGACCTGCTGGCCGCCGCGCCGGCCTGATCAGCGGCGTCCTGGCACTGCTCCTCGCCGTCAGCATGGGGGCGTCAGCCCCGGTGGCGCATGCCGATGAGCTCGACGACAAGAAGGCCGCCCTCGAAGCCGAGGCGGCCCGGGTTCAGCAGTCCTTGGAATTCGTGGATTCGCGCATCGCGAAAGCCGCCGGCGACCTGGTGATCTACCAGGGCCAGCT
>DIZT01000216.1:35483-35638 GCA_002427975.1 Micrococcaceae bacterium UBA6021 | reverse complement strand
GGAGAGCATCCCACTGGAGCCGATCATCCTGGTTGGCTGTACTGATGCGCGTGTATCCCAGATGTGCCATACGCACCAGCCTGCCTCACCAACCCCCAAAAACAGGGTTGAGACACTCCGGGCTATGAGATGACTTACTGAGACAGGAAAGTTCC
>DIZT01000216.1:16207-35385 GCA_002427975.1 Micrococcaceae bacterium UBA6021 | reverse complement strand
CTTACTGAGACAGGAAAGTTCCCGAGATCCGGGAGCGGAAAATTTTGCGCCTAGTACGTCTGGAGTGTCTCGAAAAACAATAGTTTCTTGCGACACCCCGCCCACCACGTGAGACAGGGTCAAAGCGTCTACATAACGCGAGAGTCTCCACCGACGAACAAGACCTCACCGCACAGCGCGATGCACTGTCAGCCTTGGGCATCGAGCCCAAACGGATCTACGTCGATCATGGCCTCACCGGTAGAGACAGGAACCGGCCAGGACTGCGCGAAGCGCTGGCCGCCTGCCGCGCCGGCGACACCTTCGTGGTGACCAAACTGGACCGGCTCGCCCGGTCCGTCCGGGACGCGCATCAGATTGCCGACGACCTCGCCGGACGCGAAGTGAAACTCAGCATCGGCGGCTCGGTGCATGATCCTGCGGATCCGATGGGGAAGCTGTTATTCAATGTCCTGGCGATGGTCGCCGAGTTCGAAGGCGACCTCATCCGGGCCCGCACCCGCGAAGGCATGAAGGTCGCCAAGGCCAAGGGCCGGCTACGCGGGAAGCAGCCAAAGCTATCCACCAGTCAGGAATCCCATCTCGTGAAGTTGCATACCGCAGGCGAGCACACCATGTATGAGCTAGCCGAATTGTTCTCAGTTGGACGCTCCACCGTCTACCGGGCCGTCGAGCGGGCACGGCAAAGAACGGGAACCCCAGCAGTTTCCTAACGATCCGTGCAGACGACTTTGGACATTCCGTGCAGTCGCCTTCGGAAAATGACATCCGTGGTGGAGCCGGCGACGTCTGGGGGCTGGTCCCCGGTCTCGTGGGACCCGCCCATCGCCGGCCCCTGCACAGAACCCGGCACACTGGCCGGGAGATCATGGCGGCGTGAGGCCACGGAGCCGTACAGTTCCGGGAAAGTCGTAGTCAACCTGCGGCCCTGCTCACACCAGTAAATAGGTCATGGGTGTCGGCCACACGAGTAGCGGGGCTGCGGGCCGAGCTGCGCCGGAACGGCCGCCGGCTACTACGCGGAAAATTACGGAGTGGATTTCAACAAGAAATACCCGCCACGGTAGGCGGATTTCGCCTACACCGCCCTGCGCCGGGCCATGCTCTCCTACGTCCTGGGAGCCATCGTACTGGCCACGACCATCAATCTCGTGTCGGGCCTCGTCCGCTGAAGCTGCACGCCCAGA
Source organism: Micrococcaceae bacterium UBA6021 (assembly GCA_002427975.1). Classification (GTDB taxonomy): domain Bacteria; phylum Actinomycetota; class Actinomycetes; order Actinomycetales; family Micrococcaceae; genus Arthrobacter. The sequence continues at coordinate 34,198 of DIZT01000216.1, read as the reverse complement.
CCCGGACCAGGTCGCGGCGGACAAACAGTGCACTACGCACCCACGCGGCGACTCCCGGGGCCGGCTGGCAGGTGGAACCTCGATTAGGGTTGTCACTGGCCGGGATGTTTGCAAGCCCGGAAGAAAAGAACGGATGGAACCCGGGGTGCGGGGAGATGACCAAAATCATCGGGAACAGGTGATCAGCCGCCGGGTTTTCACCCTCGCCGCCGTTCTGGCCCTGACAGGATGCAGCGAACCCACCCCGTCCGGGATACCCGGCGAGGTCGAAGCGGCAGCCATTGCCGTCCCCCCGGGGCCCGCACCGGCGCCCGGACCTGCTCCGGCCCCTCCGGGGAAGGACCGCATTGTCGCCGACTTCACCGGCAAGGATCCCCGGATGTGGGGACTCCAAGTCCCCGGGACCGCCACCCGCCTCCCGGCCGCCAACCCCGGGATCGTCCTGAGCTTTGACTGCTGCGGAGGACCCGGAGGAAACGGAGTGGACCAGGCCCTCATCGACACCCTGCAAAGGACGGGGACGCCGGCCACGTTCTTCCTCAACTTCCGGTGGATCAAGGCCAACCCGGGACCCGCGAAATCCCTGGCCGAAAATCCCCTGTTCGAAATCGGCAATCACGGGACCCGGCACGTTCCCCTCTCCGTCTCGGGCCGCAGCGCCTACGGGATCCCGGGCACCGCAAGCCCGGCGGAAGTCTACGACGAGGTAATGGTGAATCAGGATGCCCTGCACCGGCTCACCGGCACTCCGGCACGCTACTTCCGGCCCGGGACCGCCTTCTTCGACGAGATCGCCGTCGCCATCGTCAGGGAGCTTGGCCTGATCCCCGTCTCGTTCAGCATCAACGGGGACGGCGGCGCGACCTACCCCGCGCCGGTCGTACTCCGCGAAGTCACCGCCGCCAAAGCCGGGGACATCATCATCGCCCACGCCAACCACCCCGGAGGCGGAACCGCGACCGGAATCGCCCGCGCACTCCCGGCCCTGGCAGCAGCAGGCCTGACACCCGGCCGGCTCACGGCAACATAAGGCGACACCCTTGTGAACCGCCGCTGATGTCCGATGGCTGGGGCAGGCATCGGGCTTTGGACCGGGGTCCACTGCCCGGCGGGGCTCGAGTTACCCGCTTTGAGGGCTTGGGAGACGGCTTTGAGCACATCGGCCCTGGACAACACGGACCTGTCCTGAGGGTGTTGACGAGATGGTAGGTCTGAAAAAAGGCCCGCTTGAGGTTCTAAAATGAGGCCATGATCGACATCTCGGTCGAGAAGCTGTTCCTTCTCCTGATCATCGCGGCGTTGGTCCTCGGACCAACCAAGCTGCCCGAATATGCGGCGAAGCTGGGGCGGGTCATCCGCGAACTGCGGCGAATGGCCTCCGGCGCCCAGGAACAGATCCGAAAGGAACTCGGCCCGGATTTCGACGGCATTGACTGGCGCAAAATGGACCCCCGTCAATACGATCCCCGCCGGATCATCCGCGAAGCTCTTTCCGAGGAGGAAACCGCATCCCTCACGCCCATGCAACCGGCACGCCCCGCGTCGCCTGCCCTCCAACCCGCCACGCAACTGGATGCCGGGCAGCCGGCGCCTTTCGACGATGAGTCCACCTGACCCAGGATCATCGCCCAATGCCACCGGGGGCCAAATGGACTTGACACAAGCAGCCTGGTTCCGGCCGAACAAGGCACAGGGCGTCCATGCTGGTTTGGACCAGCCTGCGTGCCAGCGCGCGCCAACCAGCCGCAAGTCTGCGGTCGGTTTCGCCGCAAAAATACTATGCAGAAGAAGGAAGCCGTCAAGGAACAGACCTCCGCCTCTGACGTGCCATCACCAAGAGCGATGCGGCCACCACGAAACAGCTTGACCAACTCGCCGTCAAGTTCGCCACTGCCATCTACGGCGTCACCACGCTACTCAACGATCTGAACGAGCGGGTGACGAAGGTGGAGGCCAGCAAGTAGGGCATTAGCAGTGTAGCAACGCTCTGAAGGCTGTTTCAAAAGAAGAATGACATCCGTGCCGGCGGGTCCTGTGCCCTTTGACAGGGCTGTTTCTTTCACACATGAACCAAATGAAGTCCTCAGGTGCCTCGAGTAACTCGGCTATCCAGTCGAGCTCAATGCTCGCCGATAGGCGTTGCCGGCCCTTTCCTCGGATGGCCTGGACCACATTATCGGGTGCGCTTCCCTGCTTGGGGACGCAATCGCCGGCCCTGAAAACGGCCCGCCCGCCCACGGGCCCGGCACGAACCCCGGTCACCGCGGGTCCGGGGTTTCATCGGGGACAGGGTCGGGTCCGCGGTGCGCTGCGCCGTGTCCGGGACGGCGCTCCCGGCGCGATTTGCGCACGCTCCTGACAACGACGGCAATCACAACGATCAGTACGACGACGACGGCGATATCCCTGCCGGCGGCTTTCGCCACTGCTTCATAGGAGTTGCCGGCGAAAAATCCGAGCAGGACGAAACCGGAGCCCCAGACCAGCCCTCCGGCGGCATTGAAGGCCAGGAAGCGGGGATAGTGCATCCGTGAGGTTCCTGCCAGTGCCGGCATGACGGCCCGGAAGAATGCGGTGAACCGCCCCAGGAAAACGGCGGCGCCTCCTCGGCGGCGCAGGAAATCCTGAGCGGCGTTGAGCTTCTCGCTCCGGTTCCGGAGCATCCGCAGCTTCAGAAGACGCGGACCGAAGTGCTTACCGACCTCGTATCCCACCGTGTCGCCGATGATCGCGGCGACAACGACGAGTGTCATCATGATCCAGAGGATCACGTTCCCGCGGCTGGCGACCACCCCGCCCAGCACGGCAGCGGTCTCCCCGGGCAGAACAAACCCGATAAACAAGGCATCCTCAGCGAAGACCAGCAACGCCACCAACACATAGGCCAGCAGAGGCGGGACGTTCAGAATGCCCTCCAGAATCCCGTTCACCGAGTCCCCGTCCACGACCCCGACTTGAGCGGGCGGACTGACCTCCGGGCACGCGTGCTGGCGTAGTTCACGGTTCTCCTTCTTCCCGGGAGCGTTCATGCCATGCCATCAGGGCACACGTCAGCAATCCATACTGAACCTGCCGACTCCGCGCGGTGTAACAGACCATACATTCCATTTTGCGGGGCACCGTACACAATGCGCGATTCCCAGTATCCTCCCAAGATCCGGTGAGAAACTGCTTGCCCATACGATCTCCCCGTGCTGCAGCGCCTGCGCCATACTTTCCGTGACGCGAGCACAGACCAGTAAGGAAGAAAATGAAGCAGCCCCCACCCGCCGTGCCGCCCCTGCACCTGCACCTGCCGGGACGCTCCTGGTGGCTGCTTCCCGCGTCGGCACTCCTGTTCGCCATCACGGTCACGATCGGTCTCCTGGGGCGAAACTCTACGGTTCCCCCGGGCCCGACCTCGCATGGGACGAAAGCATGCTCCCGGGTCGGACCACCGCACAGACAGGCGTCTCCCTGGTTTTGAACTCCCTGTTCTGCCCGGTGGGAAACATCAGTATCCTGCTGCTGATCTGCCTGGTCCTGGCTTTCGTTCTCCGCAAACCGCTCACCGCGCTGGCATTGAGTCCCTCACCGGCGTCGGCTGGCTGTCCCGGAAATAGCAAAGCTCACCGTCGCCCGGCCGGCCGCCCACCGGGCTCACCCATGCGCTGATCCTCGAGGCGGGCAACGACAGTTGCCGGAGCTGGACGTTCCACCGGTGCAAAAGAGACGCGCAAAGACGAAGAAGTAGAGACCGACCGGCATTCTCCAACACTTCCAGAGCGCACCGGACTGAACCGTCCCGGATTTCCTGCCGCTTTATTTCTGGTGAAAGGATTTCGGATATGCCCAAGAAACACCCAACAGAGGTTCGCGGACGAGCGGTCCGTAGGGCCCTCGACCGTTTGAATGATTACCCGTCAATGTGGGCCGAGGGCAAGGACCTCGCGCCCAGGCTCAACATCGGCGCCGAGGCGCTCCGCAACCGGGCCACCCAGGCGCAGGCTGACGCCGCGAGCGGACCGGTCCGACGGGTGAGGAGCTTGAGGCGATGAGGCGGCTCGAGCGCGAGAGCCGGGACCTGCGGGTCAGTGACGATGCTGGCGGGTGAGCCTACGGCGGCGGACCGCGCTGAGACGGACAATCATTTTCACCCAGTAGCATGGCCCGGATGGTATTCATACGGCTTTACCGCGAAGGCAAACTCGAGCGCGAGGATGTCAGCCCCCGGGAGATAGAAACCCTCGCGCACCAGGACGACGTCGTGCTCTGGATCGATTACACCTCCCCGACAGCGGATGATCTCCTCGGCGTCGAGACGGCCCTGGGCCTTCACCGCCTGGCCGTTGAGGACGCCGTCCATGACTTCCAGCGGCCCAAGCTGGACCGCTACCCGAACCACCTCTTCCTCTCCGCCTACCAGGCCACCCTCGGGCAGGGCACCGGCGAACTGACCATCGCCGAGATCTCGGCATTCGTGACCAGGAATGCGCTCGTGACAGTGCACGGGCCGGACTTCTCCACCGAACGGCTCACGGCGCACTGGGATGCGGAACCGGACCTGGCCGTCCACGGGGTGCCGTTCCTGCTGTGGGGACTGCTGGACATGATCGTGGACGGGCATTTTGATGCCGTACAGGAACTCGACGGCTACATCGACACCTTGGAAGAATCGCTCTTCGACGACCATTCACCGGACCATGACCTGCAGCGGCGGACCTTTGACCTGCGCAAAAACCTGGTCCGGCTCCGGCGGGTCGTCCTGCCCATGCGCGAAGTCCTCAACACCCTTCTCCGCCGCGATGACCTCGTGGGTTGCAGCCCCGCCATGCAGCCTTTCCTGCAGGACGTCTACGATCATGTGCTGCGTGCCACGGAATGGACTGAGTCATTGCGGGACCTGGTCACCACCATTCTGGAAACCCACATCAGCATCCAGGGCAACCAGATGAACCTGGTCATGAAAAAAGTCACCAGCTGGGCTGCGATCATCGCCGTCCCCACAGCCGTCACCGGGTTCTTCGGGCAGAACGTTCCATTCTTCGGATTCCAGACGGACTTCGGCCTGTGGATGTCCACCGGCCTGATGCTCGCCGGCTCGGTGTTCCTCTATGTGGCGTTCAAGAAGCGCGATTGGATCTGAACAGGCCTACCCCTCAGCCGACCGGAGAGCCCCCACCAGGCAGCTGCCGGTCCGGCTTCCTTGGACCGGTTCCCGGCCGGCTGACATGTCGGCAGGGGGTGACCCGCGCTCCCGCTTGGCCATCATCGGCCCATGGCGCCGGGTAGGAGTGTTCAAGTGCCACCTTGATCTGCCTGGTCAGTTCCCGAGCCTCGGGAGCATCGAGCGATATTCCCTCGTGGTCCACCAGAATTTCCGCGATGTCACTCATGCCGTGGCTCCCTCCGTATCCGCATCTACGCCCGCAAGCAGCACGGTCAACGAAACCTGCAGGTAGGCAGAGAGCACCACCAGCTCGTTCAATTTGAATTCCTGTGAGCCATTGAGCCGCGCCGAGAAGGAACTCTGCGGGATCCCGATAGCCGCCGCCTTGGATTGGGTAAAGCCTCGTCGACCAAGCTCAGCGCCGATGTTCGCTTTGAGTACATCGTGATAGTTCATAACGGCAAAATATCGCCAGCGCCTATATCTCAAGTCAACTTAGCGTGTCTCGCGATATTTTTTCATTGAGAGCGTTGAAGTACGCTGGATAATGAATAAACTTGGACCATGACGATAGAAGCAGCTTCCCCCCAAACCGCGACGGACAGCCTCAATGCACGAGTGGGTGCTGAGGTCCGGGCTTGGATGGCAAGGAGAGGGTTCAGGCAGCGGCACCTTGCCGAAGCACTCGACATCCCACAGAGCTCGGTCTCCCTCCGACTGAACGGGCGGCACCCGTTCACGTTCGAGGAACTGGCAATAATCGCAACAACGTTTGAGATTTCGATCGCTGAATTACTGGGCCATGGGCTCCTGGATACGAAAAATCCCCGCCCTCACGTGGAGGACGGGGATTCCGGAGCTAAGCTCCTCCTGCTGGACTTGAACCAGCAACCCTTCGATTAACAGTCGAATGCTCTGCCAATTGAGCTAAGGAGGAATGAAGCGGGTACCAGCCTAGCAAAGACCCCGCAGGGAAGTGAAATCGGGAAACGAAATCGGCGGGGCAGGCGTCCGAGCGCAGTGCCCGGCGCTCCATTTCGAGCACCATCAGTTCGCGGTTGAGCCGCTGGAAATCCTCCGGATTCGCTGCCGGATCCAACCGCTGCAGTTGGCCCATCTTGTCCGCCTTCACCCGCGTGATCTGGAGCTCGAACAGCCGCGACAGAATGTCCTTGCAGTACTTCTGGACGGCTTCAGCGGTGCTCGCGGGCAGCGGCACCACAGCGAGTTCGGATACGAGCGGACGGAGCGGTTCCGGAACCTCGTGCATGATCTGCTCCACCCAGCGCAGGGGCTCGCCGATCAGTCCCGGACCCGAGGCGCGCATGGCGTCGTGGACAGCCTGGAACGCCGGGGTGACAAAGCGTGCGGCCGAGAACCGCTCCCAGATGCCACCGCCCAGGAGGGCGGGCTCCTGGAGCGCTACCTCCAGTGCCTGCCGCTCCATGGACGCCACCGGGTCACGCGGGTCGGGCCGCTGGTAGGAAGGGACAGCGCCCGACGCCGGCCCGTCAGCCACGCCGGGTCCGCCGGGTTGGGCGGACCTCGCCGGAGCCGGGGCACCGGCTGCGGGAGGCGTCCCCGGAGCCGGTGCGCCCGCGCTGGCTCGCTTCATGGCCACACCAACAGCCCGGCTGACGTCTTCAACGGACATGCCGAGCCAGCCGGCCAGTTCGCGGGCATACGCCGGCCTGATGCCCGCGTCACGGATCTGCGCCACCACTGGAGCCGATTCCCGCAGCGCCGCCACGCGGCCCTCCACGGTGTCCAGGTTGTGGCGCCTGAGGGTGGCCTTAATGGCAAACTCGAACAGCGGCCGGCGCGTAGCGATGAGGTCCCGCACGGCCGCGTCACCCTTGCTCTGGCGCAGGTCGCAGGGATCGGCGCCGGTGGGCTCCACCGCCACATAGGTTTGGGCGGTAAAGCGCTGGTCTTCTTCAAAGGCGCGCAGTGCCGCCTTCTGCCCGGCGGCGTCACCGTCAAAGGTGAAGATGACTTCTCCTCCGGTGCCGTCGTCGGAGAGCAGGCGGCGGGCGATCTTAATGTGCTCGGTGCCGAACGCGGTGCCGCAGGTGGCCACCGCCGTCGTGATTCCCGCCAGGTGGCAGGCCATCACGTCCGTGTATCCCTCCACCACCACGAGCTGGCGGTCCTTGGCGATACTGCGCTTGGCGAGGTCGATCCCGTAAAGGACCTGGGACTTCTTGTAGAGGGTGGTCTCAGGCGTGTTCAAGTACTTCGGGCCCTGATCGTCCTCATACAGCTTGCGGGCGCCGAATCCGATGGTGTCGCCGGCGATGTCGCGGATGGGCCAGATGAGCCGGCCGCGGAACCGGTCGTAGATGCCCCGGTTGCCTTCAGAGAACATCCCCGTCAGCTTCAGCTCCTGGTCCGTGAAGCCGCGGCCACGGAGGTGCTTCAGGAGCGCGTCCCAGCCCTGCGGCGCGTAGCCCACGCCGAACTGCTCCGACGCCGCGCGGTCAAAGCCGCGGCCATGCAGGAAGTTCCGGCCTTCGGCGGCGCCGGGCGTCAGCAGCTGGGCGCGGAAGAACTCATCTGCGATCTTGTGGGAGTCCAGGAGCCGCTGGCGCTTGCCCACTTCTTCGCGGTTGGGGCCGGTGCCGCCGTCCTCGTAGCGCAGCTCGTACCCGATGCGGGCGGCCAGCTTTTCCACCGCTTCGTGGAAGGAGGTGTGGTCCTGTTTCTGCACAAAGGCGATGACGTCCCCGTCTTCGCCGCACCCGAAGCAGTGGTACCTGCCCACCTGGGGGCGCACGGTGAACGACGGCGACCGTTCATCGTGGAAGGGGCACAGGCCCTTGTAGGTCCCCAGCCCGGCACCCTTGAGCGTGACGTAGCCGTCAACCACTTCCTTGATGTCCGTGCGCTGGCGTACTTCGTCAATATCTTCACGTTTGATCAGGCCAGCCACAGAGCCATCCTAGTCCTCACCCGCCGTCCCGGTTCCCTCGGCAAGTCCTAGCCGCGGCGCCGGGTACCTTCGACGGCAGCCATCCGGACGCCGCGCTCCTGGAGGCTGAGGGCCAGCACCGGACAGAGGGAGACGGCCTCCTGCGCTGCTTCCCTGTCACCGTCCCGGATGGGAACGTCCGTACGCTCGCGGCCCAACTTGCCGCGGGCTACGGGATATCCCCAGTCATCCCTGTCCAGCACCCCGGAGAGCAGTTCCGTGCACAGTCCGCGGCCGTCGCACCTGGTCCAATCGATGTGAAGGGTGGTGCTCATGCTGTCATTGCTCCGGGTCCGGGGCCGATGCATCGTCCGTTCAGGTGTGCCCGGACGTCATCGGCAAAGACCTCCAGCGCGCTGCTGACCAGCCCGGCTGTTCCGTCGGGGTGCCGGCACGCCCCCCGCCCGGAAACAAGCTTGGCGAGGCGGTCCAGTTCGCCCGGAAGCCGAGAGTTTCTTTCCCCGGCGGAGATCCGGTTGAGTACCGACGCCATGGCCGGCAGCCCGAACATGCAGGGTCCGCACTGTTTGGCGGATTCCCCGGCGAGGTAAGTGACGATCCGGGCTGTGGCCTGCACCCCGCAGGTGTCCGTGCCCAGCGCGTGGATGACGCCGGCGCCCGGCCGGACCGTGTGGCCGGCCACCCCTCCGGGTGAGATCACATAGGACTCCGGCCGGACCCAGCGGCCGTGGTATCCCCCGACCAGCACGGCGGACAAGGTGGCCGGATCCATGCCGGCCGACTGGAGGACATCGGTCAGTTTTGCGCCGCCGGGAACCTCCAGGACAACATCGCGGACCGGGTCCGGGCCGGTGACCGAAAGCAGCCGGGTACCAGGATCAGCGGCAGTTCCGCATCCGCGGAACCACGCTGCGCCGTACCGGGCGATCAGGGCGATCTGTGCCAGGGTTTCGACATTGACCACCAGGGTGGGATGCCCGTTGAGGCCGGACTCGCTGAGGCGCCGGCGCTGATCGAGCGGGAGGGCTGAACCGGTGGCAATCCTGTTCACGACGGCGCTTGCCTCGCCGGAGATGAAGGTTTCCGGCGATTCCAGTAGCTCCGTCCGCCGGGCGCCCGGATGCTCTGCGAGGGAACGCTCCAGCCCGGGGATGCTGACGGCCGGCGCATAAAGATACATGCGCGCTCCTCGCAGTGCCCGGGTCAGCACAAGCAGGCCGTCGATCACCAGATGGGGTGCGTGCGCCAGCAGGGTCCTGTCCTTGAAGCTGAGCGGTTCTCCCTCGGCGCCGTTGGCGATCACCACTGGCCGTGCCGGAAGCAGCCCCTGCCGCCCGGATTCCGCTGTGGCCACGGCTTTCCGCCAGGTTTCGAAGGCGGCGCCGCCGCGGCCGGTGAGGCCCGATGCCTCCAGCGCGGCCAGCAATCCGGGGGCGGCGGCGTCGGTGTCCAAGGGCCCGAAGGTGTCCAGATGCCGGGTCAGCCGTGGATCCGGACCCGCAGCCAGTAGGCGGGTCACCTGCTGGGGGGCGCCACGAAGCGGTGGCTGGAGCACGTCGGGGAGAATATTCACAGGAAATTCCCTTCACGGGCTTTGGAGGTTTCGAGGAACGCCGCCGAGAGCCGCCACAGCAGTGCTGACACAACAGCCACGCCCGATGCTGCCGCCAGCCCAAGGAACCATGCGCTGCCGGCGTCCGTGCCGTTTCCGATCGCATGGGCCATCGCCACCGGCCAGATCCCGTAAGTGAGCCAGTGGACGGCTTTGAAGGTTCGCTGCCCGATCCGGTGCCGCAGGAAGGCTGTCACCACAACGGCCGCCACGAGATCCAGGGCCACCGTCCCCAGCCCCTGCCAGAACGGCTGAAAAGAACCCAGGAACGGCACAACCACGTCCACCGGGCGCAGCTTGGCATAGGAGTCCAGCAGCAGGGACCCGACGTGCAGCCCCAGGAAGACAGTGGCCAGCACTGCGATGTTCCGGTGCAGGATGCTGATGGAGAACCTCGGCAACACCAGCAGCGGCCTCCCGGACCGGTTGAGGATGCCCAGGAGGACAGAGACGGTAAACAGTGCCAGGGACATGAACCCGCTCACCCGGCCGAACGCCCACATTGCCTCATCCATGGGAGACGACAGCCTCTGCGTTGCGGCTATCGGCCGGCCAGCCTCCGGTTGCCGCGGTCCGTCCCTGCCGGTCCACGAATCGGGCAGGGATACCTTCAGACCTGAACCATTCGAACGCTGCCAGGCCGCGGACCACGGCCGCGGTGCTGAACGCGTTGGCTTCCAGGCACGTGGGCGCCGCCACCGTGACCGACCGCCATAGGGCCTCGGCAGGGCGGCCGAAGCGGGGATCAAGGATGTGGTGGACATCGGCCCCGTCATGCGTCCAGCGCCTCTTCTGCGTGCTGGACGTGGCAAGCGCGAATCCGGGTTCCAGTGCGATGCGCTGGCTCGGGTCCGCCGGAAGATCCTGGACCAGGACCTGCCATGGTCCCGGCCTTGCGGAGGCCGCGGGACCGGGTCCGGCGGTCGCCAGGTCTCCGCCGAGGCTGACGAGCACCCCGCAGCCCAGGCGGGCATGCACCCTGGCAGCGGCAAGATCCGCCGCGACGGCCTTGGCAGTTGCGCCCAGGTCCAGGCGGAGGTCCCTGGGGACCGTCAGCGTCTGTCCGTCAAGAGTGATGCGTGACCAACCGGGAACCCGGGGAACCGCTTGCGGTGCAGCCGGCCCGGCACCGTCAGGCGTCGCCGGGGTGGGGGGACTGCCCGACGGCACAGGCACGCTGATGATGCCCCGGCGGTACCCCAGGGCGTCCAGGTCGGCACCCAGGCTCGGATCGACGTCGCCATCGGTCAGCCGCGCCGCATGCAGGGCACGTTCCATCAGATGCCGGAGCATCCCGCTGACGGTAACTCCCCCCGCCATGGCGGGTTGGAGCATCATGAGTTCCGAATCGGCGCGGAAGCGGCTGCAGGCAAGGTCCACGTCCGCCACGACGGCACGTACGGCCGCTTCGGCTTCCGGAAGCATGGTGTGGTCGGTGACAGCAAGGGAAGCCTCCAGCCCCCACACAGTCCAGCGGGAATGGGCTTCCATGTCAGGACCCCGACGACCTGCCGTGGGTGACGCTGCCATTGCCTGGCTGGACCGGGCTGGTGCCGCTGTAACTCCGCGAATGCCGCGCGCTGGTGTCCGGGGCGCTGCCCGTGGACCCGTCGGTGGAGGAGCTTCCGGATGTCGAGGACCCGGACGTGGTGGTGCCGGCTTTGGCAACCACTGACGGCGTGGAGGAATACACGGCGGCGGCGGCAACACCGGCGGTTGCGAGACTGGCTACGCTGACGCCCACCGTGATGCCGCTGGCCAGGCGGTTGCCCCTGTTACGAATACTCATGACCGGCTCTCCTCCTCGGTGGTGTGCCCGCCCTTCCATACTCCTCGCCGTTCCTGTGTAAGTTCTTAGAACCAGCTGTGTATGGGATGCCCGCCGTCACCAGAGCGACGGCAGGCTCCCCACGAGCCGTTCGTACATGGCCAGCGCCGAGCCGTCTGTCAGCGACGCCACCTGGTCGATGACCACCCGCAGCCGGGCGCCGTCGTCGGGCGCGTCCCGCCAATCAGCCGCGAACATCGGCTCCAGGTGGCGGTCCCCCGTGGCGTTCAGGGCCGTGACCAGGGCGTGCAGCACTTCGCGCTGGCGCTCGTAGATGGGCTGGCGGTGTTCGGTGGTCATCACAAACGTGGTGGCCAGGCCCTTCATGACCGCGATCTCCATCACCGTCTCGTCCGGGACCGTCAGTTCGGCGCTGTACCGGGTGAGGTTTTCCGGGCCGTAGACGGCGCGCGTGGTTTCCAGTGCGCTCTGGCAGAACCGGCCGATCAGCTGGCTGGTCATGTTTTTCAGGGCAGCCATGGATTTCCGGCTGCCATCGGCCTCGCGGACCCACACGTCGGTGGCTTCCAAGCGGGCCAGGGCAGCGTCGATGGCGGCGGGGTCGTTGTGCGGGAGGTACCACTGCTTGGCGTAGCCCACAACACGGGCACGGTGGTCCGGGTTGTCCATCCAGCGCAGCTGGAAGTGCCCGGCCACGATCGCGTCCTCGACGTCGTGCACGGAATACGAAATGTCGTCGGCGAGGTCCATGACCTGCGCCTCCAGGCAGGAGCGGCGCACCTGTGCGCCTTCCCTGATCCAGTTGAAGATGGGCAGATCGTCCTCGTAGGCGCCGAACTTGCTGGTTCGCTGCCCGTGGATCACCGGTGCGTCCAGCGCGGACCACGGATATTTCGACGCCGCGTCCAGGCTGGCACGCGTGAGGTTCAGTCCGGCCGGGCGCCCGTCGGTGGTCAGGACCTTGGGTTCGAGCCGGGTGAGGAGCCGGAGGGTCTGGGCGTTGCCTTCGAAACCGCCAATGGCATGTGCCATTTCGTTCAGGGCGGACTCGCCGTTGTGGCCGAACGGCGGGTGCCCCAGGTCATGGCTCAGGCACGCGGTGTCCACCACATCCGGGTCGCAGCCCAGGGCGCGGCCCAGTTCCCGGCCCACCTGGGCGACCTCGAGGCTGTGAGTCAGGCGGGTGCGGACGAAGTCGTCCGTGTCGGGCGCAACGACCTGCGTTTTGGCGCCGAGCCGGCGCAGGGCCGAGGAGTGCAGCACCCGGGCACGGTCCCGCTCAAAATCGGAGCGGTAGTTGTTTTTTGGCGGCTCCTCCACCCAGCGGGCGGAATCGTGGGGTTCGTAGCCCGGCAGGGCCTGTGCCGTGGTGCGCGTCTCAGCCACCGGAAACATCCAGCTCCGCGGCAGAGATGTCCTGGGACTGCGCGGCGTTCAGGGCGCGGGATTCCAGCCAGTCCTTGGGCAGCGCCGGCTTCTTGGGCGATCCGGCCCTGCCGCGCGGGCCTTCGGCATCCACGCCGGGGTACGGCGAATCAAGGTCCAGCTGGTCCAGGGTCTGGCGGAGGATTTCGAGGCTGGTCACCAGTGCCAGTTTGGTCCGCAGTTCGCCGCCCACCACGTAGCCCTTGAAGTACCAGGCGATGTGCTTCCGGATCTCCCGCAGGGCCTTGCCCTCATCGCCGAAGGTTTCGACCATCAGTTCGGCGTGCCGGTAGATACTGTCGGCCACCTTGCGCACGTCCGGCTTGTAGCGCGTCTCGCTTCCTTCGAAGGCCGCCATCAGGTCACCGAACAGCCACGGGCGGCCCTGGCAGCCGCGCCCCACCACCACGCCGTCCACGCCGGTTTCGCGGACCATGCGGACAGCGTCCTCCGCGGACCAGATGTCGCCGTTGCCCAGGACGGGAACATCCGGCAGGGCTTCGCGGAGACGGGCGATGGCGCTCCAGTCCGCCTGGCCTGAGTAGAACTGCGCCGCGGTGCGGCCGTGAAGCGCGACGGCGGCGACCCCGGCATCGCGGGCGATCCGGCCGGCGTCGAGGTACGTCAGGTGGTCATCGTCGATGCCCTTGCGCATCTTGATGGTGAGCGGGACATTGCCCTTGGACGCCTCTTTGACCGCGGTCTGGACGATCGAGGTGAAGAGGTCGATCTTCCAGGGCAGGGCTGAGCCACCGCCGCGCCGGGTCACCTTGGGAACGGGGCAGCCGAAGTTCAGGTCAATGTGGTCCGCACGGTCCTCTTCCACCAGCATGCGCACTGCCTGGCCCACGGTCACCGGATCCACTCCGTACAGCTGGACGGAGCGGACTTTTTCGTCGTCGTCGTGCGAGATGATGCGCAGGGACTCCGGCGTGCGCTCCACCAGGGCACGCGAGGTCACCATCTCCGCCACGTACAGGCCGCCGCCGTATTCTCGGCAGAGCCTGCGGAAGGCGGAGTTGGTGATGCCCGCCATCGGGGCCAGGATCACGGGGGTATCCACCGTGATGGGGCCCAGCTTCAGGGGCGGGAGTTCCAGCTTGGGGGCAGGAGGCGTTGCTACAACAGTCACCTGTCCATTGTCGCAAAGCCGGGCAAATCGGGGCGCCGCCCGGCTGGTGCGGGCTCAGCCGCGGTCCGCGCGGCGTCCCCGCCGGGTCTCGGCAGTCACCGCCGCGGCGGCCGCGAGCGCGCCGGTATCGCCGACGTCGTCCGGGTTAACGCCACGTTCCATCCCGGGCATATCCGGCGGCATCTGGCCGGCCGTCTGCACACCGGTGGCTTTGACCACCAGTACCGCGATCAGGGTGGTCACGGGGATGGCGAGGACCAGGCCAATCGAGCCGACGAGCGTCCGGATGACCTCTTCGGAAAGCTCCGCGCTGGTCAGGGTGTCCCCCAGCGGCCGGTTGTACAGCATCACAATGATCAGGATGGGCAGGGCTGCGCCGGCGTAGGCGAACGCGATGGTGTAAACCGTGGAGGCGATGTGGTCCCGGCCGATCCGCATGGCGGAGGTGAAGAGCTTGCGGGCGCTGGTGCCGGGGGCCAGCTCGTATAGTTCCCAGACCGCGGACGATTGCGTGATGGTGACATCGTTCAGGACGCCGAGTCCCGAGATGATCAGTCCGCACAGGATCACCCCGGAAATGGAGATGTTGGCCGAGGTATTGATCAGGGTGGTGGCGTCATGACTGCCCACCCCGGCCAGGTTTGCGGCGTCGGTGGCCCACGCGGCCAGGAGCGCGGTGATGGCCAGGCCGAACATGGTGCCCAGCAGCGCCGTGGATGTCCGTGCGGAGAAGCCGTGGGCAAAGTACAGGACCCCGATCATGATCACTGTTGACCCCACCAGCGCCAGCAGCAGCGGAGGTTTTCCCTCCACCAGCCCGGGCAGCATAAAGCCGGCAAGGACGAAATACGCGCCCACCAGCCCCAGGAGTGCCCGCAGTCCGCGCCAGCGCGCCACCACGATGACCACCAGGGCGTAGAGAAGCGCCAGCATCACAATGGGCAGGGTCCGGACGAAGTCAACGAAGATGTAGGCCGGGGACCCCTGCGACGCCGCGGCTCCCTGGGCGTTGGAAAGGTTCAGGTACCTGATCTGGTCGCCGGGCTTAACGCCATGGGATTTTGCCACGTCCGGGTTGATCACTACTTTGACGGGGCTGCCGCCCTGGTCCGGTTCCGTAAAAGCGAACATGCACCCGGTGCCTGCGGGGGCAGGCTGGCCGGTGGTGTCTGAGGACGGGCCTGCGGCTGTGGAGCCCTGCATGCAGCTTTCTTCGACGACGCTCTGGATCTTGCCGGTATCGAACGTAACGCCGGGCGCTGCCGAATAAGGGCTGGCGAGGGAGATGCCATCCTTGGACCCGGACGGCCACAGCATGGCCATGCCCGCCAGTGTCAGGAGCGTCAGCGGCACCAGCACAGCGGCGAGGATGCGGTTCGCCTTCCGACGAACGGCAATCGCCTGGGCCGTCGGTTCCGAATGATCTGTTGAAACGTGGGTGTGACCGGAGCCCATCAGCAGTTGAACCTCATACCTTGAACTCTACGTCTGGCGCCTTAGGGTTGGTAAATGGCAGGAACCGGGAGGAACCACGCGTGACGGACCGCAGGACTGAATTCCATACCAATGAACCTGTTGCGAGGCGGGAGGCGGCCCTCAGCGTGCTGCAGTCCTCCGGCCCCACGCGGGCAGTGGCGCTGGTGCTGCACGGCGGCAAGGCACACAGCTATCAGCCCGTGTCGGCCCGCCACCTGAGCCCGCTGCGCATGGTCACGTTCGCCCGTCACCTGCACCGTGCCGGAAAGGAGCACGGGCTGGCGGTGTGGTCGCTGCGGAACAGCGTGCGTGGCTGGAACGGACCGGACATGTCCCCGCTGCAGGATGCCCGGTGGGCCCTGGCGCAAATCAGCGATCAGCACCCCGGGGTTCCCGTGTATCTGGTGGGGCACTCCATGGGCGGCCTCACCGCCGTGAGTGCCGCCGGCGATCCGCAGGTGGACGCCGTCGTGGCGCTCGCCCCGTGGCTCGGCCCGGAGACGCCCGCCACCCCGGTCACCGGGCGCAAGGTCCTGATTGTGCACGGCATCGGAGACCACATGACCAGCCGGTCCGAATCCTTGAAGTTCGCGCGCCGCGCCGCGGGTGCAGCAGCGTCCATGCAGTACGTTTTGCTGCGCGGTGCCGGGCACTTTATGGTCCGCCGCGGCCGGCTCTGGCACGCGCTGGCCACCGGTTTCGTCATGAAGGCTTTCGCCGAGCGCACCGGCATCACGCACCCGGCGTCGCGCACGCTGGCTGAACTGGTGCCCGAGTCCTCCACCGAGGTCACCTTGTGAGTGCTTTTCCCTGGCGGGAGTTTGCGGTTCGCTGCCCTGGACAGCACTGGCAGTCTTGGCAGTCCTGGCGCTGACGTTTGGTGTGGCCGTCCGGCAGGGCCGGCACTCGGTGATGGACGTCGCCTGGGGCCCCGACTTCGTCGCCGTGGCAGTAGTGTCCTGGTTCCTGTCGGCCGGATTGGGCGATGACACCCGGCGATGCGGCCATCTGGACGGGGCTGTTCCTCATCGCCGCAGACTCGTGGCCGGGCGTCCTGACCATCCTGTCACCGGCATTGATGGTGTGGACGCTGGCCGGGAAGACTGGAATGCCTTTGACGGAAAAGGCGATGTCCGGCCGGCCTGGCTACCGGCACTATGTTGAAGCAACAAGTGGCTTTATCCCGTGGCCGCCCAAACGCCGGTAACATCCCCCATCTGACTCGCACTTAACGTCGTCATTTCGCGTTTTGGGAGCGTTAACTGCGAGTCAGTTGGGTGACGGGGTCAGTCCGAGACGATCAGCGTTTCGGCACCGGCCTGGCGCGCCTTGCCGGATTCCAGCAAAGGCTCGACGGCGGCGCGCAGCGCTGTCATCGAATCGTCCAGTTCCAGCATGACCGGGTGCTGGTACGCGAGAAGCGAGAGCAGGTCACGGACCGCGGCTGCGGCGTCGTTCGCTTCCAGCCCGGGTTCGTGGCCTACAAAAACATCCGTGGCCTTCGCGCCCCGGACGGACGCGTCCGCCGCCGGGTCCTGGGCTGCCTCCGCATAGCTCACTGCAAAGGCGCGGATCCGGCCCTTCTTGCTGGGGGCAACCCCGGAGCCAAAGGCGGATTCCGGCTCGGCGCGCAGCACAATCGCACCGTGGGCCCCGGTGAGGTCATCCAGGAACAGCTTCTGCACCTGCCCCACCGACAGGACGCCCGGCGAATCCCAGCCGTGGATGGACGTGTAGTAGCGCCCCACTACGTCGGTGAGCTCGATGGAGCCGGTCGCGAGGTCCATCACGACGTCGGAACCGGCGTTTTCGTCGTTGGCCAACCCGCCGCCGTCGTCCTTCGCGGGGAACACCGGCAGCTTCAGGGCGCCCGGCTCCACCACCACCAGCCGGGAACGCTGGATCGGCGCGAGCCCGAACGCCCCGGCGAACGCGGCCCCCGGAGTGCCCGGCTGCACCTTCGCGCGCAGCTTGGCAACGCCCGACGGCGCCTGCCCGGCTTCGCGGCGCAGCATGGTCAGGAGCGTGGCACCGATGCCGGCGCGGCGGTGATCGCGTGCCACCTCGATGTAGGTCCAGAGCCTCTCCGGGTGCAGCGATGCTTCGTAGACCACGCCCGCCGCCACCGGAATGCCGATGCCGTCAATGACGTCCTCGGCCACGATGGTGCGGCGCCACGGCGCGCCGTCAGTGCCGGCAGAGGAGACGGCCAGCGCAGCACGGAACTGACCGGCCTGATACGTTTCCGGACCGCCCCAGATTTCCAGGAGCGTCAGGTCATCGCCCTCCCGCCATTCGCGGTATTCGATGGCCATGCTCAGGCGCCGATCAGGCGGGCGGCCAGGTAGCCTTCCACCTTGTCCAGCGACACGCGTTCCTGGCTCATCGTGTCGCGTTCACGGATGGTCACGGCCTGATCCTCGAGGGTGTCGAAGTCCACGGTGATGCAGAACGGGGTGCCGATCTCGTCCTGGCG
>DIZT01000216.1:15348-16137 GCA_002427975.1 Micrococcaceae bacterium UBA6021 | reverse complement strand
GTGCCGATCTCGTCCTGGCGGCGGTAGCGGCGGCCGATCGCGCCGGCATCGTCAAAGTCGATGTTCCAGTTCTTGCGCAGCTGCGCGCCCAGGTCCTTGGCCTTCGGCGAGAGGTCCTCATTCCGGCTCAGCGGCAGCACTGCAGCCTTGACGGGCGCCAGGCGCGGGTCAAGGCGCAGGACGGTACGGACGTCGACGCCGCCCTTGGCGTTGGGTGCCTCGTCTTCGGTGTACGCGTCCACGAGGAACGCCATGAAGGAACGGGTCAGGCCGGCGGCCGGCTCAATCACGTACGGGGTGTAGCGCTCGTTGGTGGCCTGGTTGAAGTAGCTCAGGTCGTGGCCGGAAGCCTTCGAGTGCGTGGACAGGTCAAAGTCGGTGCGGTTGGCGATGCCTTCCAGCTCGCCCCATTCCGAGCCCTGGAAACCGAAGCGGTATTCGATGTCCGTGGTGCCCTTGGAGTAGTGGCTGAGCTTTTCCAGCGGGTGTTCGAAGAAGCGCAGGTTCTCCTCCCGGATGCCCAGGCCGGTGTACCAGGACAT
The DNA here is from genome assembly GCA_002427975.1 of Micrococcaceae bacterium UBA6021. Taxonomy (GTDB): domain Bacteria; phylum Actinomycetota; class Actinomycetes; order Actinomycetales; family Micrococcaceae; genus Arthrobacter. Next base: position 15,595 of record DIZT01000216.1, on the reverse strand, counting down.
GCGCTCCTTCATCCAGTACTGGTGCCATTCCTCATCCGTGCCGGGCTCGACGAAGAACTCCATTTCCATCTGCTCGAACTCACGGGTGCGGAAGATGAAGTTGCCGGGCGTGATCTCATTCCGGAAGGACTTTCCGATCTGGCCGATGCCGAACGGCGGCTTCTTACGGGAGGTGGTCAGCACGTTGCTGAAGTTCACAAAAATGCCCTGGGCCGTTTCCGGGCGCAGGTAGTGCATGCCTTCCTCG
>DIZT01000216.1:13481-15324 GCA_002427975.1 Micrococcaceae bacterium UBA6021 | reverse complement strand
TCGGTCCATTCGCCGCGGGTGCCGCAGTTGGCGCAGGCGATGTCCTTCAGGCCGTTCTCGGCGGGACGGCCCTTCTTTTCCTCGTACTCTTCTTCGAGGTGGTCAGCACGGTAGCGCTTGTGGCAGGAGAGGCACTCAACGAGGGGGTCGGAGAAGACGTCAACGTGGCCGGAGGCTTCCCATACCTGGCGGGGCAGGATGACGGAGGAATCCAGGCCCACCACGTCCTCGCGGCCGCGGACCATGGACTGCCACCACTGGCGCTTGATGTTTTCCTTCAGCTCGGCGCCGAGGGGTCCGTAGTCCCAGGCAGAGCGGGAGCCTCCGTAGATTTCACCGGCCTGGAACACGAAACCCCGTCGCTTGGAAAGGGAAATGACCTGGTCGAGTACGGATTTTGCTGCCATGGTGGACTCCAATTTCTACAGGGCCGCTGGGTGCGGTCCGCGGTTTTCTGGCCCCGATGCACGTGCGTGCATCACCGCTGGGTGCGGGCGGGGCGGGCGAAGGAACGGGATGCAGAGAACTGCGTGTCCTAGCCTACCGGCCGCTGCCTCCGGAAGGCGCCCCGCGGCCAGGGCAGTGTGGCCAGGATGATGGTAGCCAGTGTGAGCAGTGTGCCCAGCACTGTGGCCGGCGCCACGATGCTCCCCGGGGCCGGCACCAGAAGGTCCAGCCCCAGGGAACCCAGGAGCTGCCCCGCGATCATCCCGAGCCCGGTCACCAGCACTCCCAGGCTGCGGACCAGCAGCGCCCCCAGGCCGATGAAGACGCAGCCCATGGGCCCGCCCAGGTAATACCACCACTCGGCCGGCAGCGGATTGCCCGGCCCAAACGCAGCCACTTTGATGGCCAACGCAATCCACAGGAACACACTGCCCGCCACGAAGTTCACCAGCGTGGCGGCGATCGGCGAACCGTAGTGGACCGTGGCCGTCCCGTTCATGGCCTGTTGGAAACTCATCAGGAACCCGGCCAGGACGGGAAAGATCAACGGGATGACAAGGGTCCCCAGCCCTCCGGCGCCGTCCGCAGGGGCGCCCGGGGAGCCCGGGGAGCCGGCCAGCCGCGGCGACACCGCCCATGCGACAGCGGCGACAGTGAGCACGCACCCGATAACCCGTATGGCGGTCACGGCCCTCTTGCCGCCCGGGCCGATGCCCAGCCGGTCCACCAGCAGGCCGCTCAGCGTCTGTCCGGTCACGGTGGCCACGGTAAACAGAGCCACGCCCAGGACGCCCACCGTGAAGGACTGCGCGAAGACAAAAAGTGCGCCGATTCCGCCGGCCAGTACGTACGCGGGCGGAAAAGCCCGGGTCCGGACCGCCGGCAGGATCCTGGCCAGGCCGGCGCGGCCGCTGGGCAGGATCAGGGAGATCAGGATCATCAGCACCAGGCCGGTGCTGAAACCCACCACGGCCGCGGCGACGCCGTCGTTGAGCCGGATGCCGAGGGCGCCGTTGATCCGGCCCTGGACGGGAATGGCCAGTCCCGCGCCGATGGCCAGCGGGAGCCCGGCGAACAGCGGCAGCCGTGGGGTGGGGGTCATTGGATTCACCTTACGTCAGGCATCATTACTTGTATGAGCAACCAGGACATTGAAGAGATCCCCATCCGCGACAGCATGATCCGCCTTGGCCAGCTCCTGAAGCTCGCCAGCCTGGTGGAAGACGGCGTGGAAGCCGCCGAGCTGATCAGGAACGGACTCGTCAAGGTCAACGGCGGGATCGAGGACCGCCGCGGACGCCAGCTGCACAACGGCGACACCGTCACCGTCAACGGCCAGACCGTGAAGGTCGTGGCCCCGGAGGCCTGATTCACCGGGCCTGATTCAACGGCAGCC
>DIZT01000216.1:10207-13427 GCA_002427975.1 Micrococcaceae bacterium UBA6021 | reverse complement strand
GATTCGGCGAGGACGACGTAAGCGGCCGGCGGCACTGTGCCGCGGGCCGCCGTCGGACGTTTACTTGTTCAGCACCTCATGCGTCAGGAATTCGGAGACGTGCCCGATCTCCTGCTGGTTGATGCCGTGCCACATGCCCGTGTAGAGCACCTTGGTGAGCTTGATGTGGTCACGCAGCCAGCCCATGGTGTACTCGATTTTGTCGGGGGTGATCACGGGATCCTGCTGGTCCCGGCCCCAGAAGAGCGGCACAGTGCCGTCCAATTCGCCATCCTTGAAAGTGGGGTCACCGTCCGCGTTGACCACAAAACCGGAAAGCCCGACGACGGCGGCATAGTCGGCGGGGCGCTGCCGGAGCAGCGTGGTGGCCATGGCCATTCCCATGGAAAAGCCAAGCAGCGTCACCGACGGGTGGCTGGCTTTGACGGTGTCGATCCAGTCCTGCACGTAACCGGCAGCCGTTTTGACGGCGTCGAGGGAATAGTCGATGGTGCCCGTCAGGGGGAACCACATAAACCCCGGCCCCGTTGCCAGGGGCGCCCGGAGTGAGGCAACAACAAAATCTTCGGGCAGCATATCCGCCAGGCTCAGGAGGTCCTGTTCATTGGCGCCGTAGCCATGCAGCAGCACCAGCAGCGGCCTTCCGGCCCGCTGGTCCTCGGGCCGGGACCACATAACAACAGGGGCGGGAAATACTTGGGCGTCAGTCATGGTTTCCATTCTTACAGTTACCCGGCGGCAACTACCTACGGTGGCGTAGCTTGTGGGGAAGGAGGCAGGATAAGACCGTGACTGACGCAAGAGCCATGCAGAATCCGCCCACGGCGACGGTATCCCACCCCTGGACCCGCTATGTAGCGATGGGGGATTCGTTCACCGAGGGCATCGGAGACCCGGAACCAACGAGTCCCGGGGGCTACCGCGGCTGGGCGGACCGTGTGGCCGAGGAACTGGGCCGGGGACAGGCGGACTTCGCCTACGCCAACCTTGCCGTCCGCGGCCGGCTCCTCCAGCAGATCGTGGACCAGCAACTCGCTCCGTGCCTGGCGCTCAAGCCGGACCTGATTACCCTTTCCGCCGGCGGCAACGATCTCATCAGGCCCGGCGGCGACCCCGACGCCCTCGCCGAAAAACTCGATTCCGTGGTCCAGATCCTGGCCATGGGCGGCGCCACGGTGGTGCTGTTCAACGGCCCGGACACCGGTTCTTCGGTCCTGGGCCGGATCCGGAGCAAGGTGGCCATCTACAACGAGAACCTGCGGACCGTTGCCGCCCGCCACGACGCCATCATCGCCGACATGTGGTCCCTCAAGCAGCTCAATGATCCGCAGATGTGGGACGAGGACCGCCTGCACTTTTCGCCGTTGGGACACCACACCATCGCCGCGATGGTGCTTGATTCGCTCAACGTCAACCACACCCTTGAGCCGCGCCATCCCAAGCCTTTGCCGGCCCGCACGTGGCGGGCAGCCCGTACCGAAGACCTGGTGTGGGCCCGCGAGTACTTTGTCCCGTGGGTGGTGCGGCGGCTGCGCCACCGCTCCTCCGGCGACGGGATCACCGCAAAACGTCCGACGCCGGGCCCTGTGTTCGGCTCCGGCGTTCCGTTGGGTTCCGGCGAGGGGCCGCTGGGTACCACCGACGCCCGGCGGTAGCGGCAGCCGGGTACGGCATGGCCCACGAGCAGAGGACCCGACTAGCCATGGACCCGGCTGAGGTGGTGCGGCGGCGGCTTCACGCCCAACGGCTGCGCGGGCCCGGCCTGGCGTCTGCCGATGACGCCGTCCGACACCTGCTGGCTGTCCAGGCCCAGGAGTTCCCCTACGCACGGTGGAGCCTGGCGCAACGGACCGGCGGTCTTGGGGCCGCCTCCGAAGCACCGTCTAATCGTGCTGCTGCTGCGGTGGCCACTGCACTGGACGTGGAGCAGTCGGTGACCGACGGGCGCATCCTCCGCACCCACATCCTGCGGCCCACCTGGCATTTTGTGCACCGGGACGATCTTCGCTGGCTGACGGCCTTGTCCGCCCCGCGGCTTCACCAGGGCAACGCCGGCATGTACCGGCGGACCGGGATTGATGCCGCCGCCGCTGACCGGAGCGGGGAGGTCCTGGCCGAAGCCGTCCGGGGCGGGCGGCACCTGACCCGGGAACAGTTGGCCACGCGGCTCCAGGACGCCGGGTTCACTGCCACCGGCTTCGGGCTGGCCTACCTGATCATGCATGCCGAGATCAGCGGGATCCTGGCCAGCGGGTCGCCTGTGCGCAGTCCTGGCGGTGCGCTGAAGCAGACCTACGCCCTCTTTGACGAGCGCGTACCTGCTGGCCCGCCCGTGCCACTGACCCGGGCTGAAGCCCTCAGCGAGCTCGTCCGGCGCTACTTCACCAGCCGCGGTCCGGCCACGGTCAAGGACTGTGCCGACTGGTCCGGGCTCACGATGGCCGACGTGCGGCTCGGCCTTCAACAGTCTCTGGCAACTGCTCCCGAAACGCTGGCCACTTCGGTGATTGACGGCGTCGCGCATTATTTCGACGCCGGCACGGACGTCAGCAATGCCACGTCTGCGGCCGAGGCTCGGATCGACCTGATCCAGTGCTACGACGAATACGTGATGGGCTACTCCGCAACGCGGCACTACCTGGGTGGCAGCGCTCCGGCGTTCCCGGTTGCCGGGGCACCGATGCACGTGGTGCTGCTGGACGGGCGGATGGCCGGCTCCTGGCGGCACACCTTGTTTCCGGGCCGCTCTGAGCTGGACATCCGCCTGTTCAACGACACTGGCCTGGACGACGCCGTCCGGGTAGCCGTGGACCGGTACGGCGCCTTCCTGGAAATCCCGGCCGTCCGTGGCGGCTCCGGGGCTAAGCTGGAAGGACACATATGAGAGGCGCTACACCGTGAACAGCTTGTTTTTCTGGATCATCGTTTTGTCGTTCGTGATACCGATGGCGATGCGGATGTACCGGAAATCCGTCAACAAACGGAACCAGGAGCAGAGCTTTTCCGGCCGCTACCCGGACCAGTTTCCCGGCGGCGGACAGTTTCCAGGCAGTGGGCAGTACCCCGGACCGCAGAACACGCAGCCCCGCGACGGCTACACCCAGCAGGATTACATGGGCGGCGGCTTCCGCCAGATCATGAGCCCGCAGCCCCTGCCGCCGGGCCAGCCGCTTCCGCCGATGCAGCCTGTGCCGCCGGCAGGGCAGCATTCAGAAGCACC
>DIZT01000216.1:1482-10193 GCA_002427975.1 Micrococcaceae bacterium UBA6021 | reverse complement strand
GGCCCGCCCGGCCACCCCCCCCCCCCCCCCGCCTGCCCCCCCCGCCGCTCCCCCGCCGCCGTCGGCCCCGCAGGGATTCCGTGCCCGGAAGCTTGCCGAACTTGACCAGCAGTACAGCAACGGCGAGCTGGCCATGGAGGACTACATGAAGCGCCGCTCTGACATCATGAATGGCTGACCTGCAGCCCTGAATCCAGGAGCGTGTGACTTGGATTCCTAGACCAGGAAGGTGTTCCGGAGCTGGTCGCCGAGTTGGCCGATCTCCGTCAGGAAACCGTCGTGGCCGATCGGAGCCTGAATGACGTGAACGTCCACCTCGCCCGGGAGCGCGTCAGCCAGCTCACGGGACTGGGACGGGAAGTACAGCCGGTCGCTGTCCACCGCAGCCACGAAGAACCTGGCGGTGGCGCGGCCCAAAACCTCGTCCAGGGAACCCCGCCCCCGGCAGACGTCGTGGCTCATCAGGGCGTCGGTGATGGCAATGTAACTGTTGGCATCGAAGCGCTGTACCAGCTTTTTGCCCTGGTGGTCCAGGTAGCTTTCCACCTGGTAACGTCCCCGCTCCCCCAGTGCTGCCGCCCGAAGCGGAGACTCCGGGTGCTGGGCCGACCGGCCGAAGCGGCCATCGAATTCCTCGGCGGACCGGTAAGTGATGTGTGCAATGCGCCGCGCCAACGCCAGGCCGTCCTCCGGCAGCGGCCCGCCGTAGTAGTCTCCGTCGTTGAAGTTGGTGTCCTGGCGGATGGCGAGGGTCTGTGCCTGGGCGAACGCAATCTGCTCGGCGGTGCTTGCTGCGCCGATCGAAATGACGGCGCACCGCTGCACGCGGTCCGGGTAGGTGACCGCCCATTCCAGGGCACGCGCGCCGCCCATGGAGCCGCCCAGCACCGCATACCAGCTCGGGATGCCCAACTGGTCAGCCAGCCTGGCCTCAGCCGCCGTCGTGTCCCGCAGTGTTACCAAAGGAAAACGGGACCCCCACGGCTTGCCGTCCGGGGCAACCGAGGACGGCCCGGTGGAGCCGTAGCAGCCGCCCACAATGTTGATGGAGACCACAAAGAACCGGTCCGTGTCCACCGGCCCACCGGGTCCGGCCAGCTGTTCCCACCAGCCGGGCTCGTCACTGTCGCCGCGCGTCACGTGCGTGCTGCCGGTCAGGGCGTGCTCAATCAGGACGGCGTTGGAGCCGTCCGCGTTTAGCGTTCCCCATGTTTCATAGCCGAGGGTGACGTCCGGGAGGAAGCCGCCGGCTTCGAGCTCAAGTCCGCCGACGCTGGCGTAACGGACCACACCGTTCCCGGGTGCTGCAGTTCTGGAGACCGTAATCGTCATGGAAAGGACCTTTTCTACGCGCTTGCCCACCGTCAATTGACCGGCAGGCCAGGTCCTCACCCGGGGCACCCCGCCGCGGAAGAGGGTTGCCGGCCAGCAAGCCGGGGCTGTCGCTGGCACTCATGACCTCCTTTGAGTGTACGAAACAGCCCCGGGGTATTGCTAAGCGTGTGACTGGTTATGACTTTGCATCCGCCCTACTGCTGCCGGACCACAGCATCTTTGTTAACCGCTGCCGCGCCCTTGGCCGCCCGGAAGCCGGCTTCCAGGTCGGCCAGGATGTCATCGATGTGTTCGATGCCCACGGACAGGCGGACCAGTCCGGGCGTGACACCGGCGATGGCCTGCTGCTCGGGCGAGAGCTGGCTGTGCGTGGTGGACGCCGGGTGGATGACGAGCGAACGGACGTCCCCGATGTTGGCCACATGTGAATGGAGCTCCAGGGCGTCCACGAAGCGCTTCCCGGCCTCTGCACCGCCGGCCAGGTTAAAACCGACCACCGCACCCGTGCCCTTGGGGCCGTATTTGCGGCCACGCTCGTACCAGGGGCTGGAGGGCAGCCCCGCATAGGCAACGGACTCGACGTCGTCCCGCGCCTCGAGCCACTGCGCTACGTCGACGGCGTTGGCCACGTGCCGCTCCACCCGCAGGCTGAGCGTCTCCAGGCCCTGGGCAATCAGGAAGGCGTTGAAGGGGGACACCGCCGAGCCGAGGTCACGCAGCAGCTGGACGCGGGCCTTCAGGATGTAGGAAAGGTTGGCACCCAGGGCCCCGCTGGCCCCGAGGTCACGGGCGTAGACCAGCCCGTTGTATGTGGGGTCAGGAGTATTGAAGCCCGGGAACCGTTCCGGATCCGCGCCGAAGTCGAAGTTGCCGGAGTCCACGATCACGCCGGCAATGGCCGAGCCGTGACCGCCAAGGTATTTGGTGGCGGAGTGGACCACAATGTCTGCGCCCCACTCGAGCGGCCGGATGAGGTAGGGCGTGGAGAGGGTGTTGTCCACGATGAGCGGCACCCCGGCGTCGTGCGCTGCACGTGAGACACCTTCGATGTCCAGCACGTCCTGGCGCGGGTTGGAGACCACTTCGGCGAAAAAGAGCTTGGTGTTGGGCTGGACGGCATCGCGCCACTGGTCCAGATTGTCCGGATCGGCCACAAACGTCACGGAGATGCCGAACTTCTTCAGCGTGTGCGCCAGGAGGTTATAGGTTCCGCCGTAGAGGCTGGGGCTGGCCACCACGTGGTCACCTGCCTCGGCAATATTGAGGATGGCAATCGTTTCGGCGGCCTGTCCCGAGCTCAGCAGCAGTGCCGCAAGCCCGCCCTCCAGACTGGCGATGCGCTGCTCCACGGCATCCTGCGTGGGGTTGCCGATGCGGGTGTAGATGGGTGCGAGCTCCGCGAGGGCAAACCGGTTGGCGGCGGATTCGGCACTCGGGAAGACGAACGACGTCGTCTGGTAAATCGGGAGCGCACGTGCACCGGTGGCGCTGTCAGGCTCCTGGCCAGCGTGGATCTGGCGGGTTTCGAAAGACCATCCGTTCGACATTCAAGGCTCCTTGACGTGGTGTGGAACTGCGCGGTTGCGTTCAGTGTAGGAAGACTTCCCTGACGGGAACAGGATTGTGACGAAGGTGGTCAACCGGCCGCTTCCTGTCCTGCTTCCCGGCGGAATGTCCACTCGTGACGCACCAGAAATCCGGTAAGGCTACCCTTAGCTGAGAGCCGCATCACAAAGTGCCAAGATGATGGCATGCGCATGGATCACGTCTCTTACGCCTGTGAACAAGATGGCCTCGTTGCCACCACCGAACGTATTTCGTCCGCCCTCGGCGTTGAAGCCGTCAAGGGCGGAGTGCACCCCCGGTTTGGAACCCGGAACATGATCATTCCCCTCGCCGGCCACAAATACCTGGAAGTCGTGGAGGTCCTGAACCACCCGGCATCGGATAAGGCTCCGTTCGGTCAGGCTGTCCGGGCGCGGTCCGAAGCCGGCGGCGGCTGGATGGGCTGGTGCGTCGAAGTGGACGACCTCGCTCCGTTCGAAGACCGTCTGGGCCGTGCTGCTGTCAACGGCAACCGCAAGTTCCCGGACGGCCGTGAGCTCGTCTGGAAGCAGATCGGCATTCTGGGCCTGATCGCGGACCCGCAGGTCCCGTACATGCTCAAGTGGGAAGGCGATCCCGCCCTGCACCCGTCTAACGCCTATGAGAGCAACGTCAAGATGAGCTGCCTGACCATCGCCGGTTCCGCCGAGCGCGTGACGGAATGGCTCGGCGAACCTGTCGAGAAGCCGCTGGAGGACGTGGCGGTTGACTGGATCGCTCCGCACGGAACGCCGGGCATCCTGTCGGTGACCTTCGAGACAGCTACGGGCGCAGTCACCATCTGATTGCACGTTTAATAGCTTCGGCCGCCATCAGCGGGTGCCAATGATGTCACCCACCGATGGCGGCCGAATCCCTTTTAACGGCCAGCACGGCTTAACGGCCAGCACGGTCACAGTAGGGCGGCTTAGCCCAGGCCCACGTCCCGGCCAAAGAGGCTGAAGCCAACGAAGGCCACGATATCCAGCAAGGCATGGGCGATGACCAGCGGCATGACCCGCTTGGTCCTGGTGTAAAGCCAGGCGAACACCACGCCCATCACAGCGTTGCCGATGAACGGCCCGAACCCCTGGTAAAGGTGATAGCTGCCCCGGAGCATGGAGCTTGCGAAGATCGCCAGGGGCACGCTCCAGCCGAACTTGCCGAAGCGGTCCATGAGGTAGCCCACCACAATGACCTCCTCCACCACGGCATGCCGTACCGCCGACAGGATCAGGACGGGAACGGTCCACCAGTAGGAATCGAGGGCGCTGGGGATGATGGCGGTGGTAATCCCCAGGGCACGACCCGCGGCGTACAGGCCCAAAGAAGGAATCCCGATCAGCGCCGCAAGGCCCACGCCCTGGAGCAGGTCACGGCCCGGCCGGGCGAAATTGAACCCCAGCTTCCGGAAAGCCGAACTGCCGTGCGCACTTCCATCCGCGCCGGACTGCCGCTGGTCCGTGAGGAAGTAGATGACCAACAGCACCGGAACCAGGGCGAAAATGATGCCCAGCAGCTGGTAGGTCAGGTCGAAATACTCGCGCGTGCTTTGTGAGGGGTTCAGCGTGGACGTCCCCTCCGCCAGCGGGGCCCGGGTCATTTTTTCCAGCAGCTGCACCACCGAATAGACGGCGGACTGCCCCAGGGACAGTCCGAGAACAATCCAGACTTCGATCCGCAGCCGACGGCGGGAGGGAACCAACATGGTTCCATCTTGCCTGTAGTTTCCGGTTCTTCGCTGATTGACGGTGGGCCGGCCCGCGGACAGCAGCTGCCATGCCGGCGGCACCTATGCTTGAGGCTTATGAGCGCGCCAGGGAAAATCATCATGATCCGGCACGGCCAGTCCGCGGCCAACGTCGATACCTCCGTCTACAACAGGGTCCCGGACTACCGGATTCCGCTGACTCCCCAGGGCCTGGCGCAGGCCACGGCGGCCGGGGAACGGATCCGCCGGGAGCTGGACGGCCGGCAGGTCTGCGTCTACGTGTCGCCGTACCTGCGGGCGCACCAGACGCTGGCGGCGCTCAACCTTGGCAACCTCACGGAACGGGTGATCGAAGAGCCGCGCCTCCGTGAGCAGGACTGGGCCAACTTTCAGATCACGGGCGACATCGAGGACCAGAAGGAACTCCGCAACGCCTACGGCCATTTCTTCTACCGGTTCCGCGAGGGCGAATCCGGCTCCGATGTCTACGACCGGATCTCTTCGTTCATGGAGACGCTCTACCGCCACTGGTCCAAGCCGGACTATGCCGCCAGCACCTTGCTGGTGACGCACGGACTCACCATGCGGCTTTTCTGCATGCGCTGGTTCCACTGGTCCGTGGAGTACTTCGAATCCCTCAACAACCCGGACAATGCTGCGGTCAGGACGCTTGTCCGTACTGACATGGGCAAGTATGAGCTGGATATTCCGTTCAGCCAATGGGTTGACCGCCGGGTGGACGAGACCGTCCTGGATGCGCCGCCGGTGATCTTTTAGGGCCCGGTCACAGCGCGGTTGGTGGCCTGGTGCGGCTTTGGCCTAGTGCGGCGCCACGATAACTTCCGTGCCGTTGGCTTCGAACGCGGCCTTGTCCTCGGCGGAGATACCGGCATCGGTGATCAGGCGGTTGAACGCGTAGCCGTCCATCGTAGCGAACGCACGGACGCCCACTTTGGAGGAGTCGGCCAGCACATAGGAGATCCGGGCCCTGCTGGCCAGCAGGGCGTTCACGGATGCTTCGCCCTCCCCCGTATTGGTGGGGCCGACCTCGGGGTCGATGCCGTTCACGCCGATGAAGGCGATGTCCAGGACCACCTTCTGCATGATGATGTCCGTGTACGGGCCCACCAGCTCGTAGGAGCGCGGGTTCAGGATGCCGCCGGTCACCATGACTTTGATGTTGGGCCGGACAGCCAGCTGCGAGGCAATGTTGATCGCGTTGGTGACCACCGTCAGCGTGGACTGGTTGGCGGGAGCGTTGAGGTCCTCGCGCGTTGCCAGGATCTGGGCCAAAGCCGTGCTGGTGGTGCCGCCGCAGAGCCCGATCACCGCACCGGGCGAAATCAGGGCGGAGGCAGCCTGCGCAATCTGTTCCTTGGCTTCGGCGTGGTCGTCCCGGTTGTACCGCCCGGGCAAGTCATAGGCCAGTGCTCCGATAGTGGCCCCGCCCCTGGTCCGGGTCAGGAGCCGCCGTTTGGCCAGGCTGTCCAGATCGCGGCGCGCGGTGGCGGGCGAGACCGCAAGCTGCGAGACAATCTCCTCCACCTCCACCTGGCCGGTCTTGGCGAGAATGTCCAGGATGGCCGTCAGGCGGTCGGTGCGGGTCATGGGGGCCTCTCAGCGTCAAACAATCACCAAAAAGTGACGTTTGATGATCATAACAGAGATAAACAATCAACTTGCGTCACATTGGCGATGCCCAGCTACCGTGCCCGCACGCCTGCCCGCCACACAGCGTACGTGAGCGGCATGCCCGGGCGGTAGGCGAGATGCGTGGCTGACGGGGCGTTAAGCATCTGCAGGTCAGCGCGGTGTCCGACGGCGACCGAACCCACCGCCCGTTCGCCGTCGGCGTCGTTCCCTGTCTCCCGGTGCAGCGCCAGCGCACCCCCGTACGTTGCGGCCCGCACCGCCTCATGGACGCTGAGGCGCATCTGCAGCACGGCCGTAGCCACGTTGAACGCCATGGAACTGGTGTACGACGTTCCCGGATTGCAATTGGACGCCAGCGCCACCTGCGCGCCCGCGTCCAGCAGCCGACGTCCCGGGGCCAGCGGCTGCCGGGTGGAGAGATCGCACGCGGGCAGGCAGGTTGCCACGGTGCCGCGGGACCCAGTACCGGTTTCCGGATTCCAGCCGGACCAACTGTCCGCCAGCGCCGCCACATCCCGCTCGGACAAGAAGTTCACGTGGTCCACGCTGGCTGCGCCGAATTCCACCGCCAACTGCACGCCGGGCCCCTCGCCCAGCTGGTTGCCGTGGACGCGGATCCCCAGCCCGGCGTCACGGCACGCCTCAAGGACCCGGCGGGACTGCTCAGCGGTGAAGGCGCCTTCCTCGCAGAACACATCCGCCCACCGCACGTACGGCCGGACGGCGTCCAGCATCGGCCCGCAGACCAGGTCGGTGTAGGCCTCCGCATTGGTGCCCGCCGGGACCAGGTGGGCGCCCAGGTAGGTGACTTCATCGGCCACGGTGGACGCGATCCTGGCGCTCCGGGCCTCGTGCTCAACATCCAGCCCGTACCCGGTCTTGGTTTCGAGGTAGGTGGTGCCCTGCGACACGGCCTCGGACACGCGCGCCATTGCCAGCCTCGTGAGGTCGAAATCGGAGGCGCGCCGCGTGGCCTCCATGGTCACGGCGATGCCCCCGGCCGAGTAGGACTCCCCTGCCATCCGCGCCTCGAACTCTGCGGTGCGGTCCCCCGCGAAGACCAGGTGCGTATGGGAATCCACCCAGCCCGGCAAGACGGCCCGGCCGCCGGCATCCACGGCGTCGTCGGCCGCCGGAGCATCAGCTGCGGCGCCAAGCCACGCAATCCGTTCACCTTCGATCACCACGGCGGCATTTTTCAGGACGCGGTGTTCCAGGTCCTGCGTCATCAGCTCGGCGATATTGGTGATCAGGGTGCTCATAGGACCATTCTTCAGCGCCGGATGGACCAGCGGGTGGCGGCCAGTGCCTCCGCTGTCCGGGATTCCGGAAGGTTGGCGGTGCCGGAACTGTGCCCAGCGCTGTGCCCGGCGCCCATTCCTGCCAGGATTTGCCCGGCTGCCAGCTCCGCCATGGCCGATGAGGCCTGGAAACCGTAACCGCCCTGCCCGGCGAGCCAGTAGAATCCGGGGGCTTCGGCGTCGAAACCTGCCACCGGGACGCCGTCGGCCGCCTCGGTCCGGAGCCCCGTCCACGCGCTCCGGACTCCGCGGATCCCCAGGGTGGTCACCTGGTTGAGCTTCGCGATCAGCCGCTCCACGTCGCCAGGCCGCGGCCGGGCGTCCTCAGGGCCGCTGGGGACCGATTCCGACGGCGAGATCAAGACGTCTGCGCCCTCGCGGCGGAAGTAGAAGGTGTTGTCCGCTGCCGCCACCATGGGGCTGTGCTCGGGCAGGGGATGTTCGACGTCGACAATCGCCGCAGTGCGCCGGTACGGCTGGAGGCCCAGCTTTTCGACGCCGCTGATCACCGCCAGTTCATCGGCCCAGGCGCCCGCCGCGTTAACCAGCACAGCGGCTTCAAAGGCCTCCTGCCCGGCGCCGATCTCCCAGCCCGTGCCCAGCCGCTGGGCGGAATGTACGCGGGCGCCGGTGATGATGTCGGCGCCCGCGGCCGTTGCCTGCTGCCGGTGATCGGCCAGCAAAAGGGGCGCGTTGCAGCCGAAGGATCCGGTGTCCAGGCCTGCGGCGGCGAAGGACCCTGGCACCAGCGCAGGGCACAGTTCCAGGGCCCTGGCGTGCGTGATGGGCTTCATGCGGCCGCTGGCCTCAGCGCGGACGGATTCCTCCGTGCCGATGAGCAAAAAGCTGCGCGGCGACAGGACAGGTTCGGGCAGTTGCGCGTCCCGTGCCGCCATCAGCTCCAGGGTCCGGACTGTGAGCTCCTGGACCACCTCCGGGCCGAAGCTCGGAATGAGCTGGCGGGCGGAGCGGGAGGACGTGTGGTACGCCAGCTCCTGCTCGGCTTCCACCAGCGCCATGCTGCAGCTGCCCGCGAGCGCGGAAGCCAGGGACAGGCCGGCGATGCCGCCGCCCACAATCAGGACATCGTAATGTGCTGCCATGGCTCCATCCTCGCAGAGTTGCAC
>DIZT01000216.1:0-1433 GCA_002427975.1 Micrococcaceae bacterium UBA6021 | reverse complement strand
CTACCGCGGCACGGCTGGCGACGAAGGCACCAACGCACGCTTCGACGTCGGCCGCCGAGTGCGACGCTGAAAGCTGCACGCGGATCCGGGCGGCGCCGCGCGGGACCACCGGGAAACTGAACGCGGTGACGAAGACGCCGTGCTGGAGCATCTGGTCCGCCACCTTGGCGGCCATCACAGCGTCCCCGAACATCACGGGGACGATCGCGTGTTCGCCGGCCAGGAGTTCGAAGCCTTCCTCGGTCATCCGGCGGCGGAACAGCCGGGCGTTCTCGAACAGCCGGGTCCGCAGTTCGCCGGAATTCTCCACCAGGTCCAGCGCCTTGATGGTGGCGGCGACGATCGCGGGGGCCAGGGAGTTGGAGAACAGGTACGGGCGGGCTTTCTGGCGGAGCATGGCCACCACTTCGCTGCGGCCGGACACGTAGCCTCCGGACGCGCCGCCCAGCGCCTTGCCGAAGGTGCCGGTGTAGATGTCCACACGGTGGGACACCCCCGCGTGCTCCGGGGTTCCGGCCCCGGTGGCACCCATAAAGCCGACGGCGTGGGAATCGTCCACCATCACCAGGGCGTCGTGCTTCTCGGCGAGGTCGCAGATGGCTTCCAGCGGCGCCAGGTAGCCGTCCATGGAGAACACACCGTCGGTGACGATGATCCTGCGCCGGGCATCCTTCGCCTCAACGAGCCGGGCCTCGAGCTCCGCCATGTCCTGGTTGGCGTAGCGGAACCGCTGGGCCTTGCAGAGCCGGATGCCGTCGATGATGGAGGCGTGGTTGAGAGCGTCGGAGATGATGGCGTCCTCGGGGCCGAAGAGGGATTCGAAGACGCCGCCGTTGGCATCAAAGCAACTAGAGAACAGGATGGTGTCCTCTGTGCCGAGGAACCTGGAAACCCTGGCTTCCAGTTCCAGGTGCAGGTCCTGGGTGCCGCAGATGAAGCGGACGCTGGCCATGCCGAAACCCCACTTCTGCAACGCTTCTGACGCTGCAGCAACGACCGTCGGGTGGTTGGCCAGGCCGAGATAGTTGTTGGCACAGAAGTTCACTGCCTGGACCTTGGCGGTCGTGATGTGGGCCGACTGTGGGGACGTCAGCTCGCGCTCGTTCTTGTAGAGGCCCGCCGCCCTGATCTCCTCCAGCGTGGTCGTCAGCTGTTCCTTGAACGCTCCGTACATCGGGGGTCTCTCTTCCTGAGTCGTGAGTCGTATCGCGTGAGGTGTGAGTGGTGTTCAGTCGCGGTCAGCGTCGACGGTGCCGCAGGTCAGCTCCAGTCCAGGACGACCTTGCCGCACTGGCCGCTTCGGGCTGCGGCGAAGGCGTCCTGCCACTGCTCGGCCGGGAAGCGGTGGGTGATGACCGAACGCACCGCCTCGCGCAGCGCAGGCGAAGTCGCCAGCATCGCGCTCATGGCGTACCAGGTGTCGTACATCTCGC
>DIZT01000021.1 GCA_002427975.1 Micrococcaceae bacterium UBA6021 | reverse complement strand
CGGGCTATGTCCGGACCCCGCTCGTGGAAAAGCAGGTCGCGGACCAGGCCAAGTTGCACGGCATCTCTGAGTCCGAGGTCCTGGCCAAGGTGATGCTTTCCGAGTCCGCCGTGAAACGCCTGGTGGAACCGGACGAAGTTGCCTCCCTGGTGGCGTGGCTGGCGTCCGATCACGCCGGCATGGTCACCGGGGCCAGTTACACCATGGACGGCGGTTGGGCAGCGCGGTAGGGCGCATGGAGTTTTTGTCCAGATATCCTGCCCAAAAAGCCCTCGAACACGAGTTATCTGGACAAAAACTCTGACAACTACTTCCACGGCCGCTAGTCCTGCCGCTTCACCTGGCGGTGGTCGTAGTAGAAGACGCCCTGCCCGGTTCCAACACCCACGAAGCGGACCTCTACTTGTGGTTTTCAGGTCAGCGCCGGCCGGGAATCAGCGCTGGCCGTTGAGGATTTCGTCGGCATTGTTGTAGGCCCAGGTGACCAGGGGAACCAGCAGGCCGGACAGTTCGTAGCCGCGCTCCGTGAGGCTGTAGTCCACGCGGGGCGGGATGACCGCCTGGGCCTTACGCAGCACCAGGCCGTCGCGCTCGAGTGTCTTGAGGGTCTGCGCCAGCATTTTCTCGCTGATGCCCTCCGCGCGGCGCCGGAGTTCGCTCCAGCGCTGCTCACCTTCCGAGAGTGCCAGCAGGATCAGCACTCCCCATTTGCTCGTGATGTGGTCCAGGACGGTGCGGCTGGGGCACCCTGCCGGGAACACGCCGTCGGCCAGTCCTTCCGGCAGGTGGGCGCGCAGGTCTGCCGGCAGGCTGGCGGGCCATGCAGTTGTTTCCATGCCTATAACTTACCAAAAGGTGAGTACCTTACTTCAAAGTGCGTACTGTCTTTCAGGAAGTAATCCGCGGGATGGCTGGTTGTGGAGGGTGACCCCCTAAGAATTGGTGAAAGGAATCCACCCATGAGCATCGTCATCACCGGAGCAACCGGACAGCTTGGCCGTCACGTCGTCGAGGCCCTGCTGGAGCGCAATGTGCCGGCCGCCGGGATCGTGGCCGCCGGCCGGTCCATCGAAAAGCTGGCAGACTTCGCAGCCCGCGGCGTCCAGGTCAGGGCAATGGACTATACCGATGCCGCTTCCGTGGCGCAGGCCCTGGAGGGTGCCAGCAAAGTACTGCTCATTTCCGGCAGCGAGGTCGGCCAGCGGGTGGACCAGCACCGCACTGTCATCGAGGCTGCCGCGGCGGAGGGTGTCGAGCTCATCGCTTACACCAGCATCGCCAACGCCGACACCACCGGTATGAAGCTGGCCGCCGAGCACCAGGCGACGGAGGCCATCCTGAAGGATTCCGGCGTCCCGTTCGCCCTCCTCCGCAACGGCTGGTACCTGGAAAACTACACCGACCAGCTGCAGGGCACCCTGGCCCAGGGCGTCCTCGCCGGAAGTGCCGGTGATGGCAAGGTAAGTGCCGCGTCCCGCGTGGATTACGCCGAGGCCGCCGCAGCCGTGCTGGTTGCCGACAACCAGGCTGGCAAGGTGTACGAGCTCGGCGGGGACCACGCCTTCACGCTCACCGAGCTGGCCGGGGAAATCAGCGCGGCAGCTGACAAGCCTGTCGCGTACCAGGATCTTCCGGCCAGCGATTACGCCGGACTCCTGGCCGGCTTCGGCGTTCCGCAGGCTTTTGCCGACATCCTGGCGGACTCGGACCTCGGCATCGCCCGCGGCGACCTCCTGGTCAGCGGCTCGGACCTCCGCACCCTGATCGGCCGGCCCACCACGCCGATGCCGGTTGCGGTCCGTTCGGCCGTCGCCGGAGTCTGACGCCGGTTCACCGTCAGAGCCACCGCTCACTGAATTGCACTGGCCGGAACCCGGCGGTTATTGGCCGCCGGGTTCCGTCACGCCGTCGTCTACCGGGCTGACTCAACCACCAGTAGCGGTGACGTCTCGTCCATCAGCTCGGCCCGCCGTCGTCCGTTGCCTTTGACCCACAGCCGGTAGGCGAGGACCAGCAGCCCGAGCCATACGGCACCGACGTACAGTGCGATGCGGGTGTCCTCGAAAGCGCCCAGGATGCCGATGACCAGCGCCATAAACGCGATGGTCAGGATGGATGCCGCCGGCCACCACGGTGACGGGAATTCCGACGCCGGCAGGCCGTTCCGGGCGATCTCCCGTTTCATCGCGACGTGGGACGCCAGGATCATGACCCAGACCCAGACGGTGGCGAACGTGGCAATCGAGGCGATCAGGATAAAGACATCCTCGGGAATGACGGCGTTCAGAACCACGCCCACCAGGAGGATGCCGGCCATCATCACCACGGTCATCCACGGCACACCATGGCGGGAGACCTTGCCGAACACCGCCGGCGCATGGCCTTGGTTGGACAGCCCGAACAGGATGCGGCCGGCACCGAAGATGTCGCTGTTGATGGCGGAGAGGGCGGCGGTGATCACCACGGCGTTCAGAATGTGCGGTGCCGCGGGGATGCCCAGGCCGCTGAAGATCTGCACAAACGGGCTGCCGTTGGTGCCGATCTCGTTCCAGGGGAAGAGGCTCATCAGCACACCGAGCGTCAGGACGTAGAACAGCAGGACGCGGACCGGGATGGAGTTGATCGCCCGTGGCAGGTTCTTTTCCGGGTTCTTGGTTTCCGCGGCGGCCGTGCCGACCAGTTCGATGCCGGCGAAGGCAAAGATGGCGATCTGGAAGCCGAGGATGAAGCCGAACATTCCGTGCGGGAACATTCCGCCGTCGTTCCAGACGTTGGCCAGGCTGGCCACCGCGCCGCTTGGCGATGTGAAGTGCGTGGCGATCATGACCACACCGGTGGCGATGAGTGCGACGATCGCCACCACCTTGATGATGGCGAACCAGAACTCGGCCTCGCCGAACGCCTTGACGCTGGGAAGGTTCAGCAGGATCAACACCACGGGGGTGATCAGGGCCGGGATCCACAGCGGGGTGCCCGGGGCGAGCTTGTCCACATAGCCGGCAATGGCCACGATGTCGGCGACGCCCGTGACCACCCAGAAGAACCAGTACGACCAGCCGGTGAAGAAGCTCGCCCAGGGGCCAAGAAGATCCCCGGCGAAGTCGCTGAAGGACTTGTAGTTCAGGTTGGAGAGCAGAATCTCGCCCATGGCCCGCATGACGAAAAACAGCATAAAGCCGATGATCA
>DIZT01000015.1 GCA_002427975.1 Micrococcaceae bacterium UBA6021 | reverse complement strand
TGCGCGCGCCGATCGGCGAAGTTTCATGGCCGTTTACTCCCCAGGTAAGCCTCCGGCCGGGCCGATTTACGGTCCGCTGCAGCCGGGCACAACCGACTATAGCGGCTTCCACCATCAAGTGGATAAATACCTGGGGCCGGTTACGGGCTAGTCGACAACCAGACCCTTGCCTTGTCCGCGGGCCAGGAGCACCGGAAGGATTTCGCCGAAACCACGCACATTTTCGGCAGGCTGCGGGACAAGAACGAAGCGTTTGTCCTGGTCCAGCGCGGAAGCCGTCATGGAGTCGATCAGGACCGTTCCTGGATCCGCCAAGGTTGTGAGCCGGGCGGCGAGGTTGACCGTGGGGCCGTAGATGTCGCCCAGCCGGGAAAGGATCCTGCCCCAGACCATCGCCACCCGCGCCTCCGGCAGGATCTCATCTTCGGTGAACGCCTGTGCCAGGGCCAGCGAGATCTCGGCTCCGGCAGCCGGCGTTTCGGCGATGTACAGGACTTCGTCGCCCACGGTCTTGACCAGCCGGCCACCGCCAACGGAAATGATCTCGGCGCATTTGTTCTCAAAGCGCTGGACCAGCCGGGCAAGGGTCTTTTCATTCATCCGGCGCGAGAGGCTGGTATAGGACACCAGGTCAGCGAAGCCGACGGCGCGCGCCAACGGCAACGGGGCATCGTCTTCGTCACCCTCGCGGCCCTCTTCGCTGGCCTGCAGGCCTGCCTCGGCGCGCACGGCCAGGCGCTGGACGCCTGCGTTGAGCTGCCGCCGCCACGAGTAGACAAGCATGTGTTCCAGCGCGTCCAGCAATGCCGGCAGCTCCTTGACAAGTCTCTTGCGGGCCACGGCGTCGGAGACGCCCTGTTCGTGGACCATGTCCTCCACCAGGGCTTCGATCTGCCAGACCACCATGCGGTCCGTCATTTGCCCGATGGACCGGGTCACGGAGATGGCGGCTTCTTCGGTCAGTACTCCGGTGCGGACCAGGTCAACCACGGTGGACAGCGCTGCCTGGTCGCGCTCGGTGAAGGCGACGTCTTCGTCACCGAAGTTCGGGAAGCCCAGGGCTCGCCACAGCTTCCGCGCCGAAAGGAGGGACAGGCCGGCCCCGGCGGCTACCTCACGACGCCGCAGCTTCCGCTCGCCGCCCAACAGCCGGGTCTCAAGCGCTTTGGCCGCCACGCGTTCGGGAGACAGCGTGCCGGTTGCCGGGTGGGCAGGTTCGGGCACGGCGGGAGCTGGCAGGTCCACTTCTTCCTGCTGGTCCTCATCGTTCATCGTCTCCACCTTCTCTCAACTCCCACGGCAATGCTTCGTCTGAATAGTCCGATATCTCATCAGTCTCCGGGTCCCCGCCCGCAGGCAGTTCGTCAATCGCATCCAGCACGAAGTCCCGGAACCGTGCTGCTTCGGGGACGTCCTGAATGCTCACCACACCTTGGTACCCGGTTTCCAAGGATATATTCCCGGAGCGCAATATGCGCTGCAGCACGGACTGGTGGACCGTCACGTTGCGGATCGACGCGAGGTTGACCTGCTCGTCGCGGCGCCGCACCATACCGTAGCGGGCAACAATACGCCGGCTCGTGAGTATGTACCGGGTTCCCTGCCACCGCAGCAGCCGGGGCAGGCAATATGCCAACCATATCCACGCGGCGGCCAGGACGCAGGCAAGGACGATCCACGGCGTCCAGTCAGCGGAAGCCACCGGCATCAGCCCGGTAGCCCCGCCCCGCACGGTCCAGGCACTGGCAAAGGCGGCAGCCGCCGGGGCTGCAATAAAGGCTGCGGCCGGGCCGGCCAGTTTCCTCGGCTGCGGGCGGGTGATCGTAATGACCTGCTCGCCCGGCACGAGGCCTTTACGCATAACCGCTTTCGGTGCCCTCGCCCGGCGGGGTCCACGGGCGCAGATGAACCACATCGCCGGCGGTGACCACATGCTCCCGCGCGTCTTTGTCCACCACCAGGAGTGAGCCGTACTCGTCCAGCCTGGAGGCGTGTCCGATGATCTCGTGGTCACCGGGCAGCTGCGCGCGTACCTGCCTGCCCAGCGTCACCATCACGGACTCCACCCGCTTGTGCAGCGACGGCCCGCCGGCAATCCCGGCGGCGGGGTCGCCGTCGGCATTGCAAAAACTGCGGTAGAGCACTGCGAAATGGGCGAGGTAGCTCTTGAGCAGGACGGTCCGGTCAACGGTCAGCGGTTCCTCCAGGGCAACGGACGTCGCGGTGGGCACCGGCAGTTCCGACGCGGTCAGGCCCACGTTCAGGCCGGTCCCCAGAATGACCGCACGCACGGAACCGTCCACCATGGGCCCCAGCTGGGCCAGGATCCCGGCGATCTTGCGGCCACGGACCAGGACGTCATTGGGCCACTTGAGCTCGGCTGGAATTCCGGCGGTTTCACGCAGTGTTTCGCGTAGCGCCAGGGCGCCCAGCAGTGAAAGCCACGAATACGTCTGGGTGGGCAGGGGCCTGCCCTCTGCGTTGGCGGGCCGCAGGACCAGGGACACCGAGACGGAGCTCAGCGGCGGCGCTTCCCAACGCCGGTCCAGGCGGCCCCGGGCGGCGCTCTGGTATTCGGCCGTCAGGACCGACATGTCCGGCCACTCTTTGGGCTCAACGTTCACCGCGCGCAGGAGATCCGCGTTGGTGGAACCGGTGGAGTCCACCACCACCATCTTGGCGATGCCCGTGGCTGCCAGGAAATCCTGATCCGCCAAGGCTCCGCGATTCAACGGACTTCCTGGGGTGTGTGAGTCATCCATGGTTGAATCCTATCGACTCAGGCGCGGCCCATGGCTGTAGCCGCAGCCACATGACCGGAACCCCGACTCAGAGGAATATGTCCGGAACCAGCTGCTCTTCCGCGGCCCCGAGGCTGTAGGGACGGAAGTCGCTGACACCCGCCGCCCGGAGGACCTCTTCGTCCGTGTAGAAGTTGCCGCTGGGCGCACCGGCGGTGCCCACGTGAGTGCCGGTGAGGTTGCCCCCGGTCAGGACGGCGTGGGCTGCGTCGGCCATGATCTGCGGTCCACGGGCGGCCTGGACGATTTCCTGGCCGCCTGGCATGTTCCGGATGGCCGCGGTATCGATGAGGGTGCACGGCCAGAGGGAGTTGACGTTGATGCCGTCGGCTTTGAGTTCTTCGGCAAGGCCCAGCGTGGTGAGGCTCATCCCGTATTTGGCCATCGTGTATGCCAGGTGCCTGCCTGCCCAGTAGGGGTTAAGGTTCAGGGGCGGCGACAGCGTCAGGATGTGTGCGTTGGCCGATCTGCGCAGGGCCGGCAGCGACAGCTTGGACAGGAGGAAGGTCCCGCGGACGTTGATGTCCTGCATCAGGTCGTAGCGTTTCATGTCGACGTCGCCGGTGGTGGAGAGATCGATCGCGGACGCGTTGTTCAGAACGATGTCGATCCCGCCGAAGCGTTCGACGGCGGCCGCCACGGCGCCGGCGACGTCGTCGTCACTGCGCACATCGCCCACGATCGCCAGGGCCTGGCCGCCGGCGGCCTCTATCTGCGCGGCGGCGCTGAAGACAGTGCCTGCCAGCTTGGCGTGGGGCTGGCCGGTCTTGGCCATGAGGACAATATTTGCACCGTCCTGGGCGGCCCGGGTGGCAATGGCCAGCCCGATTCCGCGGCTGCCGCCGGACATCAGGATGGTGCGGCCCCGAAGGGAACCGGTGGCCTGGTACGGCGCGTCGGCGGTGGACCTTGCATCGTTGCTGGAAGTCATGGGTCCACTGTAGCCGAGTTATGTTACCGGTGAGTAACATAGGGCTTGCCGCTGGAAAGGGCGGAAAATTGTAGGTTTTCTACAGCCGCCCCACGCAGATGCGTCATTAGACTAGCCAGCAGGGTTCGTCTTTTGTGTGGAATCTACTTAAATCCCGCACCTGACCTGCCAGCCACCACCGCACACAGCACCACATTGTTACAGCACCAATCTGCTACAGAGCCGGAGACACTTGATGAGCCACGATCTGACAACGACAGCGGGAAAGATCGCCGATTTCCGCGACCGCCAGGCCCGTGCAGAGCAACCCTCCGGCCCCGAAGCCATCGAAAAGCAGCACTCCCGCGGCAAGAACACCGCCCGCGAGCGCGTGGACCTCCTGCTGGACGAAGGCTCATTTGTGGAGTTCGACGCGTTGGCCGTGCACCGCTCCACCGCCTTCGGCATGGAGAAGAAGAAGCCGCTCGGCGACGGCCTGGTCTCCGGCTACGGCACCGTGGACGGGCGTCCCGTTGCCGTCTACAGCCAGGACTTTTCCGTCTACGGCGGATCGCTGAGCCAGGTCAACGGCGAGAAGATCGTCAAGGTCCAGGAATTCGCCCTGCGCAACGGCTGCCCGGTGGTGGGCATCCTCGACGGCGGCGGCGCCCGCATCCAGGAAGGCGTGGCCTCACTGGCCATGTTTGCCGACATCTTCCGCAATAACGTCCACGCGTCCGGCGTCGTGCCGCAGATTTCGCTCATCATGGGACCGTCCGCCGGCGGTGCGGCCTACTCCCCCGCACTCACGGACTATGTGGTGATGGTGGACAAGACCTCGCACATGTTCATCACGGGACCTGACGTCATCAAGACCGTCACGGGCGAAGACGTTGACATGGAAACCCTCGGCGGCGCCCGCCAGCACAACGCCACCACCGGCACGTCCACCTACCTGGCCTCCGACGAAGCCGATGCCATCGAGTTCGTCCGCGAACTGCTGGACTTCCTGCCGTCCAACAACCTCTCTGAGGCCCCGGTGCTGGAGCACCAGCAGGAACTGGAGCTTAACGACGACGACCTTGCCCTGGACACCCTCGTCCCGGACTCCGCCAACCAGCCGTACGATATGCGCACCGTCATCGAGCAGATCGTTGATGACGCACATTTCCTGGAGATGCAGTCCCTCTATGCCCCCAACGTCATCATCGGCTACGGCCGGGTCGAGGGGCACACCGTGGGGATGGTGGCCAACCAGCCGCTGCAGTTCGCCGGTACGCTGGACATCGCAGCCTCGGAAAAGGCCGCCCGCTTCGTCCGGAACTGCGACGCCTTCAACGTCCCCATCATCACCCTGGTGGACGTCCCCGGCTTCCTGCCCGGCAAGGACCAGGAGTTCCAGGGCATCATCCGCCGCGGCGCCAAGCTGCTGTACGCCTACGCCGAAGCCACCGTCCCGAAGCTGACGGTCATCACGCGCAAGGCCTACGGCGGAGCGTACATCGTGATGGGCTCCAAGAAGCTCGGCGCGGACCTGAACCTGGCATGGCCCACGGCGCAGATCGGCGTGATGGGCGCCCAGGGCGCCGTCAACATCCTGTACCGCCGCGACCTGGCCGCCGTTGCCGAGGCCGGCGGCGACGTTGAGGCCCGGCGCGCCGAGGTTGTCCGGCAGTACGAAGAAGAGCTGCTGAACCCCTACCAGGCCGCCCAGTTGGGCTACGTGGACGCGGTCATCGCACCGTCGGACACCCGGGGCCAGATCATCAAGGGCCTGCGCGCCCTCCGCGACAAGCGGGCCAGCCTGCCAACCAAGAAGCACGGGAACATCCCGCTATGATCCCCACCCGCCCCCTAACCTCGCAGGTCCCCACCGGCTCCCAGCCTTTGCAAGCTCAGGCCGGGGCCCCCGCCGGCTTGGCCCCACGGCCAGGGAACCCTGCGGTCGTGGCCCCAGGCGAAGAGCCGGTGGGTGGCCCGACGCAACCTTTCCTCTCTGTGGTCAAAGGGCAACCGTCGGCCGAGGAGCTCGCGGCGCTGACCGCCGTCGTGCTTTCGCTGGGCACCGCGGACGCCGCGGCCGCCGGGAAGCCCACCGCCCGCGACTGGGTGCGCCGGCAGCAACTGCGGCTCGCGCCGACGCCGGGACCCGGCGCATGGAGGCGGAGCCGGGGCTAGGCTCGTGGGGTGACTACCGAATCCGCCCCTGCCGCCCGTCCGTACTCCGCCATTGATGCCGTGGCGGATGACTACACCGACACACTCATCCGGCTGGACCCGTCGTTTGCCACCACGCTGGGGCTGCCGGGGCACGAGACCGAGTACCCGGACTACTCGCCCGCGGGCATCGCCGGTTTCGCGGCGGAAACCCGGAAGGCCCTGGCTGCCTTGGCGGGCCTGGCACCCCAGGACGATGTGGACGCTGTCACCCTGGACGCCATGCGGGAACGGCTGGGCCTTCAGCTGGAAATCCATGAGTCGGGCTGGGATGAGGCGGAGCTGAACAACATCGCCTCCCCCGCACAGGATATCCGGGCCATTTTCGACCTGATGCCCACCGAAACGGCTGAGCATTGGGAGCACATCGCCGGCCGCGCCCGCAACGTCCCCGGCGCCCTCCGCGGCTACATCGAATCCCTGCGGCAGGCCCGGGATGCGGGCAAGGTTGCGGCTGCACGCCAGGTCTCCATCGTCATCGAGCAGACCACCAAATACGCCGCGGACGACGGCTTCTTCGCCAAGCTCGCCGCCGGGGCCCGGACTGCCGACGGTCCGGTTGACGCGGCCGTGCAGGAAAAGCTCGACGCCGGTGCTGCCGCCGCGCGGGGTGCCTACCGGGAGCTCGCGGAATTCCTCCGCACGGAACTGCTGCCAGCCGCCCCGCAGCAGGACGCCGTGGGCCGCGAGCGCTACGCACTGGCCTCGCGCTCCTTCCTGGGCGCCGCCGTCGACCTCGGGGAAACGTACGCGTGGGGAGTCCAGGAACTCGACAGGCTCATCGCCGAGCAGGAAAAAGTCGCGTCCATCATCAAGCCGGGGGCCGGCATCGAGGAGGCCAAGGAAATCCTCAACAATGATCCCGCGCGCCAACTCAAGGGCACGGCAGCCCTCCGGGACTGGATGCAGGAACTCTCGGACAAGGCGGTTGCCGACCTCGCCGGGGTGCACTTCGACATCCCGGACGTGATGAAGAAACTTGAATGTCTTATCGCCCCGACCGATGAAGGCGGCATTTACTACACCGGCCCGTCGGATGACTTCACCCGCCCGGGCCGCATGTGGTGGTCCGTTCCGGCCGGCGAAGACACCTTCACGACGTGGGCCGAAACCACCACGGTGTTCCATGAAGGCGTTCCCGGCCACCACCTGCAGGTGGCCACCGCCACGTACCGGCGGGACCTGCTGAACAAGTGGCGGCGGAACGTCTGCTGGACCTCCGGCCATGGCGAAGGCTGGGCGCTGTACGCGGAAAAGCTCATGCAGGAACTCGGCTACCTGGCCGATCCCGGCGATCACATGGGCATGCTGAACATGCAGCGGATGCGGGCGGCCCGCGTGGTCTTCGACATCGGCGTCCACCTGGAACTCGAAATCCCCGAACGCTGGGGCACCGGAACCTGGACCCCGGAGGCGGGCTACGACTTCCTCAAGGAGAACCTGCCCATCAGCGAGGGCCAGCTCAAGTTCGAATTCACCCGCTACCTCGGCTGGCCCGGCCAGGCCCCGTCCTACAAAGTGGGCCAGCGGCTCTGGGAACAGATCCGGGCCGA
>DIZT01000312.1 GCA_002427975.1 Micrococcaceae bacterium UBA6021 | reverse complement strand
GTCCGGAGCTACAGGCCCGATAGGAAAGCAAGCAACCTTAGCATTTCCTTGTGTTTCCCCGGTCCCGGAATTAGCGTGGAAGCCTGACCAGCGAAGGCACTGACGGAGCGACCACGTGTTGAAGGAGGACCACATGCCCGGCAAAAAGAACCCGAGCCTGAAAGATCCCGAACTCTACGAGGAACTGCGCGAGGACGGCGCATCCAAGCAAAAGGCCGCGCGCATCTCCAACGCGGCGGCCAGGAAAGGCCGCTCCGCGATGGGCCGCAAGGGCGGGAAGTCCGGCGACTACGAGGATTGGACTGTCCCGCAACTCAAGGCCAAAGCCAAGGAAATAGGCCTCACCGGCTACTCCGCCAAAAAGAAGACCGACCTCATCTCCGCCCTGCGGAACTCCTAGGCGGCGGCCATCTCCACCAATACAGAGCATTCGCGGATCACCTGTTCGCTGACCGCCTCAAGCACCCTTACGCGCCCGCGTGGTGGTGGCCTCTGCGGCCGGCTTCGCAGCCGCGGATTTCGCGGTAGTGGATTTGGCGGCAGTCTTGGTCCCGGACGACTTCGCCGCAGCAGCCCTGGTTCCTGTGGCTCTCGTTCCCGCGGTCTTTGCGCCGGCTTTGGCGGGAGCCTTCCCGGCAGAACCGTCGGCGCTTTCTTCCGTGTCGGCGTCGTCCGCGTCGCCGGAGGCGGCAGGCTTCCCCCCGCCGCGCTTCCGCTCCAGGCTGCGCTTCAGCGCCTCCATCAGGTCGATGACCTCGCCGTTGCCGCCTTCGCCCGCTTCTGCCCCGAACGTTTCGTCGGTATCGAGCGAATCGCCCTTCTCCAGCTTGGCCTCGATGAGCTTTCGGAGCTGCACCTGGTAGTCGTCGGTGAAGTGTTCGGGTTCAAAGTCAGCGGCCATGGACTCGACCAGGGCGGCGGACATTTCGCGTTCCTGGGCCGAAATCCGGATGGACGTCTCCAGGGCCGGGAAACTGGCGTCCCGGACCTCGTCGGGCCACAGCAGGGACTGCAGCACCAGCACATCGTCCTTGATGCGCAGCGCCCCCAGCCGGGTCTTCTCGCGCAGGGCGAACTGGACGATGGCCACGCGGTCCGTGTCCTCAAGCGCCCGGCGCAGCAAAACGTAGGCCTTGGGCGACTTGGAGTCCGGCTCCAGGTAGTAGCTTTTCTCGAACATCATGGGTTCCAGCTGCTCCGACGGGACAAACTGGACCACCTCGATCTCGTGGCTGTTCTCCGCCGGGATGGATTTGAGCTCCTCCTTGGACAAGACCACCGTCCGGCCGTCGTCCTCAAACGCCTTCTCAATGTCGGAATAGTCGATGACTTTGCTGCAGACCTCGCAGCGGCGCTGGTACCGGATCCGGCCGCCGTCGGCATTGTGGACCTGATGAAGGCTGATGTCGTGATCCTCGGTGGCGCTGTAGACCTTCACGGGCACGTTGACCAGGCCGAACGCGATGGCACCTTTCCAGATGGCTCTCATCCCTCAAGTGAACATCACGCGGGCCCGGAGGTGAAGACCCATGGCCGGCCCTAAGGAGCGCGTCAGGGTGGCGGGTCGCGAATTGACCCTGACCAGCCTGGATAAGGTCCTTTACCCGGAGACCGGCACCACCAAGGCCGACGTCCTGGCCTACTACGCCGCCGTGGCCCATGTCCTGATTCCCGCGGCGGCCAACCGGCCCGCCACCAGAAAGCGCTGGGTCAACGGCGTCGGCACCGCCCAGCAGCCCGGCGAGGTGTTCTTCCAGAAGAACCTGGAGGACTCAGCGCCCGGTTGGCTCCCCCGCGCCGCCATCAAGCACAAGGACCGGACCATCTACTACCCGATGGTGAACGACCCCGCCACGCTCACCTGGTTCGGCCAGATCAATTCGCTGGAAATCCATGTCCCCCAGTGGCAGGTGGACTCCCACGGCAAGCAGCTTAATCCGGACCGGCTGGTGCTGGACCTGGATCCCGGCGACGGCGCAGGACTGGAGGAATGCGCCGAGGTTGCCAGGCTGGCACGCGCCATCCTGCAGGACGTGGGCCTGGAGCCGGTGCCGGTGACCAGCGGCAGCAAGGGCATCCACCTCTACGCGGGCCTTGACGGAATGCAG
The DNA here is from genome assembly GCA_002427975.1 of Micrococcaceae bacterium UBA6021. GTDB lineage: Bacteria > Actinomycetota > Actinomycetes > Actinomycetales > Micrococcaceae > Arthrobacter. The sequence continues at coordinate 4,740 of DIZT01000312.1, read as the reverse complement.
ACCTCCGACCAGATCTCGGACTTTGCCCACGAACTGGCCCGCGCGCTGGAGGCGGACCACCCTGACCTCGCCGTAAGCGACATGAAAAAGACGCTGCGCAAGGGCAAGGTCCTGGTGGACTGGAGCCAGAACAGCGCCGCCAAAACCACCATCGTGCCGTACTCCCTGCGCGGCCGCCTCACGCCCACGGTGGCCGCCCCGCGGACCTGGCAGGAGATCAGCTCCCCCAAACTCCAGCACCTCGACTACAAAGCCGTGCTGCGCAGGGTGAAGGCAGGCAAGGACCCGTTCGCCGCCGTCGCCCGCGGTGCCGGGCACCCGGGGAACCCTGGTTCCCCGGGTGGGAAGACGGACGACGGCGGCGCGCACGTCCGCCTCGAGCGGTACCGTTCGATGCGGGACCCGGAGGCGACGCCGGAGCCGTTCTCCGGCGCCGAGGGGACCGGCGACACCTTTGTGATCCAGGAGCACCACGCCAGCAGGCTGCACTTCGATTTCCGGCTGGAGCACGAGGGCGTGCTGGTGTCGTGGGCGCTTCCCAAAGGCGTCCCGGAATCCGGCGAAAAGAACCACCTTGCGGTCCAGACCGAGGACCACCCACTGGACTACGCCACGTTTGAGGGCACCATCCCCAAGGGCCAGTACGGCGCGGGCGACGTCACCATCTGGGACCACGGCACCTATGAGCTGGAGAAGTGGATCAACGGCCGGGAGGTCATCGCCTCGCTGACCGGTGCCGAGGGCGGCGGCCTGGGCGGAACCAAAAAGTTCGCCCTCATCCACACCGGCCGGGGGCAGGGCAGAGACAGTGAAGGGCAATGGCTCATCCACCTGATGGACAAGGACCACCACGGCGGGCAAACCACAGCAAGGGTTCCGGCGGCTGACCAAGCAGATGCAGTCCGCGCCGAAGACTTCGCTCCGATGATGGCAACGTCCGGCACCGCCGCCGACCTTCAAGGCAGCGACTGGCAGTTCGAGCTTAAGTGGGACGGCGTCCGTGCGCTGATTGTGGCCCGCAACAAGGCGATCCGCATCCTTAGCCGCAACGGCAACGACGTCACCGCGACCTACCCCGAGCTGACCGACCGGTCCTGCTGGCCGGAGCAGCCGTTCGTCGCCGATGGTGAGATCATCGCCGTCGGGCCTTCCGGCCAGCCCGACTTCGGACTGCTCCAGGGTCGCATGAAACTCACCCGGCCCGCCGACGTCGCAAAGGCCCGTGCAGCGGTGCCAGTCCGGCTGATGCTCTTTGACCTCCTGTCCGACGGCGGCGAGGACCTTCGCCGGCTGCCTCTCGCAAAGCGGCGGCAGCGGCTGGAGGACTTCCATCACCCGTCCAATTGCCCCGTGGAGCTGTCCCCCATCCTGGACGAGAGAATCGAGCACATCCTGGAAAGCGCGCAGGAGCTGGGGCTCGAGGGCGTCATGGCCAAGCGGACCGACAGCCGGTACGTCAGCGGGCAACGGACCCGGACGTGGATCAAGATCAAGCTGGAGCAGACCCAGGAAGTGGTGGTGGGTGGTTGGCGGCCGGGCAAGGGCGGGCGGCAGAGCTCGGTGGGTTCGCTGCTGGTGGGCATCCCCGACGGCACCAGGCTCCGGTATGTGGGCCGGGTGGGAAGCGGTTTCAGCACGCGCGAACTGCTGGAGCTCCGGCAGAAAGTGGACCGTCTGGCGCGCAAGACCTCACCCTTCGACGACGTCCCCACTGAGGACGCCTCCGACGCCCACTGGGTGACGCCCGAGCTGGTCGGTGAGGTGACCTTCGGCGAGTGGACGGGCAGCGGGAAGCTCAGGCATCCGGTGTGGCGGGGCTGGCGGCCGGACAAAAACGCAGAGGACGTGGTGCCGGAGGTGGAGTGACACGGAAAGACCTGGCGACGCCCGAATACGGATGTGGCCAGGTCTTTTGCGCGCCGTCAGGTCAGATGGGCGCCAGGTCAGATGGGCGCCGTCAGCGGGTGATCCTAGGACGAGTGCGGCATCTGCGGGCGGCCCGTGCGGTGCACGGCCGTGACTGCGGCCTCCTGGCCCGTCCGGCCCTGGCCTGAACCCCGTTCCTTGGGGTGCCGGTGCTTGCCGCTGCCGTCCGGCCAGTGCTGTTCGCCTGCCATGGCCGTGGTCACGGCAATGGTGGCCGGTCCTGGCATGGACGGCGTGTCCATGGCTGCCGCGAGGTGGTCCGCGACCTCCGGTTCGATCCTTGCTCCAGCATGTTGTTCAGCCATTTTTCTTCCTTCCGCAATGAAATGAAGTGGTCACCAATTGTAGGTCTGGAGTGCTTTCCGGGCGCTGGAATTACCAGCGGACCTTCTTCTCGGCCGGGCCCTGCTTGCCGCTGACGTGCGTGGGCTTGTGGCTCTTGCCGACGCTCTGCAGCCCGGCGTCCCCGCCCCGGGATTTGCTGGCGAGCATGGCCTGTTGCGCTTCGGTCAGCCCGGCCCGGATGCCCTTGGCTTCTGCATCGTCCGGCGCGGATTCAGGCTGGCCGGGAGTGTTTTGTTCAGTCATTGTGGTGGAACCTTTCCGAGGAGGATCAGTGTGTCTGACGGGATCAGCATGAACCGGGCCGGTGGTACCAGGCCGCAGGCGTCCGCCTACTCAAAAATCAGTGTTCCCATGGCTCAACAATAGGCAGTTTCAGCGTGGGTTGTGAACCCCCTGTTTCCGGCCTGCACATGTGGCCGGGTGGCGGTCTGCGCAGGGGCCTGAACCCCGTGGCGGCCGTCACTTTTCCGCGCGGTTCCGGGGCAAAAGGGACCACAAAACCCGTCCGGAACAAAAAGATTCGGAAACGATGGGCCTGAATCGCCGGAATCCCAGTAATGGCGCGGTGAGAGCAGCCAAAAGAAATCGCCGAATAGTGCGGGAAACCCGCCCTGAGGGGGGAACTTTACGGTACAAAACTCTCATTTGCCAAGGAATTCGCGTAAAATTGAAGGCCTGCCCAGAGCGGGGCAGCTACAAGTCGCAAGCAAATGACCTCCTAGGAGTTGCCCAAATGCCCACAGACCGAAGCACGACCGACTCTTCAGCAGGCGTGAATAACGCCAGCGGAACCAACAATGCAGTACCTAATAGTGCACTGCCAAGTGCGCGTAAACCGAAGATCCGTGCGCGTCGACGACTCAAAGAGTCCGACGTGAATATTGTAAACCAGCCCATGCTGAAAAAGGCGCTCGGCGGAACCATCGTGGGTAACACCATGGAATGGTTCGACGTCGGTGTGTTCGGCTACCTGATCACCACCATGGGACCCGTCTTCCTTCCCGAGGCCGACAAGTCCGTCCAGACGCTGTTCCTGCTTGGAACGTTCGCCGCCACTTTCATTGCCCGTCCACTCGGCGGCGTGATCTTCGGTTGGCTCGGCGACAAGATCGGACGGCAAAAGGTACTCGCCGCAACACTGATGATTATGGCTGCGAGCACGTTCGCCGTCGGACTCCTGCCCGGATACGCGCAGATCGGCATCTGGGCCGCTGCGCTGCTGGTAATCCTGAAGCTCATACAGGGCTTCTCGACCGGCGGGGAATACGCTGGCGCCACCACCTTCGTGAGCGAATACGCCCCGGATAAGCGCCGTGGATTCTTTGCAAGCTTCCTGGACATGGGCAGCTACCTTGGCTTTGCCCTGGGTGCAGCGCTGGTTTCTGTCCTGCAGCTGACCCTTGGCCAGACGGCCATGGAGGAATGGGCCTGGCGCATTCCTTTCCTGATTGCAGGTCCGCTGGGCCTCATCGCCATCTACTTCCGGAACAAGATCGAGGAATCCCCTCAGTTCCAGGCCACTCTCGATGCCCAGGAATCCATCGGGCAGGCCGCCGCAGCAGCCAGCGTGGACAATGCCAAGAGTCCGGTCGGAATCGTCAAGGCCTATTGGCGCTCGCTCATCGTGGCCATGGTCCTTGTCGCGGCTGCCAACACCGCCGGCTACGCATTGACGTCATACATGCCCACGTACCTCACTGAGTCCAAGGGCTACGATCCCGTCCACGGCACGCTGCTGACCATTCCCGTGCTGGTGATCATGGCCTTGTGCATCCCGCTGACCGGCAAGCTGTCCGACCGCATCGGCCGCCGGCCGGTCCTGTGGATCGGCGCCATCAGCACCGTGGTGCTGGCAACCCCGGCGTTCCTGCTGATCGGCATCGGTGACGTCTGGTCCACGCTGGCAGGCCTCTCGCTGATCGCCTTCCCCGTGACGTTCTATGTTGCGAACCTCGCCTCGGCATTGCCCGCGCAGTTCCCGACAGCCAACAGGTACAGCGCCATGGGTATCGCCTATAACTTCGCCGTTGCCATCTTCGGTGGCACCACCCCGTTCATCGTTGCCGCGCTGATCACGGCCACCGGCGATGACATGATGCCTGCCTACTACCTCATGGCGACCTCAGCCATCGGGACTGTGGCCATCTACTTCCTGAAAGAATCAGCCAAGCGTCCGCTGCCGGGCTCAATGCCCAGTGTGGACACCCAGGCTGAGGCGCGTGAGCTCGTTGCCACCCAGGATGAGAATCCGCTGCTTGACATGGACGAGCTGCCCTTCGAATCCCAGGACGTCACCGATGCCTCGGCTGCCAGGGTTCCGGTTGGAGTCTAAGCAGCAGACCGAACCAGAAAACCGGCCTGTCCGGGCCGTCTTGTAGCCCGCGCTCAGAGGCCCGTCCCGCGTGCTTCCCCTGGGGGAAGCACGCAGGGCGGGCCCTTAGCCGTGCCCGCACCGGGTCAGGGCAGCCC
>DIZT01000135.1:45801-45988 GCA_002427975.1 Micrococcaceae bacterium UBA6021 | reverse complement strand
GCCGTGGCCATGGCGCAGTCGGCCATGGAGCAACACGGCGTGCCCCGGGTGGTCCTCGAATCCGAGCTGACCGCCAAGTACTACGGAACAGCCCGGAAGAGGTTAGCGAAAGCGGACGGGCTGTCCGAGTCGGTACCGGAAATCAGCGCCCGGCTGCTGTTCGAATCGGCGGGGCTCCAGTTCCGCA
>DIZT01000135.1:45115-45662 GCA_002427975.1 Micrococcaceae bacterium UBA6021 | reverse complement strand
GGCGCAAGGACATGACCCGGTCCAACATCGCACAGACCCAAGGCCACGCCGTCCTAAGCTACGCACCCGAACAGATCTGGAACAGCCCGGACATGGTTCTGCAGGAAATCCGTGCCGTCCTGGAGCGTGGCAGGCCCCGCGGCTGACGGATTCTGCTCCATCATCCGGCCTGGACGTGCCCGCCCATCCGCAAATTCCGCGGACGCGTCGCCCGGGGCGGCCAACGATCGTGCTGAATCCGACGCGCGCTAGTCCTGGAAGTACTCCACCTTGGCGCCGATCGTGTTGAGCCGTTCCGCCAGGTCCTCGTACCCGCGCTCGATCACGTAGATATTCCGCAGCTCGGAGACACCCCGCGCTGCGAGCATGGCCAGCAGCAGGCAGGCGGCCGGGCGGAGCGCCGGCGGGCAGCCCACCTCGGCAGCGCGCCACTTGGTGGGGCCGTTGACGTAGATCCGGTGCGGGTCCAGCAGCTGCACCTGGGCGCCTAGCCTGTTCAGCTCCGTGAGGTAGATGGCCCGGTTCTCATAGACCCAGTCGTGGATCA
>DIZT01000135.1:39615-45080 GCA_002427975.1 Micrococcaceae bacterium UBA6021 | reverse complement strand
TCGCCGCGATGATGGCGAAGAACGGCAGGTTGTCGATGTTCAGGCCGGGGAACGGCATGGGGTGGATCTTGTCCTCCGGAGCGTGCAGCACTGACGGCTTGGTGGTCACATCCACCAGCCGGGTGCGGCCGTTGCGCGCCACGTACTCCCCGGAAACCTCCAGCTTCTGGCCCATCTGCTCCAGCGTCGCCAGCTCGATCTCCATGAACTCGATGGGGACGCGGCGGATGGTCACCTCCGAGTTGGTGACGATGCCGGCCGTGATGAGGCTCATCGCTTCGATGGGGTCCTCGGACGGGAAATATTCGATGTCGACGTCGATGAGCGGCCGGCCGGTGATCTTCAGCGTGGTGGTGCCCACGCCGTCGATCTTCACACCCAGCATCTCGAGGTAGAAACAGAGGTCCTGGACCATGTAGTTGGGGCTGGCGTTGCGGATGACGGTGGTGCCGCGGCGGTGGGCCGCTGCCATGATGGCGTTCTCGGTCACCGTGTCCCCGCGCTCCGACAGCACAAACGAGCGATTTTCGGTGTCGGGCGGCGGAGCCTGCACGGTGTAGAAGCCCGCCGTTGCTTCCACGGAAAGCCCGAACTGGCGCAGGGCCTGCATGTGCGGCTCAACAGTACGGGTGCCCAGGTCGCAGCCGCCGACGTACGGGAGGCGGTACTCGGCGGACTCGTCCAGGAGCGGCCCAAGCAGCATGATCACGCTGCGGGTGCGCCGGGCGGCTTCCACATCCATGGAGTCCAGGTCCAGGACGGCGGGGCGGCGGAGCTGCAGGTCGTTGGCGTTGAGCCACGTGCATTCTACGCCGATGCTGGTGAGCACCTCGAGAATGCGGTTGACCTCCTCGATACGGGCCAGCCGGCGCAACGTGGTGGTGCCCCGGTTGATGAGGCTGGCGCACAGCAGCGCCACCCCGGCGTTCTTGCTGGTGTTGACGTCCACCGAGCCGGACAGCGTGCGGCCGCCCTCGACCCGGAGGTGGGTCATCTGCGGCCGGCCCACCTTGACGATGCTGCGGCCCACAATGGCCTCGAGCCGCTGGATCATTTTCAGGCTGAGGTTCTGCTTGCCCTGCTCCATCCGGGCGACGGCGCTTTGGCTTGTTCCCAGCGCGGCGGCGAGCTGGCCCTGGGTCCAGCCCTTCTCGCTGCGGGCGTCGCGAAGGGTGGCGGCGACGTGTTCGGCGGTTTCCTGAGTCATACCACAAAAATATCATGAATGAGTTATTGTGAAGGCATTTTGACGCCAACACGCGGCGTGGCGGCCAAATTACCCGCCTCATGCGATAGTCGCGACTGTCCTAACGCCAGACGAAGTTCCAGGTCCCCATCCCGGCCGCGGCAACCACAGCAGCCGCCGCGATCAGCACGCCGCCCACCAGCACCCAGGCGTCCAGCGGCGAATAGGTGGATTCCCGGGCCCACGTCCGCTGCCCGGTGCCAAAACCGCGCGCTTCCATGGTGATGGCCAGCCGGGACGCGCGGCGGATGGCCTGGACCAGGAGCCCAAAGCTCTGCCCGAGCGTTGCCCGCAGCCGTTGCAGCGGACTGCCCTGCGAGCCCACGCCGCGGGCCCGCCGCGCCATGCCGATGGTCTGCCACTCCTCCGCCATGAGTCCCACCAGCCGCATCGCGGCCAGCGTGCCCAGGACAAAACGGTGCGGCAACCGGGCCTTCTGGGCCAGCGCATCGGCGAGGTCGGTCGGGTCTGTGCACGTCATGAGCAGGATCGCCGGCAGGGCAATCGCGAGCCCACGCAGCATAAAACCGATTCCCAGCCGAAGGGAGCCTTCGCTGATGGACCAGATCCCGACGTTGAGCAGTACAGCGCCGCTGTCCGCCGCGACGATCGCCGTGCTCCAGCCGCCCAGGGCAGCCGCGATGACCAGCGGCCAGCCGCGCTGCCACAACAGGCGCAGGGTGAGGCCGGCCAGGGGGAAGAGCGCCAGCTCGGCAACGAGCGCGGTAGTGGCGGACACCCAGTCGATGGAGAGCGCCAACACCAGAGTGATGAGGAAAACGACGGCGAACTTGGCCAGCGGGTTGGCGCGCGTCAACAGCGCGTGGTTGCCGCGGAGGGTCAGGGCATCCCTCATGCCGCACCTGCTTCCTGGCGGGCGCCGCCGCGCGCGGCCGGGCCAAGCCGCAGTTCGGCACCGCCCAGGACGGCGCTGAACTCCTGGTCGTGGGTCACGGAAACCACGGAGGTCCCGGCGTCGAGCAATTCGGAGAGGAACGACGCGAGCTCGGCCCAGGTGTTGGCGTCCTGGCCGAACGTGGGCTCGTCGAGCACCAGCACACGCGGGCGCGCCGCCAGGACCGTGGCCACCGAGAGGCGCCGTTTTTCGCCGCCGGACAGCGTGTACGGATTGGCGTCCACCAGGTGCGTCAGGCGCAGCCGCTCCAGCAGCTCATCAACACGTTCCTCGCCATGCCCCAGGTGCCGCGGACCGAACATCAGCTCGTCCAGCACGCGGCCGGTGACGAACTGGTGCTCGGGCTCCTGGAACACGGTTCCGATGCGGGAAATGAGTTGGTTTGCCTTCCAGGTGAAGGGATCGATGCCGGCGCCCTCGGAAAGCCCGACGGCGGCGGACACTTTCCCCGCCACCGGCGCCAAAAGTCCGGCGAGCGTCAGCGCAAACGTTGACTTGCCGGCGCCATTGGGACCCGTGACGGTGAGCGCCTGGCCTGAACGGACCTGGGCCGTGATGCCCGACCGCACCGGCACGGGCGGAACGGTCCGGAAGCCGCGGCGGCGCGGACGCTCCCGGGAGACGGCAAGGTCCTCGGCGGCCAGCAGCAGGTCACCGGAGCCTGCGGACATGCGCCGGCGGGTTGCCGGGACATACCCCGGCACCCAGACGCCCGCGCCGATCAGCATGTCCCGTGCCTCAAAGAGCACCTGGTCCGGCGGCCCGTCCAGCAGGACTGCGGGGGTACTACCGGAGCCGGCTGCCGAGCCCGGCTGGAGCACCACAATCCGGTCCACCACGTCCTTCCAGACGGACACCCGGTGTTCCACCACCACCAGCGTGGCCCCGGTTTTGTCCAGGCAGCGGTCTACGGCGTCCCGGACTTCCAACACTCCGGCGGGATCGAGGTTTGCGGTGGGCTCGTCCAGCAGGATCAGCCCGGGGCGCATCGCGAGGATCCCTGCCAGCGCCAGGCGCTGCTTCTGCCCGCCGGACAGGGCCGACGTCGGGTGGTCGAGCGGGAGCCCGCCGTCGGGACTCCGCAACCCGACGTCGTCGAGAGCTTCATGGACGCGCCGCCAGATCTCATCCCGCGGAACGGCGAGGTTCTCGGCGCCGAAGGCGACGTCGTCACCCAGCCGCGAAAGAACCACCTGCGTTTCGGGATCCTGCTGCATCAGGCCCGAGCGGCCGCGCTGCCCGCGGGGCACCACACCGTCGATCAGCAGCGAACCGGTCTCGTCGGCGTCGTCCCCTTCATCCCCCAGCACCCCGGCGAGCGCGTGCAGCAGCGTTGACTTGCCCGCGCCCGAGGGGCCCAGCAGCAGCACCCGCTCGCCCGGTGCGATGTCCAGGTCGAGCCCGTGCACGGCGGGTGAGGAACGGCCGGCATGCCGCCAGCCCCAGCCACGGGCTGACACCGCGGCGGGGCGCACTCCGGAAGCGCCGGCGTCGGAAGCGGTCATCAGTTGAAGACGGGCTCCGACGCTGCCTTCCGGGACGCGAAGGAGCTCAGCACGCCGGTCCGGGCCAGGCCGCGGGTGGCGATCCAGGAGAGGGCCCCCGCAATCACGGCGCCGGAGATGGTGCAGAACACGATGTAGGCGAGCTTGTCACCGGGTTCGTAGGCGATGTTCCAGCCCCACGGGAGGAAGGAATCATTGAGGCCGCAGAAAAGGCCCGCCCCGGCACCGGCCAGCAGCGCGGCGATGAGGTTGTACTTCTGGTGCAGGAAGGACCTGAACCGGAAGTTGCCGTACACCAGCAGGAAGAACACCAGTTCGGCGCCCAGGCCCTGCAGGATTCCGGAGATCAGCACCGTGGCGCCGTACTGCGAGCCCATGATGAGTTCGCCGGTGGCGGCCACCGTTTCGCAGAAGAGCGCCGCGCCGGGTCGGCGGACGATCAGCATGCCCAGCACCGCTGGGATCATCCAGCCCCCGGCGATCAGGCCGGTCGCCGGGGGATAAACGGCGGTCATCGGTCCTGAAACCAGGGCGGCACCCTGGTCCCAGGCCCAGAAAATGACGCCGCCGGCGATCGCGATAAGCGCCGCCACCACGATGTCCACAACGCGCCAGGTGTTGCCGGTGTTTTTGATTGCTGCAGTTGTCATTCGGTCCTCCTGAGGAACAGGAGGGGAAAGTGCCCTGGCAGCGGCGCTGCCGCCGATGCCGGACACTTCGAGAACTCGACTCCCTTGCGCCGGTACTAACCGGATCAGGTTCGAGGGTCTGCGGCTGTCCGCACTCTCAGCGCCCGCCTGCGGTTCCCTGGCATGCCAGTGATGTCCGACGGCGGCGCTCCCCTGTCGTAATAAATCTGCCCTGATGGGCGTGCTCAAGTTTACACCGCAGGCGGGGTAGATTGTGGGCCATGACCACCGATTCTTCCCCTCTGACAGCGTTCGATCCCGACTCCGACGACGCCCAGCCTGCCGGGGCGCTGGAGGCCTTGGTCGCCCGGATCGACGGCGAGATCCGCGAGCTGCAATTTCCCCATTTCACCAAGGATGATTCCCTGAACCTGGGGCTGCTGCTGGTGGAGCTCGGCAAGAGCCGGAGACTGCCCATCGCGATCGACATCACCAAGGGCGACCAGGTCCTGTTCCATGTGGCCCTGGACGGAGCCACTCCGGACAACGAGCACTGGATCCGGGCGAAGCAGCGCACGGCCGCGCGGTATGAAATCCCGTCGCTGCTGGTGGGCCTGCGGGCCCGGCTGGGGGGTGGCCGGATCGAGGACCAGGGCTGGTACGACGAAACCGTCTACGCGGCCCACGGCGGCTGCTTCCCTGTCTACGTCGCCGGCGTGGGCGCGGTGGCCACTGTCACCGTTTCCGGCCTGCCCCAGCAGCAGGACCACGACCTCGTGGTGGAGGCGCTGCGGGAGATTCTGGAGTCGATGCGGCCGGGTTAGGCTAAAGGCAGTCCCGGATCCCATCACAAGGAGTTCAACGAATGAACCTGCTCATCAAGCTGCTTGGCACAGGAATCAGCATCGGCGCCGGATTGGTTGGCACCAAGATGGTCAACGCCGTGTGGGAAAAGTCCACCGGCAACAAGCCGCCCACAGGCAAACACGAAGACACCCCCACGAGCCTCCGTTCGGCCCTGACCTTCGCGCTTATTTCAGCCTCGGTTAGCGCCATCATCCAGGTGCTCGCCAACCGCGGCACGCAGCGGGCCATCAGCCGCTTCGCCAAGTCCCAGGACATCGTCTAACACCACCCCACCCCTGAGTTTTTGTCCAGATAAAGGCCTC
>DIZT01000135.1:26209-39410 GCA_002427975.1 Micrococcaceae bacterium UBA6021 | reverse complement strand
CGGCCGCCGTCGGACCCTTCATCCCGGGCCGATTCATCCCGGGCGGACTGGGCCGCCTTCTGAACCACGGCTTCCAGTTCATCGGAGCTGAGCAGCTCGCGGTGCAGGTGTTTGGTGCGGTAACCGGAACGCCCCACCATGTGTGCCGAAACCGGCACCGTCAGCAGCTGGAAAATCCAGGCCACCAGCAGTACCGGCCACACCCACCATGTGCGCAGCTGCAGGCCGACGGCCGCCAACAGCAGGAACAGCCCCAGTACCTGGGGCTTGGTGGCGGCATGCATCCGGCTCAGCATGTCCGGGAACCGGAGCAGGCCGACGGCGGCAGCCAGGGACATGAGGGCACCCACCACCAGGAACACCGCGGACACGGTATCGATGACGTTATCTACCACGCTTGCCTCAGGACTCATGGGCCTGCTCCCGCCGGTCGGCGACGAAGCGCGCAACAGTGACCGAACCGATGAAACCGACGACGGACAGCGCCACCAGCAGCATCAGGTTGTTCAGGTGCCGGTTGACGGCCATATCAATGCACAGGGCCGCGCCGAGGATGGCGAGCAGGACGTCGGAGGCCAGCACCCTGTCCAGCAGCGACGGCCCGCGGGAAATCCTGATGATGGCTCCTGCCGCTGCCAACGAAAGAATGACTGCCGTGACAGCCAGGACGGTCTGCATCATGCTGCGGCCTCCTGCCGGATTGCTTCGAGTTCTTCCCGTGTGCCCATGATCCTGATCAGGCCCGCTTCAATGGAGCGGACTTCCTTGCGCAGGTTCTCCACCTCTTCCGGGCTGCTGATATTGAGCGCGTGGAGGTACAGGGTGGACGTTGACCGGTCCACCTCCACCACCAGGGAGCCCGGGATCAGCGAAATGACGTGGCCAGTGGCGGTGACCATCAGGTCCTGGTGGCTCCGCAACGGGACGGCGACGACGGCGCTGATGACCCGCGGGCCGCGGACAGCCGCCAGATACATGACCTCGACACTTGCTGCCGCCACCCTGCCCAGGAAACGCAGGGCGAAGGGCACTGCGTGAAGAATATTGAAGCGGCCGCTGAGTTCCACCGGCGGCAGGTAGAACATCCGGGCCACGACCACGGCCAGCAACGCGCCAAAGAGCAGGTTACCGGGGCTGAAGTCCTGCCACAGGGCACCCCAGACAATCACGAGCCATACCAGCAGGGGCAGCTCCTGGCGCAGGGAAATCCGCCGGCGGCTCATTTGCCGCCTCCGGTCTTCAACGCCAGCGGCGGCACCGGCGCGTCCTCGCCGAGCACGGCCTGGATGTAGGCGGACCTGTCCAGCATTTCGTGGGCCGCCTGGTCCGAGAGCCTGAACAGCGGGCCCGCGAATACGGTGAGTGACACGCCGAGCAATACCAGGCCAAGGGTTGAGCCCACCATGGTGCGGGGCAGCAGCGTGACGTTGCTGCGGCCGGCCCGGCTGCCGGTGTGCGAGTCCTCGGGCTCAGCCAGCAGGACCGGGTCCGGGTGCTCGGCGTCCGAGGGCTTGCGCCAGAACGCGCGGTTCCATACCCTCGCAACGGCCAGCAGGGTCAGCAGGCTGGTGATCACGCCGCCGATCACCAGGGCGTAGGCCAGTGGCGTGCCCAGCTCGACGCCCGCCTGGATCAGCCCCACCTTCCCCAGGAACCCGGAGAACGGCGGGATACCGGCCAGGTTCATGGCCGGTATGAAGAACAGCAGGGCCAGCATGGGTGACAGCTTGGCCAGGCCCGCCAGCCGGTCCACCGAGGAGCTGCCGCCACGGCGTTCGATCAGGCCCGTGACCATGAAGAGGCTGGTCTGGATGGTGATGTGGTGGGCCACGTAGAACACGGCGGCGCCCAGCCCGGCCACCGAGGACATCGCCAGGCCAAACACCATGTAGCCGATGTGGCTCACCAGGGTGAAGGACAGCAGACGTTTGATATCGCTCTGGGCCAGGGCGCCCAGGATTCCCACCACCATGGTCAGCAGCGCCGCCACCATCAGAGGTGTGTTCAGTCTGTCCCCGGGGAAGAGCAGTGTTTCCGTGCGCACCATCGCGTACACACCGACTTTGGTCAACAGGCCGGCGAACACGGCCGTGACCGGGGCCGGCGCTGTGGGGTAGGAGTCAGGCAGCCAGAACGACAGCGGGAACACGGCCGCCTTGATGCCGAAGGCCACCAGGAGCATCACGTGAAGCAGCGTCCGGGTTCCCTCGTCCAGGTCCGCAAGCTTGATGGCGAGGTCGGCCATGTTCACAGTTCCGGTGGCCCCGTAGACCATGGCGATGGAGATCAGGAACAGCACGGAGGACACCACGGAGACCACCACGTAGGTGACGCCGGCGCGGATACGCGGGCCGGTCCCGCCCAGGGTCATCAGGACATAGCTTGCCGTCAGCAGGATCTCGAAGCCGACGTACAGGTTGAACAGGTCCCCGGACAGGAACGCGTTGGACACCCCGGCCACCAGGATCAGGTAGGTGGGGTGGAAGATCGACACTGGCGCGTCCTGGTCGCCGTCGGCCATGCCCTGTCCGGTGGCGTAGACCAGCACCGCGAGGCTGATAGCCGACGACACCACCAGCATGAGGGACGAGAACTGGTCCACCACCATGGTGATGCCCCATGGCGGCAGCCAGCCGCCGATGTTCACAGCGGCGGTTCCGCCGTCCCACACCGAAGCCAGCAGCGCGCACTCCAGCAGGAGCGTCAGGGACAGCACGGCGATGCTCACTGCGCGCTGGGCACGGGAGTGCCGGATCAGCAGGAAGGCCAGGGCGGCGCCGAGGATGGGAAGTGCGACGGCGAGCGGGGCAAAGCTTGCGATGTTCACTTCACACCTCCTTCGGGACCAGGGGTTACGTTCTGCGAGCCGGGTTGCTCTTCAGCGGCGGCATCCGCTGCAGGAATCTTCCTGACGCCGGCCGTGATGGAATCCCCGGCCGCTTCCGGACCGTCCGCCGCCGTTGCGTGGTCTGAGACGGTGCTCCCGTCGCTGCCAAGCATGGTCAGGGGAAACTCGGACGTTTCGGCCGGGATCGGGGCGTCGTCCTCGGCGTCGAACCTGGGCGTCTCGGCGACGCGGAGGTCCTCGATGTCGTCCTGGATTTCATCCTGGCGGGCCAGGACCCACGTGCGGTAAATGATGCCGAGCATAAATGCCGTCACGGCGAAGGAGATCACGATCGACGTCAGAATCAGAGCCTGCGGAAGGGGATCCGCGTACTCCTGGGCGCCGGTGTCCTTGTTGTACAGCGGCGCCAGGCCGGCATGGCCGCCTGTGGCAAGGATCAGCAGGTTGGTGGCGTTGGCCAGCAGCATCAGCCCGAGCAGCACACGGGTGAGGCTGCGTTCCAGGATCAGATAGATGCCGCACGCATACAGGGCACCCATGACGATCAACAGGGTCAGGTTGACGCTCATCCCTGGCCCCCCGTGGTGGTTTCGGCGGGGACGCCCACGGGCTCCTGCGCAAGGGTGTCGTCGGTTGGCTCGTCCTCGGCAGGCGCGGCGGCCTGTTCCTCAAAGTGTTCGTCGATCTCGGCGCCCAAGCTCCGCAGGACATCCAGCACGAGGCCGATCACCACGATGTACACGCCGATGTCGAAAATGGTGGACGTGACAAACTTGATGTCCCCGAACACCGGCAGCCACAGTTCGATGATGGCCGTCTGGAATACCTGCCCGCCCAGCAGCAGCGGCACCACGCCGGAGGCCGCAGCCGTGGCGAGCCCGATCCCCAGCAGGGTACCGGCGCCCACGGGGGTTGCCTCTCGCAGTTCGAAGCGGCCGCCGGCGAGGTAACGGATGGTCAGGGCAAGCCCGGCAGTCAGGGCGCCAGCGAAGCCACCGCCGGGGAGGTTGTGGCCAGCCAGGAGAAGGTAGAGGGAGAAGATGATCAGCGAGTGGAAGATCAGCCGCGTCACCACCTCAAAGATGATGGAGCGCCGTTCCGGGGCCAGGGTCCGCCCCGCCACAATCCAGGCATCCCGGGCGGAGGCAGCGAATTTCCGGCTGATGGCGAGGGCGGCGGCTTCCCGCGAACCGGGATCCACCGCAGCCTGGCGGCCTACGCTGCCCTCCGCAATGGTTTCAGAGACCCTGATCCGGTCGCCGCGGCCGCGGACGAAGATGAGGCTGGCCACGCCTGTGGCGGCCAGGGCGAGGACCGAAATTTCACCGAAAGTGTCCCACGCCCGGATGTCCACCAGTGTCACGTTCACGATGTTCAGCCCGCCGCCGCCCTCATAGGCGAGCCGCGGGAATTCCAGGGACACCGGGACGGCCACCCGGGCGCCCATGGCATGGATGGCGGCGAACACCATGGTGACTCCGAAAGCCGCCCCGATGATCACGCGGATCACCCGGTACTTGCCGCCGGTCCGGTCGCGGAGTTCGGCCGGGAGGCTGCGCATGGCCAGGACAAAGGCCACCAGGATGATGGTTTCCACCAGCATCTGGGTGAGGGCCAGGTCCGGCGCGCCCTGGAGCGCGAACATCAGGGCGATCCCGTATCCGGTCACGGACACCATCAGGACGGCGAGGAACCGTTTGTTGGCCTTGACCGCCGCCAGTGCGCCGATCACAATGCCTACGCCGACCACCGGCTGCAGCGGGGAGTAGGGATCGATGAAGTACAGGTTTTCCGGCAGCGGCTTGCCCGCCAGAAGCATCGCCGTCAGCGGAAGGGCGAACGCCATGCTGAGGATGACGGCGAGGTAGAAGTACAGGGAACCACGCTGCGTGCGGCCGGTGACCCAGACCGCTGCGTCGTCCAGGGCGCCGATGGCGAGCTGGTAGGTACGGTCGCCGTCGATCCAGCCGGGCACGCGGGACTGCGCACGGGCCACCAGCGTTCGTCCGAAGTACATCGCCAGGCCCAGCGTGAACGTGAGGGCCGTCAGTCCCAGGGCGGGGGTGAAACCGTGCCACAGCGCAAGGTGGCCCGCCTGCCCGGCCGGTGTGCCGGCGTCGGGCGCGGTGGAGGCGAACAGCGCGGCGTAGGGCTGGACCCAGGCGTCCACCGGCGCCGGCCAAAGGCCGTAGACGACGCTGAGGAGGCTGAGGAGGGCCGGGGCCGCCAGGGAGGAAGGCCTGACAGCTTTGAACGCTGTCCGCTCAATCCCTGGCTTCACCGCGAACGCTCCCCACATAAAGCGGGCGCTGTAGGCGAACGTGAGAATGGACCCAAGGACGATGCCCACGAGCACCACCATGCTCCAGGCCTCCCCGCCGGAAGCATGGTGAACAAAGGCTTCCAGGACGGATTCCTTGGCTACGAACCCGGCGAGCAACGGGACGCCGGCCATCGAGGCGGCACCGATGCCGGCCACGATTCCCAGCGCCCGAGACGACTGGAAGACGCCCGATAGCTGGCGGATATCGCGGGTCCCGGACTGGTGGTCGATGATGCCCACCACCAGGAAGAGGGTGGCCTTGAACAGTCCGTGGGCCAGGAGCATTGCGAGGCCGGCGAGGGCAGCATCCGGCGTGCCGAGCCCCACCACCATGGTCAGGAAGCCCAGCTGGCTGACAGTGCCGTAGGCCAGGATGAGCTTGATATCGGTCTGCCGCAGCGCCCGGTAGCCGCCCACCAGCATGGTGGCCAGGCCCAGCCCCAGCACGATGAACTGCCAGTAGGCGGTGCCGGAAAATCCCGGGGCGAGCCGCGCCACCAGGTAAATCCCGGCCTTCACCATCGCCGCGGCATGCAGGTAGGCGCTGACCGGGGTGGGCGCCGCCATGGCTCCCGGGAGCCAGAAGTGGAAGGGAACCAGCGCGGACTTGCTGATGGCACCGACCAGGATAAGTACGACGGCGGCGGCGACGATTGCCGCGGACGGTCCGGTGACCAGCGTGGGAGCCTGCGCCAGGATCGCCGAGATCCGGTAGGTCCCGGCACTGAAGCCAAGCATGACCAGGCCCACGAGCATGGCCAGTCCGCCCGCGGTGGTGACCATCAATGCCTGAAGGGCCGAACGCCGTGCCGCCAGCCTGGTGCGTGCGAAGCCGATCAATAGGTAGGACAGGATGGTGGTGAGTTCCCAGAAGATATACAGCAGAAGAAGATCGTCCGCGATCACCAGGCCGAACATCACTCCCGCGAAGGCGAGGAACTGGGCGCCAAAGCCACCGAGGTCCTGGTCCTTGAGGCTGAAGTACCGGGCACAATAAACGAGCACCAAGGCGCCAACGCCCAGGATTAGGAGCGACATTACCCAGGCTAGGGGATCGAGCCGGAAGGCGAATTCAAGATCCAGCCCGGGAATCCAGGGGAAGACTTCCGAGACCGCCCCTGCGTCCGAGTACACGGCGCTGTGCTGGAACAGCAGCCAGACAAAGGACGCGGCGGGCACAGCCGCCAGTGCGTAGAAGGCGTTGCGTCCCCAGGCCCTGAACAGAAATGGCGCCACGGCAGCCACCGTAAAGTGCACGGCAAGGACTGTGATCACTGGTATCTCCGCAACGTCAGGGATTCGATTGTCAAAAAGTTAGGCAGGCGGTCATTGGTTAGGTTTCGGTGGCCACAGTTTATCAAGGCACCACTGACACTTTTCCCGCACCGGACCGCGCATCCCTGGAATTTCCAGGGTGTCCCGGCGTACCATCACCGCCATGTTCGCGAGGGGCGGATACGATTCAGCCTATGAACACCGCGAGCGCTCCTGAGGCCATGCAGCCGTCATCGGACCTCGCGTCCGGAAACCAGGCCACGGGCAAAGGCCGCATAGTCGCCTGGGCCGCCTGGGACTGGGGATCTGCGGCCTTCAACGCCGTCATGACCACTTTTGTGTTCACCGTCTATCTCACCTCCAAAGCCTTCGGCGACAAGGACCAGGCGTCGGCCGTTCTTGGCGGTGCACTGGCCGTTGCGGGCATCGCCATCGCGCTGCTCGCTCCTGTTACCGGGCAGCGTTCGGACAACGGGGGACGCCGCAAGCTGTGGCTGGGGGTCAACACGGCCGCCGTCGCCGTACTGACTGGCCTGTGCTTCTTTGTGTTCCCGCGGCCGGAGTTCCTGCTCCTGGGCGTTTCCCTGATCGCGCTGGGGAATGTGTTCTTTGAGTTTGCCGGCGTCAACTACAACGCCATGCTGGCCCAGATCTCCACCCCGAAAAACATCGGCAAGGTCAGCGGATTCGGCTGGGGCATGGGCTACCTGGGCGGCATTGTGGCCCTGCTGATTGTGCTGCAGCTCTTTGTGCAGCCGAGCTTCGACTGGTTCGGCGCCTCCTCCGAGGACAGCCTGAACATCCGGCTGGTGGCTGTGTTCTCGGCCCTGTGGTTCTTTATCTTCGCCCTGCCGGTGCTGTTCGCCGTCCCGGAACTTCCGCGGCCGGCGCAGGCCAAACCGCTGGGCTTCCTGGCCTCCTACGGGCTGCTGGCCCGCCGGATCAAGGCAATCTACGCCACCAGCCCGCACACCATCTACTTCCTCCTCGCCAGCGCAGTGTTCCGCGACGGCCTGGCAGCAGTGTTCACGTTCGGTGGGATCATCGCGGCAGGCACGTTCGGTTTCGAACTGTCCCAGGTGATCTTCTTCGCCATCTTCGGCAACGTGGTGGCGGCAGTGGGCGCCGTCATCGGCGGGTTCCTGGATGACCGTGTGGGGCCCAAGGCCGTGATCATGGGCTCCCTCGTGGGGCTGCTGGTCGCGGGCATCATGATCCTGGTCCTTGGCAACGGAAACTACATCTTCTTTGGCACGGCCTGGGCCGGCAGCACCACCTTCTGGGTCTTCGGGCTGTTCCTATGCCTGTTTGTGGGCCCCGCCCAGTCCTCGTCGCGGGCTTACCTGGCCCGGCTGGCACCGCACGGCGAATCCGGCGAGCTTTTTGGCCTTTACGCCACCACCGGCCGTGCCGTCAGCTTCCTGGCTCCGGCGCTCTTCACCCTGTGCATCACGCTGGCCACGCCGCTGGTTGCTCCCGGCGAGGCCCAGCGCTGGGGAATCCTGGGCATCATGGTGGTGCTGCTCGGCGGCCTGCTGGTCCTGCTGCCGGTGAAGTCGCCGGACAAGACCGCCATTGCTGTGGTCCCCGCCTCCTAGAGCCAGCGGATAACTCGGCCTGCGCCCCGGTTTGCCCCTGGCGTGCAGCCCCCCCCCGAAACCGGCCTGCGGAGACTAGGCTGGTTGCATGAACGTGGAAGAAACTGACCTCCCCGGCATGGGCCGGCGGAAGGACTTCATGACGGCTTCCGGCCGCCGCATCGGCGTCGTGGAGCTGCGGGAGGGCCAGATGGAACTCATCGTCTCCACCTGGGACGATCCCGATACCTGCCAGGCGTCGATTCCCCTGACCGGGGACGAGGCCGCCAGCCTGGGTAACCTCCTGGGCGGCCAGCACCTGGCCATGAAACTGAGTGAAGAGCACAGGGAGATCCCGGGCATCGTGACCCGGCAGTTCTCCATCGCGCCGGATTCCCCCTTCCAGAACCAGCCCATGGGGAAAGCCTGCATCCGCACCCGAAGCGGCGTCTCGATCGTCGCGATCATGCGCGAAGGCGAGGTGGTTCCGTCGCCGGGACCCGACGTCGTACTTCACTCCGGTGACCTCCTCGTCGCAGTGGGAACGCAAGAAGGCCTCGACTCGGCGGCTGATATCCTGCGCAACGGCTAAGCGTCATGGACCCGTTGGCCCTGACCCTCATTGAACTGGGGGCCGTTGTGTTCTGCCTTGGCCTGTTGGCCAGGCTGGCCGGACGGATCGGAATGTCGCCCATCCCGCTCTACCTCGTGGGCGGACTCGCCTTCGGCGCGGGCGGCGTGGTCAAGCTCGATGGTATGCACGAATTCGCACATCTCTCGGGCGAAATCGGCGTGATCCTGCTGCTGCTTATGCTCGGCTTGGAATATACGGCTGCCGAGCTTTTCACCGGTCTGCGCAGGTCCTGGCAGGCCGGTGTCCTTGACCTGGTGCTGAATTTCCTCCCGGGCGCGGGGCTGGCACTCCTGCTGGGCTGGGGATTGGTGGGGGCAATGGTCATGGGCGGTGTCACGTACATCTCGTCCTCGGGCATCGCCGCCAAGGTCATCACGGACCTGGGCCGGATCGGCAACCGCGAGACCCCCGTGGTGCTGTCCATCCTCGTGTTCGAAGACCTGGCCATGGCGGTATACCTGCCCATCCTCACCGCAATGCTGGCCGGGGTGAGCTTCCTGGGCGGTCTTTCCACCGTGGGGATCTCCCTTGCGGTGGTGACCGTGGTCCTGATGGTGGCACTGCGCCACGGCCACCGGGTATCCCAAGCGGTGCACAGCGAAAACTCCGAGGTCTTCCTGCTCAACCTGCTCGGCGCCGCCCTGTTGGTGGCCGGCATCGCGTCCGCCCTTCAGGTTTCGGCGGCGGTGGGGGCGTTTATGCTGGGCATCGCCATCTCAGGCGCCACGGCGCACAATGCCACCCGGATCCTGGAGCCGCTGCGGGACCTCTTTGCGGCCATTTTCTTTGTGGCCTTTGGACTGAACACGGACCCGTCCACCATCCCGCCCGTGCTCGGCTGGGCGCTGGTCCTGGCCATCATCACGGCCGCCACCAAGATGCTCACGGGCATCTGGGCGGCCAGGCGGGCCGGGATCGCCCGCCCCGGACGCTTCCGCGCCGGCGCCGCCCTGATAGCCCGCGGCGAGTTCTCCATCGTCATCGCCGGGCTGGCCGTTGCCTCGGGCGTGGTCCCGCACGACCTCGCAGCCCTGGCCACCGCCTACGTGCTGATCATGGCCATCCTCGGCCCTCTGGCCGCGCGCTACGTGGAGCCGGTGGTCAAGGCATTCCGGCGGCCAGCCCCGGTCACCGCCCAGGCTTAGGCCACACCCCAAACCTGCACCGCCGAACGCACACGCCCGCCGAGGGGTGAGATCTCGGCGCTCTGACGGACCGTTGACGCGGAGATCTCACCCCTCAATCCGCCATCCCGCCCGGACCAGGGCGTCCAGCACGCGGTGGGCGCATCCATCGAAGCCCCGCTGGCGTACATGCCCGGCCGTGACGGTCACCGATGCCCAGCCTATGGCCGCTATGGATTCGTCCCGCCGGATGTCTGACTCACGCTGGCATTCCTCCAAGTGATGCCGTCCATCGTAATTAACGGCCACCTTGAAGTCCGGAAAGGCCACGTCCGGCCAGGCTAGTTCGCACCCATGGGGGTCCTGTACCACGTACCTCAGTGTTGGCTCCGGCAGCCCGAGTCTTCCGATGGCCAGCCGCAGCCGGGTCTCCGGCGCGGAATCGGCCCCGACCCGGCACAGTGCCAGAGCTTGCCTGGCTTTGCGGATACCTCGGGCGCCCGGCGTGGACTGCACCTGCTCGACAAGGTCCCCACGTGAACACAACGCCTTCTTCCTAGGCCCGAAGCTCCTCGACTGGCCGCAGATGAAGTAGTCCGCCGCCGCCACCAAATCCTCCAGCTCCAGGACCGCGGCCAAGTCCAGCCACGTCCGCGCAGGGCTGGTGACCGCGACGCCGTCGAGCTCCCCCACATCCCTGCTGCGAAGGGTCAGCCGGTGGCCGCGCACCCCCTTCCGCACCGGCCGAGCGCCTCCGCTGATCTTCGCCAAGTGGATTTTCAGTTCGTTCTGCAGTGCCAAGGGCAGCGGGCAACCCCACAGCAGCGCGGCCGTGGCCAGGCAACAGACGACGCCTGGAGTGAGCGCGGCCAGCAAAGCGCAGGTGTGATGCAAGGGCTGTGCCGCACCCCAGGGAACCCGCACGCCACGACTTGCCACCCGGAGATCACTCCGCCATGCACGCCCCGCAGGGACGCCCGCCTGGACTTGCTGATACAGGGTAAACGAGCGTCCGTGGAGGTGGCTCGGAAGAGGGGAAGGCTGCCGCATGACCAATTGTTGGCACAGCTTCACCACCCCAACCCGGTTATCCACGTGTGGAGGAGCACTGCTGCCCAGGCAGCCTGATCGAGGGGTGAGATCTCGGCGCCANNTGGCGCCGAGATCTCACCCCTCAACGGAAGAGGGTCAGACCTCGGTGCGGTGGAAGTTCAGGTGGCTGCGGCTGGCGGTCGGCCCGCGCTGGCCCTGGTAGCGGTTGCCGTATTCGCCCGAGCCGTACGGGAACTCGGCGGCAGAGGTCAGCCGGAAGAAGCACAGCTGGCCGATCTTCATGCCAGGCCAGAGCTTGATGGGCAGCGTGGCCATGTTGGACAGTTCCAGCGTGACGTGCCCGGAAAAACCCGGATCAATGAACCCGGCCGTGGAGTGCGTCAGCAGGCCCAGACGGCCCAGGGAGGACTTGCCCTCCAGCCGGGCAGCAATGTCGTCCGGCAGCGTGACGGCCTCGTAGGTAGAGCCCAGCACAAACTCGCCAGGGTGCAGGATGAACGGCTCACCGCTGTCCACCTCCACCAGGCGCGTCAGCTCAGGCTGTTCTTCCGCGGGGTCGATATGCGCGTACTTGTGGTTGTCGAAAAGGCGGAAAAATCGGTCGATCCGCACGTCCACTGAGGACGGCTGGACCATCGAGGGATCGTACGGTTCGAGGACGATCCGTTGGGAGTCTAGTTCGGCACGAATGTCGCGGTCAGAGATCAGCACCGTCCCAAATTACTATGCGTTGTCCACAGCGCACAGTTTTTCGTTGTTGCAGTCGCCTACTGGGGCTAATGTTGCCTCAGAATGTCAGCAGCCGGATGGTCTCCCGGTTGGCACAACTGAACTGAGCTGGGGTTGGTTTTGAGAAAATTTACGGCGCCCGCCGTGGTGGCAGTATTGTGCGCGCTGGCCCTCGTGTCCCCAGCCGCCGGCAGGTATGCAGCCCCACCCGCGAACCAGCCCGCTGTGCAGGCGGCGAGCGCAACGGGGCCGCGGGCGGTCACTTTGGGCCAGGCTGGAACAGCGGACGACGACGGCGGCGCAGCCCGCGCGGACACCGGCACCGGGTCTCCGCTCGCTCCGGCCGTGGAACCGGAGATCACGCCGGTGTCACCCTCCGCGGAGCAAACCACCTCAGGCACAGGAACGGGGCCGCCGGCTGCGACAGCGACTGCACCCGTGACCACCACCTCCGAACCACTCGCGCCGGAGCCGCCTTCCGTGCCGCCGCTCTGGGCGCCCGACTCCGAGCTGGCCCAGAACAAAACCGCGGCTCCCTCCCCGCAGACCCTCGCAACGGAAGCCCTCGGCACCGAAGCCCTTGTCCCGGACAACAACGCGGCCGCCATCCTCACGGTATTCACCAAAATCAACGAATACCGGGTGGCCAATGGCCTGGCGCCGGTCAAATACCACCCAACAGTGGCCAGCATGGCCCAGGAATGGTCCGACAACATCGCCACCCGGGAAGTGATCGAGCATCGGGCCAGTTTCTGGACGGATCCCCGCGCCTTGAACCCTGACAATGGCGCCGGCGAAGTCATCGCCATCCGGACAGACCGCGACGCGGCGATGTTGGTGGAGTGGTGGAAAAGCTCTCCCGGGCACAACGCCATGCTGCTCGATCCACGCTTCAATGTCATGGGCGCCGGGATCTCGTACACCGACAGCCTTTACACCATCTGGGGCGTGGTGGATTTCTTCGGGTACACCACCCTTCCGGCCGGAACCGTCAACTCACCCGGGGGCAGCCCCACTGGCGGGGGCGCTTTCCCCGCGCCGCCGCCAACCATGTGCGATCCTGCGGTCAAGCACATGCCGCCCACCCTGAACCTGGCCAGCGCGGCCATCAACAGTCCCGCCGACCTGGTGACCATCGACGCGTCAGGCCAGCTCATCAACCGCCCCTCCACAGGGAACAGGACCTACGGCGCTGCCAAAGTCATCGGCTCCGGTTTCGGAACGGCCAAGGAAGTGTTCACCACCGACTGGGACCGCGACGGCACTTATGACCTCCTGACGCAATGGACCAACGGCAACCTGACGCTGTACAGAGGCATCGCCACCGGTGGCTTCAACGCCCCGGTCACCCTGGGCAGTGGCGGATGGGACACCCTGAGCCTGGCCGTCGGCGGATGGTGCGCCAACAACAGGCTCCCTCAAATCCTCGCCCTGGACACCTACGGAAACCTTTACCTCTACCCGAACAAGGGCCTTGGGGATCTCTCCGCCCGCGCTACCGTGGCCACGGGTGTTTCGGCGAGTCGGATTTCGATGGTGGATTATGACGCCGACGGGTTCCAGGACATCCTGGCGGTTCGGACCGACGGCGCTGTGCAGCTGTACCGGGGTTGGGGCACCACGGCACTGCGCGCTGAG
>DIZT01000135.1:13456-25956 GCA_002427975.1 Micrococcaceae bacterium UBA6021 | reverse complement strand
CGGAAGCCTGGCGGCGCCGTCGAACATTACCGGAAGCTGGGCGGGCCAGCGGCTGGCACAGTAAGCCCTCAGGCCGCGGTCCGCACTTCCAGGACATCCTTGAGCCGCGCCAACTGGGACACTTCGGCCTTGATGGTGCGCTGGATGCCGGTGTTCATGAGTCCAAGGAGGCCTTTGGGCTGGTACTCAAGGGCGAACCTGACACGCGTGCCGGCCGGTTCGGTGCTGAGGTAGTACCCGCCGGAGGGCTGCGACGGTCCGGCGATCACGCGGAACTGGATCTCGGCGCCGGGCCTGGCGTGGGTTATTTCGAAGTCGGCAGGGATTGTCCGTCCTGACCGACCCGTTATGGTCTGCCGGTAGACAGCGCCCTTGGTTCCGGCGGCACCGGACATCAGGGCGATGCTGCGGATACCCTGGCGCCACTGGGGAAGGTTCGTTCCGTCCACCAGGAACGCGTACACGGTCATTGCGTCGCACCGGATAAGGACCTCGTGCTCTGCAAATGCCATGGGAGTCCTTAGTTAGGGGCTGGTCAGCTGGTAGCCCGCCCCACCCCCATGACACCGCGGCTAACGGGTTCACAGTAGCCACTCGGCCCGCCCCGGACCTAGCCGCCGGCGTCGACGTTATTGAAGAGTTACTGGATGACGCGGTGGGTCCCGGCCATCCCGGCGGACACGCGTCCAAGCCGCCGCCACGGTTGCGGGCGAGGGGTCGCATCTGCGCTAAGCTAGGTTCTGCCCCGCTCAAAATGGGGCGATGCGGCTGTAGCTCAATGGTAGAGCGCTAGCTTCCCAAGCTTGATACGCGGGTCCGATTCCCGTCAGCCGCTCCACCGAACCTGAACCGCCGCCCAGCGTTTCCTAGGCGCTCTTCGCCTGCCGCGCTCCCCGCTCCACGGCTTTCTTCAGCGCCGCCAGCCTGGCCGCCTCCTGCTTCCGGTATGCGCCCTCCTTGGGCCCGGAAAACATGCGCCCTGGTCCCTTCCGAACATACTGCGCAGTCACGGTCAGCCGGGTACTGTCGGCCACCGGGTACACCACGCAGGAACAAGTGATGGTTTCGGTGCTTGTCTCGAAAATTTCGGTCCAGGACCGGTCCGGCACGTGGTCCTGGAACCGGAGCCCCACGCCATCCTGGCCGGGTACTGACGCGCGGGCCTGCGCATCCACGCAGAAGGCGTAGACCTCCGGACGTCCACAGGGGATAAGGACGGTGCTGTCAATCGTGATGGTTCCCATGATGCTGTTCCCGTAGTTCCGCAGGCCTGCCCTGCACAGTGCCCAGAGCGCCATTTTCACACCGGGAACCGGCTGGCACAATGCCCGCCACGCCGGCCGGTCCCGCGCCGAGTTCGCCGGAAGAGTGCGGCGGAGTCCGGAACGTTAAGGCGACCCGGCGGCGTTCCGGCGATTCGGGGCGTCTTGGAAAAATGCCGCAGCCCGTTAGGTCCCGCCATGTATGGTCAGAAGTCAGGAACCTCTTCGGTTCCGCTACAGGAGCAATCATGGCTGACAAGTCCCCGCGTCAAGCAGCATCCAAAAAAGCCGGCAAGTCCATCAAGGAAAAGCGCGCAGATAAGAAGGCCGCCGCAGCGCCGGCCACCTCCCTGGACATCACGTCGAAAGCCGCAAAAAAGAAGTGAGTGGCCAACAGAGCCAACTGACCCTGGGCGTCCTGGCGTCCACCCGGAAACCGGACGAACGCCGCCTCCCCATCCATCCGCTGCACTTCGAGCGCATCGCTCCGGAACTGCGCAGCCGCATCATTCTGGAGCAGGGCTACGGCGAGCGCTTCGGCGTCTCTGATGACCACCTCTCAACCCTCGTGGGCAAAATGGCCACGAAGGAAGCGCTGCTGGCGGAGGCCGACGTCGTACTCCTGCCCAAGCCGCAGCCGGAAGACCTCGCCGAATTGCGCGACGGCCAGATCCTCTGGGGCTGGCCGCACTGTGTCCAGGACCGTGCCATCACCCAGCTGGCCATCGACAAGAAGCTCACACTCATCGCCTTCGAAGCCATGAACCACTGGGCCAGCGACGGTGGTTTCGGGCTGCACGTCTTCCACAAGAACAATGAGCTGGCCGGGTACTGTTCGGTGCTTCATGCACTCGCGCTCACCGGTTCCACAGGTGACTACGGCCGACGCCTCAGTGCCGTGGTGATCGGCTTCGGCGCGACCGCCCGCGGCGCCGTGACCGCGCTCAACGCCCATGGCGTTCACGACGTGCAGGTGCTGACCAACCGCGGAGTCGCGGCCGTGGGCGCCCCGATCCACTCCGTCAACATCGTCCAGTTTGATCACGACGACGAAGCCCCCTTCCTGAGCCAGGTCATCACCGAGCGGGGCCGGGTTCCGCTGGCGCCGTTCCTGGCCGAAAGCGACATCGTGGTCAACTGCACGCTGCAGGACCCGAACAATCCGCTGACGTATTTGCGGACCGAGGACCTGGAGGCATTCAGCCCGGGAAGCCTGATCGTGGACGTCTCGTGTGACGAGGGCATGGGCTTCAGCTGGGCCCGCTCCACCACGTTCGGCGAGCCGATGTTTTCGATCGGCGACCACATCAACTATTACGCGGTGGACCACAGCCCGTCCTACCTCTGGAATTCCTCCAGCTGGGAGATCAGCCAGGCCCTGCTGCCGTTCCTCGAGACGGTCATCGGCGGCCCGGCGGCGTGGGACGAAAACGAGACCATTTCCCGCGCCATCGAAATCCGCGACGGCGTGGTCCTCAACAAGGACGTGCTGGAGTTCCAGCGGCGCCAAGGGGAGTACCCGTACCTACCGGCTTAGGCAGCGGCTCCCCGGCACCTAGAGCAGTTGGGCGGCCAGGCCGGACGCCACAAATCCGGCCAGCCGGGGAGCGTCCCAGCCGCGCTGCAGCACCAGCACCTCATAAAGTTCCGGCGATGTGTAGAACCACATGATGTCCGCGGCCTGCTCCTCTGTGAGGGACGGCTTGATATGTCCTGACCGCAGCAGCCGCCGGGCGATCAGCAGCATCCGGCGGTACTTTTCGTCCCGGATCTGCTCCAGGTGCTGGATGAGCTCGGCATGGCCGCCGGCGGCGGCGTCCCGTATGAGAATCCATATCGGGGCGCCCTGGCTGAGCACTTCGGCTGAGAGTTCACCCAGGGTTTCCATCAACCGCCGGGGATCAGCTTCCTGCTCCTGGGCGGCATCTGACCGCATTTCGGCAGGGACCGGCCCAGCGCCCCGCAGGCCGCGTTCGTAAATCTGCCTGACCAGCCCGGCCTTGGTACCGAAGTACTTGTACACCGATTCCTGTGACACCCCGGCGCCTGCGGCCACGGCCGCGATAGTGGTGGCTCCGTAGCCCCTGCTCAGCAGCAACTCCTGGGCGGCATCCAGGACGGCTTCCTTGTTCCGGGCTGCGCGTTCCTGCCGGGCCGAGGCATCGTATGGCCGGGCCCGGCGCCCCTCCCCTGGACCGACGAAAGGGCCACCGGAACGGACCTGCGGATCATTGACCTGTTCAGTCACCGGGCATAGACTCCTCATTAGATACAGTCGATTGTATCGAATTAGCCCCTCATTCGGGAGGTCTGCCATGACCCTCGACGACCGCACCGCCGCCAGTCCGCTGGCCACAGTCCTTCGCCTGCTTGAAGCCGCCAACCGTCACGATCTGGACGCCCTGGTGGCTTGTTTTGCCGAGAACTACGTCAATGAAACCCCGGCCCATCCGCTTCGCGGTTTTACCGGCCGGGCACAGGTCCGCCGCAACTGGCAGCGGATCTTTGCCGGCGCCCCGGACATCACGGTGAGCCTGACCAGCCACAGTGCCGGTGGTCCCCGGATCTGGGCGGAGCTCGCCATGGACGGCAACCGCCCTGACGGATCCCGCAGCAGTCTGGCGGGAGTGGTCATTTTCCTGGTTGTTGGCGGGACCATCAGCGCTGCACGGTTCTACCTTGAACCTGTCGAACTGCTCAGCGGCGGCGTCGACGAGGCCGTCGGCGGCTTTGCGGCGAACGGGGCCCCGGAGAGTGTCCAGCCATGATCCTACTGGCCGGCGGTACAGGAACGCTTGGCACGGTCCTGGCCGAACATTTGCAGGACGCAGGGCTACCATTCCGTGTCCTTACCCGCGATTCGCGCCGCGCCGCGGAACTGCGCCAAGCCGGCCTGGAAGCCGTCATCGGAGATGCCGGGAACCCTGCGGACCTCACCCGCGCACTCAGCGGTTGCACCGCCGTCGTCTCCGCCATCAGTGGCTTCGGCCCCCAGTCCGGCAGCACGCCCGCAGCAGTGGACCGGGACGGCAACATCAACCTGGTGACGGCCGCCGAGCGGGCCGGCGCCCGGCGGTTTGTGCTTTTCTCGATGCGCGGCGCGTCGGCGTCACACCCCATGGAGCTGGCACGGATGAAGTTCGCGGCCGAGCAGCGGCTTTTCCGCAGCACTTTGGCGTGGACCGTCCTGCGGCCCACCACCATCCTGGAAACGTACGCGGCGATCATGGGTGAATCATTGCGCCGGGGAGGCGTTGCCGTGGTCTTCGGGCGCGGCGACCGCCCGGTGAACTTCGTGGCCGCCCGGGATCTGGCCGCCGCGGCCGTGTTCGCCCTGGACGACGGGCTGAAGGGCCAGGCAGTTGACCTCGGCGGCCCGGACAACCTGACACTGAACGGGTTGGCGGCCCTCCTCGTCGAACGCAACGGAAGCGGCCGGACAGCGCACGTTCCGCTGCCGGTGCTGCGAACTGCGGCAGCGGGTGCCCGGTTGTTCTCGCCGCGGTGGGGTCGGGTGCTGGGCGGGGCCGTCCACTTGGCGGCGGCGGACATGTCCTTTGACGCCGCCCCCGGACGCGCCAAGTTGCCAGGACTTCCTTTCACCCATGTCCAGACGGCCTTGGCCGCTGCGGCTTAGGGCGTCCGGGCTTGGGGGGTCAGGCCGCAGCCGCCCGGCTGACGATCCGCAGCGGGTGCCGGCGGTCCTTGAGGTCCACCTTGAGCGCCAGCGCGCCTTTCCGTGAAAGGACGACGGCGACAGTCACCGCCGCGAGCGCCGGCACCCCGCCGGACACCATCAGTGCCACGTGCGGGTCCACGTGCTCGGCGATCCAGCCGAGCATGGGCCCACCGATGGCCTGGCCGCCGATCAGCACCATGATGTAAAGGCTCATGACCCGGCCCCGGATGCCCATGTTCGAGCTGATCTGGACCAGCTGGTTGGAGCCGGTGAGGAACATCAGGCACCAGAACCCGGACAGGACCATCACCGCGCCGAACACCAGCATGGACGGCGCCACCGCGGCGAGGCAGAGCATCAAACCGTACATTCCGGCGCAGAACACCACGGATCGGAGCCGAAGTTGGCGGCGGCGGGTGGAAGCAACGGCGCCGGTCATGGCGCCAAGTGCCACCAGGGCGTTCAGCAGGCCATAGCCGCCGGCGCCGACGTCGAACACGTGGTCCGCGAACGCGGCGAGCAGTACGGGCAGGCTCATGGCGAAGACGGAGATGAAGCCGGCCATCAGCCACGGCCAGTAGATGGTGGGCTTGCTAAGCGCGTACTGCAGCCCCTCACGAAGCATGCCCTTCTTCTTGGGGGCGGGAGTGCTGACGAACAGTTGGTCCTTTCGCAGCAGGAGCAGCATGGTCACGGTAGAGCAGCACGCCAGCGCATTCGCCGCGAACGCCCAGCCGGCGCCGACGGCCGTGAGTAGCAATCCTGCCAGGGCCGGGCCGATCAGCCCGCCCAGCTGGAATGTGGTGGAGTTGACGCTGATGGCGTTCCGGAGATACCTGGGACCTACCAGTTCGTTGACGAACACCTGCCGTGCCGGCTGGTCCAGCACGGTGACCAGGCCCAGCAGCAGCGCGATGGCGTACACATGCCACACCTCGATGGCGCCGGTCAGGGCAAGCAGCGCGAGCGCTGCCGCGAGGATCCCGGCCAGGCTCTGGCACAGGATGAGTATCCTGCGCTTGGCGAACCGGTCCGCCATCATGCCGCCCCAGGGCCCCAACAGCAGCGACGGCATGAACTGCAGCGCCACGGTGATGCCCACGGCAGTGACGGAACCGGACAGTTCCAGCACCAGCCAGTCCTGGGCGATCCGCTGCATCCAAAGGGCGATCACGGCAACAAAGTGGCCGATCGCGAAGATGCGGAAATTGGGGACTTTCAGCGAGACAAACGTGTGCCGCCAGGGAAGGTGTTCACTGACGACGGCGATGGGTTGGGTCTGGGCGGATGCGGCGGAAACGGACGCGGAGGCGGAGTCGATGACGGGCTGGCTGACGGTTGCCGACGTTGGCGGTGGGGGTGCCACAGGGATGTCCTCAGGGAAGCGGGCGGGCTGGGATGCTTCCCACGCTAGGCTGGTTCCACATGATTATGTAGCCCTATTGTGTCTATAACTACCATTACAAAGCGTAATAACAGCCCACTCCGACGTGGGTGAACAGTCTACCCGGCAGCCACAGGAGTCCACCGTGTTCGAACCCGCCCAGCTCCGTTCCTTCCTGGCCGTTGCCGAGACGCTCAGCTTCACCAAGGCAGCGGAGCGCCTGGGCCTGGCGCAACCGACGGTCAGCCAGCACGTCCGCAAGCTGGAGACGGCCGCCAAGCGCATCCTCATCAGCAGGGACACCCGCGATGTCCGGCTCACGGACAACGGTGACGCGATGGCCGGCTTCGCCCGCACCATCCTTTCGGCCCACGATGCCGCCACCCGCTACTTCTCCGGCTCGGCCATGCGCGGCCGGCTGCGCTTCGGCACCGCCGATGACCTGGCCATCACCGGCCTCCCCCGGATCCTTCGTGAGTTCCGGCAGGTCTATCCACAGATCAACCTTGAGCTCACCGTTGGCCAGAGCGACCAGCTGTACAAGAAACTCAATGCAGGCCAACTGGACCTGGTGTTTGTGAAGTGGGTGGCCGGCGTCAAGGACGGAACCGTGGTCCAGCACGACACCTTCTCCTGGGTGGGACTGGAGCAGACATCCTTGGAGCCCGGGGACCCCATACCGCTGATCGCCTACCCCTCCCCCAGCCTCAGCCGGAAACTGGCGATCGATGCGCTGGAATCAACCGGCCGGACCTGGCGGATCACGTGCACCACCCGGCAGATCAGTGGCGTCCTGGCCGCACTCCGTGCCGGCATCGGTGTCGCCGTGATGCCGACGTCGCTGGTTCCGGAGGACCTGAAAATCATCACCCGCCGGTTCGAACTGCCTCCTGTGGGCGACGTCGATTTCACCCTGATCCGCAACCCGCTGGCCAACGCCGAGGTCATCGACGCCCTGACGCAGGCCATCGTGGGGCGGACGCTTAAGAAATCCGTCTGACCCCTTGGACCGCAGGAACCCCATCCGCAACATCAGTGCCGGCAAAAAACATTGAAGAAAAAGCCTGCATCTACTATGCTGGATTCTCCATGGGGTCAAGCAGAGGCCGGTTCAACACTACGAGCACGCTCTGTAGCCCATGATGCGGACGTGCTCGGGATAGGCAGCCAATGACGACAGCCGAGAATACCCATCTCCACACTGCATTTGCGCGGCGACATAACACTGCGCGGCCGCTGGCAACCCATCATTCCAGCCACAATTCAAGCATTACCCGGGCCGCCGAGTACATCGGCAAGCCCACGTGCGACAAGTGCGGCACGGATGAGTTTATCTATCTTGAGTCCTACATTCCACCGGTTTACCGGCGTGACGGGGCGGTCAGGACACTGGGCGAAGTCGCTTACACCTGCACCCGTTGCGAAGACTTCTCCGCCCACAACGTTCCCGCGTCGTGGACTCCCCCAGGCTGGTATCTGGGCTAAATACTGACGGTCTCCAGGCGCGCCCCCGAGCGCAGCCATCCGACTCGAACACACAACATTCCAACACAGCGAAAGGCCCGGTGGCCGCCGGGCCTTTCGCTGTGTGTGCCTGGTGTCCCGGCGTCCTGGATCCGCCGATGAGCCGCCTTAGATCAGCGCATCCGAGAGGTGGTTCGCGGTGCCGAAGCGGTGGGCTGTGATGCTGATTGCCTGCTCGTGCAGGAACGGCAGCAGCTCCACCCGTCCGGCCTCGGTGACCGGGTGGGCGTAGATCGCCAGGTCAGGACGCCCGTCCGTGGCCTCGGCGAGGGCAGTCGGGTCGCCGCCGATCAGGCGGATCCGCGCACCGGACAGCTTTCCCGCCGAGGCGAGGCGTGCCGCCGAGGCCAGCCAGCCGGCGTCGGACTCTACGGTGACGGTGATGTCCAGCCCGGTGAGCACTGCACCCAGCTGGGCGGGAAGTTCGACAGCGGCGGACACGGTCAGTGCCGAACCGGCCAGGACGCCCGCAGCCACGGTCCGCGCAAGGTGCGCCAGCGGGGCACCTTCGGAGAGCCGTACGGTGACCGGCAGCGCACGGTAGCGGAAGATGTTCCGCTCCGCGCTCAGGCCGGAAACGTCCTTGGCGGTGCCAAACTCGCCGGCCCAGGCCTCGGCGTCGGAGGCCAGCGAGCGCTGCAGCGACTCAAGCTCGGCCGGCTCCAGGGCTCCCGCGGCGGCGTTCAGGATGCGGCGGACGCCCGCATTGGTGACGGCTGCCGTGGCTGAGGCTTCCGCGCTGGTCCAGTTGCCCAGGCCGGCGAGGTAGTTGGGTCCGCCGGCTTTGGTGCCTGCTCCGACGGCGGATTTCTTCCAGCCGCCGAAGGGCTGGCGCTGGACGATGGCGCCGGTGATGCCGCGGTTCACGTAGAGGTTGCCGGCCTGGATGGAGTCCAGCCAGGTGCCGAGCTCCTCCGGGTCCAGGGAGTGGAGGCCGGCGGTGAGGCCGTATTCGATCTGGTTCTGGATGGCGATGGCCTCTTCCAGCGTGTCAGCGGTCATCACGCCGAGAACCGGTCCGAAGAATTCAGTGAGGTGGAAGTAGGATCCGCGGCGGACGCCGTAGCGCACGCCGGGGCTCCACAGCTGGCCGGTCCCGTCCAGCTTGCGGGGTTCCACGGCCCAGGTCTCGCCGTCGCCGAGGGTGGTGAGGGCGTTGAGCAGCTTGCCGTTCGCGGGCTCGATGATGGGACCCATCTGGCTGGTGGGGTCCTGCGGGTAGCCCACCTTCAGGGACGTGACGGCGTCGATGAGCTGGTTGTGGAAGCGTTTGGACGTGGCCACCGAGCCGACCAGGATCACCAGTGACGCGGCGGAGCACTTCTGGCCGGCGTGGCCGAAGGCGGAGTACGCCAGGTCTTTTGCGGCCAGGTCCAGGTCGGCGCTGGGGGTGACGATGATGGCGTTTTTGCCGCTGGTTTCGGCCAGGAGCGGCAGGTCCTTGCGGAAGGAACGGAACAGCTCGGCGGTCTCGTAGCCGCCGGTGAGGATCACACGGTCCACGGCCGGGTGGGAGATCAGCTGCTGGCCGAGCTCACGCTCACCGAGCTGCACCATGGTCAGCACGTCCTTCGGGACGCCGGCTTCCCAGAGTGCCTCGATCATCACGGCGCCGCTGCGGCGGGCCTGCTTCGCGGGTTTGATCACGACGGCGGAGCCGGCGGCGAGTGCCGCGAGGGTGGACCCTGCCGGGATGGCCACCGGGAAGTTCCACGGCGGGGTCACCACGGTGAGCTTGGCAGGAACGAACGTGGCGCCGTCGACCTTTTCCAGCTTGCGGGCAGACTCGGCGTAGTAGTGGGCGAAGTCGATGGCTTCGCTGACCTCGGGATCGCCCTGGTCGATGGTTTTGCCGGTTTCGCTGGCCATGACCTCCAGGAGGTCGGCGCGGCGGGCCTCCAGGACGTCGCCGGCGCGGTGCAGGATCGCCGCGCGTTCGTCCCCGGACAGGGCGCCCCAGGCCTTGCCTTTCTCCACGGCGGTGGCGATGACGGTGTTGAGGGTGTCCGGGTCAGTGATGGTGGCGGCTTCGACGGCGGCGTTGCCCAGGGTGGAGGACGGGACGCGGTCCAGGATGGCCCGGCCCCAGGTGCGGTTGGCGGGCAGCGACGGGTCGGTGTCCGGGGTGTTCCCGAAGGAGTCGTGCGGCAGGGGCTGCGGCGGGAGGCTGCGGTTCTGCTGCCGGTTGGCCGGCGGGATCCCGTCGTCGAGCCTGTCCAGGGAGGCGAGGAAGCGCTGCTTCTCTCGCTCGAACAGGGTTTCGTTTTCGCTGAGCTCAAACACAGCCGACATGAAGTTGTCCTGGCTCGCGCCCTCTTCGAGGCGGCGGATCAGGTAGGCGATGGCGACGTCGAACTCGGCCGGGTGCACCACCGGGGTGTAGAGCAGGAGCGAGCCGACGTCCTTCTTGACGGCTTCGGCCTGCCCCTGCGCCATGCCCAGCAGCATCTCGAACTCGATGCCGGCCTCCACGCCGCGCTGCTTGGCCAGCAGCCAGGCGAAGGCGATGTCAAAGAGGTTGTGGCCGGCCACGCCGATCCGGACGTTGTTGATCCGGTCCGGGTGCAGGGAGTAGTTGATGACGCGTTTGTAGTTGGTGTCCGAGTCCTGCTTGGTGTGCCAGGTGGCCAGCGGCCAGTCGTGGAGGGAGGCCTCAACCTGTTCCATGGGCAGGTTGGCGCCCTTGACGACGCGGACCTTGATCGCGGCGCCGCCGTTGGCGCGGCGTTCCGCGGCCCAGTCCTGGAGGCGGATCATGGCGGCGAGGGCGTCCGGGAGGTAGGCCTGCAGCACGATGCCGGCCTCGAGGTTCTTGAACTCCGGCTTGTCCAGGATCCTGGTGAAGACCGCGATGGTCATGTCCAGGTCCTTGTACTCCTCCATGTCCAGGTTGATGAACTTGGCCTTCTGTCCGCCGCTGGCGAAGGAGGCGGCGCGGGTGAAGAGCGGGGTGAGCTTCTCGACGACGTGCTCCACGGCCTCGTCAAATGCCCAGGCGGAGTGCGGGGCTACGGTGGAGGACACCTTGATGGAGACGTAGTCCACGTCCGGGCGGGCCAGGAGGGTGTGCGTTCCCTCCAGCCGGCGGGAGGCCTCGTGTTCGCCGAGGACGGCCTCACCGAGGAGGTTCACGTTGAGCTTGATGCCGTCCTTGCGGATCTTGGCGATGGCCGGGCCCAGCTTGGCGTCGGTGGCGTCAACGATCAGGTGGCCCACCATCTCGCGGAGTACGCGGCGGGCAATCGGGATGACCACCTGTGGCAGGACCGGGGCCATGGCGCCGCCGAGGCGGACCGCGCTGCGCATATACCAAGGCAGGAACGCCGGGACCTTCGGCGCCAGTGCCGCCAGGTTCCGGGCCGCGACGTGGAGGTCCTCGGGGCGGACCACGCCATCGACGAACCCGACCGTGAAGTCGAGCCCGTTGGGGTCCTTCAACACACCGGCGAGCTGCTCAGCGGAGGCATCAACAGGAACTTTCGAAGCCTCGGTCAGCCAGCGGCGTACCAGCGTGATGGTTTCCTCCGCGAGGGCCCGGGCCTGCGGGACGTCGGTTTGTCCGGTGGCTTCCGTTGCAGTGTGAGTCATGGTTGCTCGTTCTTTCCTTGGTGTGGAAGGGGTCTTATCCATCAGTATGAGCCTGCAATCACATAAGATAAAGCGATGTTTTCTAAGCAATACACGTTAGAAAACCCAACGCTTTGGCTTGCCGTCCGATCGGTCAGAAAATCCCCATTTTTGGGGACCCTCTCACTCCCTGCGCACTTTTCGGCAACCCTCTCTCACTCCCTGCAACCATCCGGGCAACCCTCTCTCACTCCCTGCAAAACGGACGAACCCTCCCCCACATGATGTGAGAGAGGGTTCGTCATTTATGCCCCGAAAGTGAGAGAGCGTTTGGGGAAAACCTGCAGGAAGTGAGAGATCGTCCCGGGGAGGTGGGGAGGCCGGTGGGTCAGGCGAGGGGGCGGTGCATCTCCACGGCTTCTTCGTGGCGCGGGCTGTCCGGGTTCATCAGGGAGTGCTTGCGGCCGTAGCCGAAGTAAATGATGAGGCCGATGACCAGCCACACAACGAAGCGCAGCCAGGTCTCCCAGTGCAGCTGGAACATGAGGAACGCGGACGCGAGCACGCCGAATGCGGGAATGACCGGCATCAGCGGCAGGCGGAAGGTGCGCGGGGCGTCCGGCTTCTTGTAGCGGAACACGATCACTGAGAAGCAGACGACGACGAACGCGGCCAGGATGCCGATGTTGGTCAGGTCCGCGACCGCCTTGATGGGGAACACTCCGGCCAGCAGCGCTGAGGCAACACCGGCAATCCAGGTGACCCGCTGCGGCGTTCCGTGCCGGTCCGTTTTGGCGAACCAGCCGGGCAACAGGCCATCGCGGCTCATGGAGAACCAGACACGGGTGACGCCCAGGAGGAAGGTCAGCATCACCGTGAGGATGGACAGCACGGCGAAGACCGAAATAATAGTGGCGATGACAGGCAGGCCCACCCCGTTGAAGGCGGAAGCGAAGCCTGCCTTGGGGTCGATGTCCTTGTAGTTCTGCATGCCGGTCAGGACCAGGGTTGCCGCGACGTAGAGCAGCATGGCGATGATCAGCGACAGGATGATGGCCTTGGGCATGTGCTTCTTGCCGTCGGT
>DIZT01000135.1:10039-13256 GCA_002427975.1 Micrococcaceae bacterium UBA6021 | reverse complement strand
GCCCAGGCCGATGATAAAGAGAATCAGGACAACCTTGATGGCGACGGCCACGAGTTCAAACCGGCCGAATGCCTTGGTTCCGCGGGACAGGATCCAGGTCACCAAAAGGCAGACCAGGATGGCGGGGATGTTAAAGAGCCCGCCCTTGCCTTCATCCGGCGTGGACGTCATCCAGGCGGGCATGTGGATGCCGATGCCGGACAGGAAGGCGTCAAAGTATCCAGAGATACCGATGGCCACCACGGCCACAATGGCGGTGTACTCCAGCAACAGGTCCCAGCCGATGAACCATCCGATCACCTCACCGAGAGCCACATAGCCGTAGGTGTAGGCCGAACCGGCTCGGGGAATCATCCCGGCAAACTCTGCGTAGGAGAGGGCAGCTGCGGCGGACGCGAGGCCCGCGATAAGGAACGAGATCAGCACGGCAGGCCCCACCCCCGGATTATCCCCACTGCCTGCCGCCACCAGCCCCGCGAGGGAGAAGATGCCGACGCCGATGATGCCACCGACGCCGATTGCCGTGAGCTGCCAGAGCCCAAGGGACTTGAATAGCCCGCTGTGCTTGTTTTCTTCTTCAATGTCATCGATGGGCTTGCGCCGCATGATCGACTGGGTCATGTCTTTGGTGTTCATCAGGAACTCCTGCGTGGGTGCGGCCCCATCGCGGCACCCTGGGGCGGGCTGTGACGGGGGTAACTCAGGTACACCAGTATGCAAGCGCTGTTGCGTTAGATAAAGTGACTACTTCTAACCAATATTCATTAGATTCATCAAGGAATGTGGCCATGCTCGATGTCCGGCGCCTCAGGCTGCTCCGTGAACTGAAGATCCGGGGGACGTTGGCGGAGGTGGCGGAGGCACTCCAGTACAGCCCGTCGTCGGTCTCCCAGCAGCTGGCCCTGCTGGAAAAAGAAGTGGGCGTGGAACTGCTCCGAAAGACCGGGCGGCGCGTGCAGCTGACGCCGCAGGCGGAGGTCCTGGTGGCCCACACCGCCCAATTGCTCGAAACGATGGAGCAGGCGGAAGCGGACCTGGCGGCGTCGCTGACCACTGTCACGGGAACCGTCCGGATTGCGGTGTTCCAGTCCGCGGCCCTGGCCCTGATGCCGGACACCCTCACGCGGATGACGGCCGAGTTCCCGGAGGTCCGGATCGAAATGATCCAGCGCGAACCCGAAACAGCACTCCACGAGACGTGGGCGCGCGATTTTGACCTGGTCA
Organism: Micrococcaceae bacterium UBA6021; assembly: GCA_002427975.1. GTDB lineage: Bacteria > Actinomycetota > Actinomycetes > Actinomycetales > Micrococcaceae > Arthrobacter. The sequence continues at coordinate 12,032 of DIZT01000135.1, read as the reverse complement.
TCGCCGAACAGTATCCGGGCCACGCCGCCCCGCGGTACCCGGAGCTGGACCGGATCAAACTGACCACTGACGCGATCCGGCTGGCCGTTCCGCCGGCGGCACCCGGCCGGCCCCCCATCACGTCGCTGGAAGACACTGCCGCGCTGCCCTGGGTCATGGAACCCCGGGGCGCGGCCTCCCGGCACTGGGCGGAACAGGCCTGCCGGAGTGCCGGGTTCGAGCCCGATGTGCGCTTCGAAACAGCCGACCTGCAGGCGCAGATCAGGCTGATCGAGTCCGGAAACGCCGTGGCGCTGATGCCCGACCTCGTCTGGACCGGCCGCGGCACCACCGCCCGGCTGCTGGACCTGCCGGGCAATCCGCACCGCACCGTGTTTACGTCGGTGCGACGCTCCAGCGCGCAGCGGCCGGCCATACTCGCCGCCCGCGAGACGCTGGCCGCCACCGCCGCCTCAGTAGCCAGGATGGACGACGGCGGTTAGCCGCCTCCGGTGCCTGAGATACAGGACGCGCATCAGATGGGTCGAGGGACAGCTTCCGGCGCCGTGTTCAGTGCGTCACAGCGCGATCCGGGTGCCGGCGGTAGAATGGGCAGGTTATGAATCGCACAATGTTCAAGTCCAAAATCCACCGGGCCACCGTCACGCACGCCGACCTGCACTACGTAGGATCGGTCACCGTTGACCTGGACCTCCTGGATGCTGCCGATATCCTTCCCGGCGAGCTCGTGGCAATCGTAGACGTGACCAACGGTGCGCGCCTGGAGACCTATACCATCGCCGGCGAGCGCGGCTCCGGTGTCATTGGCATCAACGGGGCAGCCGCGCACCTGATGCACGAGAACGACATTGTCATCCTGATCACCTATGCCCAGATGACCACGGAAGAGGCCAAGGCCTACGCCCCGAAGGTTATCCATGTGGATAAGGACAACAAGATTGTCCAGATCGGAAACGATCCCGCCGAGTGCCTCACGCCGGGCCTGAGGCGTCCGCCGTTCGCCCTTAACAACGCCGCCCTGTAACCGGAGTGTGAGTCCGGGCAGTCACCGCCGCCGGTTCCTCGGAGGCTTTTCGTGGTAGGCGTGCTGCAGGGCTTCTTTGTTGTCTGGTTCATCATCATGGTGGGCTGGTTTGTGGGCCGCCAAAGGGTCCTTGGCGACAACGCCCGCCAGGTCCTGAGTGCCCTGACGTTCTTTGTGGCCAGCCCGGCCCTGCTTTTCGAGACCCTCAGCAAGGCGCAGCTGAGGGAAGTCTTCGCGGAACCGCTGCTGGTCACGGCAGTGTCCGCCGTCTGCACCGCCATTGTCTTCTTCAGCATCGTGAAGTTCGTCCTGAAGCGCGCGTTGCCCGAAGCACTGATGTCCGCGATGGCGGCGTCCCTGGCCAACTCCGCGAACCTTGGCATCCCCATCGCTGTCTACGTCCTGGGTGACGCCAGTTACGTGGCTCCCCTGCTCATCTTCCAACTGGCCTTCTTCACCCCGCTGTTCCTGATGATCCTGGACGCCAGCACCAGCTCGCACCGCACCAGGCCGTTGGGATTCATCCTCATGATCCTGCGGAACCCGATGATTGTTGGCTCCGGCCTCGGGCTGCTGGTGGCGGGGACAGGCTGGCAGGTTCCGGCGCTTGTCCTTGAGCCCATCCACCTCATTGGCGGTGCCGCGATTCCGGCCATGCTGATCGCCTTCGGCATGAGCCTGAACGGCAGCCGGCCGTTGCAGGCGGCCTCCGCCAGACGCGTGGATACCCTCCTGGCCAGTGCGTTCAAGCTTGTGGTCCAGCCGGCCATTGCCTATGTTTTTGCGCGGGTTGGCTTAGGGCTCGAAGGCCAGGCCTTGTTCGCGGCCGTTGTGGTTGCCTCCCTTCCCACCGCGCAGAATGTCTTTGTGGCCGCCAGCCGCTACCAGACCGGCCTCACCGTGGCCAAGGACACCGTCCTGATCACCACGGTGGTGGCGGTACCCGCCATGATCGGCGTCGCCCTGCTG
>DIZT01000135.1:1335-9926 GCA_002427975.1 Micrococcaceae bacterium UBA6021 | reverse complement strand
GAACTGACCTGCAAAGCCTGGAGCTAGGACTTCTTCAGCCCGGGCTGGTGCGCGTCGAGGATCCGGGCACAGCGGATGAAGCCCAAATGCGAGTAGGCCTGCGGGTGGTTTCCAAGGTGCGTTTCCGTGCCGGGATCGTATTCCTCGGGCAGCAGCCCGGTGGGTCCGAACAGGTTCACCAGCTGATCGAACAGGTCCCAGGCTTCCTCGATCCTGCCCACCGCAACATACGCCTCGATCAGCCATGTGGTGCAGATGTGGAAGCCGCCCTCCAAACCCGGCAGGCCGTCGTCGTACCTGTACCGGAAGACGGTGGGCCCCACCCTGAGTTCCCGCTCCACGGCCGTGACGGTATCCAGGAAGCGCTGGTCGGTCACGTCCAACAGGCCGGACAGTCCGATGTGCAGGACTGCGGCATCCAGGTCCGGGCTGTCGTAAGCCACCGTGTAGGACGACGCCGACCCGTCCCACCCTTCACGCAGGACTTCCTCCCGGATAGCGTGAGCGGTCGGTTCCCAGGCAATGCCAGGCACCCGGCCGTGCCGCGCTGCGGTGCGCAACGCCCGGTCCAGCGTCACCCAGCACATCACTTTGGAGTACACGTGGTGCCGCGGCGGCCGGCGCGCTTCCCAGATGCCGTGGTCAGGCTCGTGCCATCGGGCCTGGACGGCGGCCGCCATCTGGACCATCAGCTCCCAATGGTCATCGGTGAGGGTACCCATGCGCTCACTGACGTTATGGATCAGTTCGGCGACCGGGCCAAAGACATCCAGCTGGACCTGGTGGTCCGCGGCGTTGCCGATCCGCACCGGCCGGGAGCCCGCATAGCCGGGCAGGCTGTCGATCACGGCCTCCGTGGTGAGGGACGACCCTGTCACGGAGTACAGCGGATGCAGCCATTCGGGCCCTGGCGCGTTCTCCAGGATCCGGCCCAGCCAGCTGAGGAACCCGGCCGCCTCGGCCGTGGAGCCGAGGTCCACCAGCGCGTTCACGGTCATGGAGCCGTCCCGCAGCCAGCAATACCGGTAGTCCCAGTTCCTTGTCCCGCCGATTCCTTCGGGGAGGGAGGTAGTGGGGGCGGCAAGCACTGCCCCGGTGGGCTCGTGGACCAACGCCCGGAGCACCAGTGCGGACCGCCGGACCAGCGATGGCTTCACTCCGGGAAGCTCCAGTTCCTGCACCCAGCGCCGGGAGTGATGCGCCACAGCGGCCCGCCGGTCGGTCTCCCCGCCGGGGTCCGCCACGGCGGGTTCGGTGTCGCCGCAGCGCAGGTTGAGGACCACCGGTCCGTCCATCAGGTTGACGGCGGCGGTGGCAGTGGCGTGGAGGCCGTCCGATGTGATGGTAAAGCTGACGCCAGGGGCAAAAAGGATGATGGGATCGGACGTGCCCACCACGTGCAGCTCGTCGCCGCGCGCCTCCATGCTGAACGGGGCGTTGGCGTAGTCCGGCCGGGGTGCGAAGACGATTTTGGCGGCGCCCGAGCCGGAGAGTGCCCGGACCAGGCTGGTGATACCCTCCGGAGCCGGCTCCAGGTAATCCGTGACCGTCACATCCGCCCAACGGGTTTCCACAATCATGGTGCTGTCCACGTAGCGCTGGCCCAGAACCTGCGATGCTTTGACCGGTTCCACGGAGAAATGGCCGGCTGCGTCCCCGCCCAGGATGTGGGCGAAAAGGGAGCCCGAATCCGGCAACGGGTGGCTCATCCAGCAGATCTTCGCGTCCGGCGTGACCAACGCCGTGGCCGAACCGTTGCCGATCATCGAGTGCCTCTCCAGGCCCACAGCGTCCTCGCCAAAAAGCCAGGCCCGCCGGAGCTCGAAAAGCATGGCCAGGACACGGGCAAAGGATTCCGGATCCCGCAGCCGGTGGGCAGCACCCGTTTCCCCGGGACCGACCCTCAGCCCCATGTCCGGCCCCCGGAGGGTGGAGATGGCCAACTCATCACTGTAGGCATCGCCGGCGTACATGGCCGCGCTTGCTCCGAGCCGTGATCTGAGGGTTTCCAGAGCCTCTGCCTTGGCCGGTTCCACCACGGACAGGTCCAGGACAGAGCCGTCCACAATGAAGAACAGCCCGTGTGACCTGGCGATCTCCCGGGCCCGCTCGGTGACGAGTTCCACCACCTCCGGCGTCGCCGGACGGGTGTGCACGGCGACGGCCACCGGCTTGCGTTCGATCCAGATGCCTTTCTGGAATCCCACCGCTTCGGACAGCGCGGTGTTGGCCTTCTGAAGTGCGGCTTCCGTGGCCAGGGATTGAACGTGGGCAAATGCCATGTCCGATTCCGCGCCGTGCGATCCGATCAGGTGGACCTCAGCGGGCAGGCGTGACACCGCGGCGAGGTCGCGCAGCGAGCGCCCGGAAATGACCGCGGCATGGGTGTTGGGCAGCGCGGCGAGGGCGCGGAGTGCGATCGCGGCGCTTCCCAGGGGAAGGGTCTCGGTGGAGATGCCTTCCGCGTCACAGAGCGTCCCGCCGTAGTTGCAGGCGACCAGCAGCCCCGGGACCCGGGCCAGGACCTTCAGTTCGGCCATGAGGTCGGGCGTGAAACCTTCGTCCGCGGCATCTGACTGGATAAAGGCCCGGAGCAGGCCCAGTGGCAGCGATCTGGTGAGCAGCGCGGAATCTGCCACACTCTGATTCAACGGCGTAGCCATTCATGAACTCCTTAAGGCAGGCATTGGCCCGGCATACCGCAACGAACGGTTGGAGGACCCATTACAAGGTTTCCGCAGGGCAGTTTCGGCTGAATGTCCCGGTTGTTGCCGAAGTGTTAAGTCCGACGGCGGGACTCACCGGGGTGCTGCCCCCAAGGAACACATCACGCCAGTTAGGTCCGGTCCAGCCTGGCGACACCGATTTTGGAGTCCGCCATGCCGTAGAACACAAACAGCCGCTCCCCGATTTTCTCGATCGCGGTAGGGAAGACCACGTTCGGCACGATCCCGGAGATCTCGTCCTCGGTTTCCGGCGCTAACAAAGGCTTGTCGCTGCGGGCAATCACCGTGGACGGGTCGTCCGCGGACAGGATCATGGCTGCGGCGGTGTAGTTGACGTTCTGCTGCTGCTCGAACGCGGACGCGGCCATCTTGCCGGCCACGCCGTGGTGGATCAGCAGCCAGCCTTCGTCCACGCGGATGGGCGGCGGGCCGCCGCCGATTTTCAGTTCCTCGAACGGGAACTCGCTGAGGGCCACCAGCCGGTGATTGCCCATGTGCACCAGGTTGCGCAGGTCCCGCTCGACGTCGGCCACGGCCACGTAGGAGATCCAGATGCCGGGGCGATTGTCCGTGATGCCGGCGGGCAGGTGCTCGCCTTCGCCGGGGCGGATCCAGCCCAGGTCCCACATGGGGCGGTGCAGCATGGCGTAGGAGGGCACGCCGTCGGGGTCGTTCACCGGTTCCGGGAAGAACACCGCATCCTTGTTGGGGAACAGGTTCAGGTCCATGGAGAGGTCGGCCTGGTACTCGAAGAAGCAGGGGCCCAGCCGCTCCCAGCTCCGCAGGTCCTCGGAATGGGCGAACGCGAGGCGGGGACCCAGCGGGCCGTAGGCCACATAGGTCATGAGGTGCTTGCCCAGGGCGGGCACCCAGGTGGTGCGCGGGTCCTCGGTGCCGGCGTTGTTCAGGCCGCGTTCCCAGCCCTCGTCCGGGGCCAGGACCACTCCTTCGCGTTCCACGCCGGTGGGCACGCCGTCGTCGTTGATGATCACTTTGGCGAGCCCCACGCGGGATACGTTGCCCGTCGCCACGAGCCGCGGCAGCAGGTACAGCCCGCCGTCCGGGCCGCGGCCGCTGGCGGGGTTGAGGACGCCCTCCGCTTCGAAGTCGTTGCCGGGTTCCGGCGTCATGATGACCCCGGCACGGGTGAGGGTGAACGGGACAGTAGGCAGTGCTGAAGTGTGGGGGGAAGCCATGGATTAGCCCTTTACGCTGGAACCGATATTGGTCGAGATGAACTGGCGCTGGAAGAAGATGAAAAGTGCGACGGCGGGCGCCGCCAGGACGCAGGCACCGGCGAGGATGGCGCCGAACGGGTTGGACGCCGTGGCGGCTATGTTCGAGATGTAGTTGGCCAGGGAAACAGCCAGCGGCTGGATGGCCTGGTCCTTGGTGACCAGGAACGGCCAGAGGAACTCGTTCCAGGGGCCGATGAAGGTCAGCAGGATGGCCGTGACGATGGCCGGCCGGACCAGGGGGATGGCGATCTGCCACAGGATCCGCAGCTCCGATGCTCCGTCAATGCGGGCGGCCTCGAACAGCGTCGAAGGAAGCTGCAGGAAGTACTGGCGGAACACAAACACTGCGGTGGAGTTGATGGCGAACGGCAGGATCATTCCGATGTAGGTGTCGGCCAGACCATAGTCCCGCACGATCATGACGTACAGCGGAATCTGAAGCAGTTGGAACGGGACCATCTGTACCACCAGCATCAGGCCGAACACCGTTCCCCGGCCCCGGAACTGCATCCGGGCGAGCGCGTAGCCCACCAGCAGGCCGAAGACCACGGTGAACAGGATCACGCCGCCGGTGAAGATCCCGGAATTGACCAGGCCTCTCAGCAGATTGATGGAGCCGTTGATGTTGACATAGTTCTCACCCGTGAGGTTTCCCGGGTTCGGGAACGCCCCGCCCACGGAGGTGTCCGGGGAGGTCTGCAGCGAGCCGATGAACATGTAATAGAAGGGAAAAAGGAAGACAAAGGCGCCCACTGCGAGCAGCAGGAAGCTGCCCACACCGAGGTTGCGGCGCTTTTCGACGCCCGAGCCGGGACGAAGGACAGCTGCCGGTTGTTCCGTGCGGCGGCTGGCGCCGTCGTCGTTCTTGGCGTTTTGCGCGTTGGTGAGGGACATGTCAGTCCTCCTCCTTCCCGCCGACAAGGCGTTTCTGAATCAGGGAAATCAGCAGGACGCCGATCACCAGGACCACGCCCAGCGCGGCGGCCACATCCGGGTTCCCCTGCAGGATGCCCTTCTGGTACATGAGGAACACCGGCGACGTCGACGCGCCGTCGGGGCCGCCGCCTCCGGTCAGGAGGTACGGCTCGGTAAACAGGTTCGCGCCGGTGATGGTGGCCAGCAGCGTGACCAGGACACTGGCGGACCGGACGCCCGGAACGGTGATGTTCCAGAACTGGACCCATTTGTTCCCGCCGTCCACGGACGCGGATTCGTAGAGTTCATCGGGGATGTTCTGCAGGGCGGCCAGGTAAAGCAGGATGAAGAATCCCAGCTGTTTCCAGGTGACATAGAACGCCACTGTGGGCATGGCCAGCCAGGAGTTTGTCAGCCACGACGGGTTCGGGGCGAGCGGCCCCAGCACGGCGTTGACCAGTCCGTTCTGCTGGAACAGGAACAGCCATACTCCGACGACGGCGACGCTGGCGGTCACGTAGGGGACGTAGTAGCTGACCCGGAAGAAGGTCTTCAACCTCGTCACCCTGTTCAGGGCGTTGGCCAGCACCAGCGAGAGGATCACCGTCAGGGGGACGTTGATGACCAGGAAGACGCCGATATTGGCGAAGGAGCGCTGGACGGCGGGGTCTGTCAGGACGGTGACGTAGTTGTCCAGCCCCACGAACGGCCGGTCCACCTTGACGCGCGGCGCCGTGAAGAAGAAATCGTGAAGCGAGATATAAACCGCATAGCCCAGCGGGTAGGCCAGAACAGCAAAGATGTAGATGACGTAGGGTGCGCTGAACAGCAGGCCCAGCGGCTGGCTGCCCAGGAAGTTTTTGCGCTTCCTGGGTGCCGGCCGCCGGTCCGCCGTCCCACCAAGCGGTTTCCCCGCGACGGGGTTGCCCTCAGAGGAGCGGAGTGACATTGGGGGTCACCGCTATTTCTGGGCTACCAGTTGGTTGATCTTGTCCGCGGCACCCTGGAATGCGGAGTCGATGCCTTCGTTGCCGAAGATCACTGACTTGGACCAGGCCGTGCGGAAGGTCTGCCAGACCTCCACCGAGTTGGCGACGTTGGGAACCTCCACCGTGCGGGCGGCTTCATCAGCGAACTGCTTGTAGGCCGGGTTCTGGGTGAAGTAGTCAGCGTAGGCCGTGGTCAGATCCTTGCGCATGGGCATCTGGCCGGTCTCGGTCAGCAGCTTGCCGTCCTGTTCCATGCTCGTGGCGAACTTCATGACCTCCCAGGCCGTGCCCTGGTTCTCGCAGGCACTGTACATGGCGACGTTCTTGGCATCCGAGAACGTGGAGCTTGCCGACTTGGCAGCGGCAGCAGGGACCGGAACGGCGCCCCAGTTGACCTTGCCCTTGTAGGCTGCGATGGCCCATGGTCCTGCCAGCGACATGGCGGCCTTACCCTCCAGGAAGGAGTCACCCTGGTAGACCTCCTTGGAGGCCAGGTTCTCCTTGTAGAGCGTCTGGAACATGGTGGCTACCTGCTTGCCCTGGTCACTGTTGAAGGTGGCCTTGCCGTCCTTCACCAGCGGGGTGCCGTCCGTGTTGGCTGCGTAGAAGGAGTAGAAATCGAACCAGGCCTGGAAGAAGTCGCTCGCCGGTGAGGGCCACAGGGCGTTGGGAGCAGCACCGGTCTTCACGATGGTCCGTGCCGCGTCCAGCAGCTCGGCCTGCGTTCCGAGCTTCGGGTTTGCCGGATCCAGCCCGGCCTTGGCGAAGAGGTCCTTGTTGTAGAAGAGGACCACGGGGTTGGACTTCCACGGCAGCTGGTACATCTTGCCGTCCGAGGACTTGTACTGGTCCGCGAGGCTGCCGGTGCGGTCCTTGATGTACTGGAGGCCGTCCGGGAAACTGTCCAGGGCCACCAAGCCGCCCTGCTTCTGGAACTGGGGCACAGCCACGGGGGCCGTGTTGAAGACCAGGCAGGGAGCATTCCCGGCGGTAATGGCTGCGCCGATCACTTCCTCGGAACTCTTGCCGGCCGGGATTTCCTGGGCGTCGATCTTTTGATCCGCGTGTGCGGCGTTCCAGGAGTCCACCATGGCCTTGCCCCATTTGACCTCGAACTCGTTGTTGGAGTACCAGATCTTGATGGGCCCCTTGGCGGTCGTGGGAGAGCCGGAGCTGCCGCCGTCGCCACCGCCGCTGCTTCCGCAGGCGGCCAGGCCGGCACCCATCACCGTCAGGGCGGCCACCGACAATATTCGCGTGGCTTTGGTAAAGCGCTTCATTGCGACTCCTTGATGATGATCCCGGTGGGGATCGTCTACTGATTTGCTTGCTTTGTGGCGTGCTGGTTGGGTGTGGCCGGGACAGGGCCGGTGGAGGCGCGGACCAGCAGGGAAGGTGCCTGAAGGTCGGTGTCCTTTCCGGAGTGGGTGCCGTTGAGCTGGTCCAGGAGGGCCTGTGCAGCGACTCTGCCCCAACGCATGGGGTCAGTGGAAATAGTGGTGAGCGGCGGGTTGAGGTACTGGGTGAACTCTGCGTTGTCGTAGCCGGTGACCGACAGATCACCCGGGACGCTCAGGCCTTGCGACTGCGCGTAGGACTGGCCCGCCATCGCCATCAGGTCGTTCGCGTAGACAATCGCGGTTGGGCGGTCCGCCCGGCGGAGCAGTTCCGCGGTGGCGGCCACGCCCCCGCGCGCCGTGAAATCCGCCTCGGCGAACAGATCCGCAGCCAGGCCCGTAGCGGCCAGGGCCGACTCCCAGGCCCGGCGGCGGCTGCGGCCGTGGATGTATTCCTGGGCGCCGCCCACATGGCCGATCCGGACGTGCCCTAAGGCGATCAGATGCTCGACGGCGGCCGTGATGCCGTCCGTGTCATCCATGGACACAGCGGGAAACGGTGAGCCCGAATCGGGCCTGTTGAGCGTCACCGCCGGCAGCTTGAGCTCCCGCAGCAGGCCGATCCGGGAATCGTTGTGCCGCACATCGGTCAGGATCACGCCGTCCACGCGCCCGCCGTCGGCCAGTTTGCGGTAGGCCCGCTCCTCGGCACCGGGGGCGGTGGCAACGCTCAGGACCAGGGTGTAGTCGTGCTCGGCAAGAGTGGTTTCGATGCCGGCAATGAAAGCGGGGAAGAAGGGGTCCGTGCCGAGGAGCTTGGGATCGCGGGCCACCACCAGCCCCAACGCGTAGGCCTTTGCAGAGGACAGGCCCTTGGCGCGGAGGCTCGGTTTCCAGCCCAGGTCTTTCGCGACCTGGAGGATCCGGCCCCGGGTGGCATCGCTGACGCCGGGCTGGCCGTTGAGCGCATAAGAGACAGCACCTTTGCTGACGCCGGCCGCCTGGGCGACATCGCTGATGGTTACTGCCATGATGTGGGGCCCTTGCGGTCAGGGTTCCGTGACTCCCGTCACTGAACCGGTTCAGTAAACTCTACTCAACCGGTTCAGTTGCCTGATGTCAAGGTGTCCCGATGCGACTGGCGCTGGTCGTGGCGTGACGCCGGGCGTGAGGTTGCGCGGCTGGGACTAGCCTGTGTGTCCTTGCGGGACGCCCGTTCCGGGCTGAAAATGGTGCCGTGGCCGCCTGCTGACGCCGTGATTCTATGGTTCGTTGAGGCCGTGGACTAGCCGGGCGTTGGGGGTCACGCTGTGGGCCCTTCATTGTTTCTTTTGTCGAGAACGCGGATTAGATTCTGTTTTCCCGGTGATCCCCACGGGCGGCCGC
>DIZT01000135.1:0-1174 GCA_002427975.1 Micrococcaceae bacterium UBA6021 | reverse complement strand
AGCGGTCACAGGAGGTGTCCACAAACTCCTAAGAGCAGAGCTGCAGGCGCGCCGTTAGAACGCGTCCGCTGACCACAGCCGGGGACAATCCCAAATGGGTTATCCACCGCTACCGCTGCCGAGGGAGCTACCCCAATGGCTCCTAAAAAACCCAGCCGTGGATAACCCAGATTGCCCCCAACTATGGACAGCTCAACAGGCACCTTGGGTGCCGGCAACGGCAGGCAGAAACCATCAATTGCTGTTGACAATCCCCATTGAGAATCCTTCGGGCTTTTCCCGCACACACGACGCTCCTATAGCTGTCAATCGTGAAGCGCTTGCTTTTTCAACGTGCCCGCCCCAATGGCTCTCAAATTCCAGCCGTGGATAACCCGAATTGACCCCAGTAGTGGACAGCTGGCGTGTGGGGCAGGGAGTCCTGAAGGCGTGGCGGGATTCTGTTACCGGAAGGACTCAAGACAGCGAATGCCCGCAGTGAGATCAGTGATCATTGCGGTCTCTGTCCGTCAGTCCCCTGTCCTTTGGGAAAGCGTTCGGGATGTTTGGGGTCTCTGCCTCGTTGCCGCCAGTACGCATCCCGCTGCCACAGTGAAAAGCGAGTCACCCAGACCCCAAAGATGATGGCCCCGACAAGCAGGAAGACCGTCTTGGCAACCTGCCAAGCTAGCGAGTCGAACGGAAAAAGCTGCAGGACCAACGAGACCAGCATGAACGGAACCGCAAAGTAGGCAATGCGTGTGAGCCTGCGCCTCACCTCAGGGTTGGCACGGGTCGAAGACATACCCCTGGCTGGCTTCTCCGGCGGTCGCGATGGCATGAACGAACTGAATCACGGACAGCCGGAATGCGCTAGCCCCGGACAGAACCGTCCCCCGGCCCCAAGATAATTTCCGAAAGTCATTTGTTTGGCTGGGCACTCTGATCGAATGTCAGCCCGCCGCGGGCGTTTGTTCGTTCAGCCATCGTCGGTACTCCGTGATGAGACTGTCGTTTCTGGTTAGTCCGCGCTCCAGGCGGGATAGGTAGGACGGCCATTGGTTGAGGTGTTCGGCGGCGTTCTGGAGCGTCAGTCCCAGCTGACTTCGGAGGGGCCGCAGATCGGCAATTGATGGAGCCGGGACGGGGTTCATGATCTGTCGGTAAAGCTCCCGGGCGACATAGCGCTTGAGAC
>DIZT01000225.1:27137-28310 GCA_002427975.1 Micrococcaceae bacterium UBA6021 | reverse complement strand
GGGCCGCCGGTGCCGGTGCCGGTGCCGCGAAAGTCTCCGACGTCGTCGTCCGGCGTTCACCCGGGTTGAGCACCCGGCTCATCAGGTCATTTCCGCCTTCGAGGTCCGCCAACCCAAGGACATGCCCAAGCTCGTGGGCAATGACTGTTTGGAGATCCATCCGGTCGGTGGCCACCGCTCCCACGCTCCAGCCCCAGCCTGCCGCTGTGGGGCTAACAGTGACCGTGGTCCCGTTCGTCACGGCGAGCGCCGTGCTGCCAAGGGGCGCAATCACAAACCGGGCTGCCGTGGCATCGTGACCCGGCCAAAGGGACTCTGCCGCCCCGAGGACGGCCTGGATATCCGCATTCGTTATGGCTGTAGTGACCGGTATGGCTGGCGCGTCCGGCGCGTCCTGGTGATTGTAAACCGCTGCACTGCTGAACGCCCATTGCCCCACCAGCGGGCTTGAGAGAGACGTTGCGCCACTCGGCGTTGAAGAGGCCAGGGCCATGGCAAGCGCGGCCACGACGGCAACAGACCGTCTCACCACATGCCACAGCCGGAACCAACTCATGACGTATCCCCAGATCGCCAACGGCGGCGCAGTGCACCGTCATTACATGACCAAGCCGAATTGCTACGTGCCTATGATGAGCGACGGTGAGACGTCCGCCGCTGCTCCGACGAGTACCCGGGTGCAGATGGCCAGCCCCCAAGATAGCGCCACAGTACCTCTGTGCAACCGCCGTGACGCTCAGCTAAGAGGTGCCCCCGAGGCGGTTGGTCCGCCGAAGCGGTTCCGAAAAGAAACGTAAACCCGAGCGGCGTGGCGCGTCAACCCTTCTGTGGAAATCTTCTATAGTGCACGCAAAAATGGTAGTCGCGTCTCAGTGAAGCGTCAGCGCAAGGACTGGTCATCAGGGTTTTTTGGCACCACGTAAGTGCTGCCGTCCGCCCGTGTGACTGTTTCCCACTGCTGGGATTCCCGTTCTCGCTGGGCCAGGAGCAGCCTGTTCTCCTCGGTCATGTCATGCACCAGAGAACTGCGGTTGGCAGGGCCGAAAATTGCCCGGAGCTTGCCGGTTGCCCGCATGAACCGCTGAGCCGCGTTGCCCTTGCCGGCCGAGTTGCCTTTGCCCATAAAAACACCCCTTCGAAAGAACCAGTTACCGATTTCAGTGTACGCTAATA
>DIZT01000225.1:24645-27046 GCA_002427975.1 Micrococcaceae bacterium UBA6021 | reverse complement strand
TTAGTGCACTAACTATTGGAGGACTGTGATGACGGCTATATCCGGGGCCTTGCAGCGGCAGGACGACGACCTCCTGCTCGAACAACAGCTCTGCTTCGCCCTCACGGTGGCATCCAGAAGCGTCGTGGGAGCCTACAAGCCCGTCCTGGAAAAGCTGGGACTGACGCACCCGCAATATCTCGTGATGCTGTGCCTTTGGGAATCAGCCCCCCGGACCCTGCGCAGCATCAGTGAAGCCTTGGCCCAGGCCCCGGCCACCATTTCACCGCTTCTCCGGCGGCTGGAGGAGGCCGGCTTTATCACCCGTCAGCGGGTGGACGGAAACGAACGCACCCTCGCCGTGGGCCTGACCCCCACCGGCGCGGCGCTGCGGCAACAGGCCCTCGCCGTCCCCGGCGCCATGATGGAACGGCTGGGGCTGACCCGGGAGCAGGTAGGCGAATTGCACAGGTCCATGATGGGACTCATCGCTGCCACCGCCGGACGGGTTGACCACACCAACGAAGAGCCCCGTCAGGCGTAAAATGGCAGCAACCTAGGAGGGTCCATGCGCTTGCGAACACTGCCGCTGTTGTTGGCTGCCCTCGCACTGGGCGGACTGTCCGCGTGCACGGCAACGCCGGACGCTGCCGTTCCGTCGTCCGCCAATTCTTCGGCCAACTCCTCGCCAACCCAGAGTTCCCCAGCACCGGATACGGAGACCACCGTCCCGGCGCCGTCCCCCTCCGCGCCTCCCGCACCGTCTGCGGGCCCCGGTGCCGGCAACGCCGAACTTGCCATCATGGTCAAGCCGTCCCCTGCCGAACCCGCCGTGAACTACACACTCGTCTGCCGCGACGGTGTCCCCACCGCGGAAAGCAAGCACCCCAGGCCGGAGGCTGCGTGCACCGCCCTCAAGAACAACGCGGCCCTCCTCAGCCCGGCTCCCAAAACCACAGCCCAGGTCTGCACCCAACAATACGGCGGTCCGCAGACCGCCACGGTGACCGGAATCGTCGATGACACCCCCGTGGATGTCACGCTCGCCCGCACCGACGGCTGCGAAATCGCCGCCTGGAACGCAGCCCAGGACGTACTGGGTATCAGTGGTGGAGGAACTTAGCCTGCTGACGGCCGAGGCCTGGCGTGCCCGCGAAGAAGCGCACGCCCAACGCGTCCGCCGTTACTCTGATCCGTACCTTGCCCGCCGCTCGGCTGGCCGGAAGCACCCCGTGGAGGACTTTCTTTTCACCTACTACACCCAGAAGCCTGGCCAACTGCTGCGCTGGCACCCGGGCGCCGGCGTCGTGCTCACAGGTGTTGCGGCGGCAGCGCGCACCGGCTGGAAGCACTACAAGACGCTCGACGACGGCGGCCTCGCCGCCGTCGGGCTGGCGTCAGGAACCGCTGCGGTGACCTTTGACCGCGCCACGTTCCTGACCGACCGGCACGAGGCTGTGGTCTTCGCCGACATCATTCTCCGCGGCACCGAGGCCCGGCCCGCCCAGTTCGGCTGCTTCGGGCTGCACGAGTGGGCCATGGTCTACCGGCAGGACAAATTCGACCTTCGCCATGAATACCTGCAGCTGAGGCTGGGCCCTGCCGGCACGGACAAGGTGGTGGAGGACAACCGGATCCGGTGCTCACACTTTGACGCCTTCCGCTTCTACACACCTGACGCCATTGCGCTGAACGAACTGGCCCCCAGCCGCGAAAACCAGCGGCACATGGAACAACCAGGGTGCCTGCACGCGAACATGGACCTCTACAAGTGGGCCTACAAACTGCTGCCCGCGCTTCCCAGCGAACTGGTGATGGACTGTTTCGAACTGTCCTGGCGGATCCGGGCCATGGACATGCAGGCCTCCCCCTACGACCTCGCCGAGTGGGGTTACCCGCCCATCCGGATCGAAACCACCGAAGGCAAGGCGGCCTATGTTGAGCATCAGCGGGCCTTCGCGGCTGAGGCGGCTGCACTCCGCGGACGCCTGGCGCAGGCCCTGGCGCCGCTTAAACCATCGGAAACACCATCGGAAACGCCGTGAGCGGGCAGGCCTGGGCGGGCGCAGCTAACCGGATTGACCTGGCTATCCGGCTGCGCGAAGACCCGGAGGCCGCCGAATACGGGTTCCGTCTGGTCGCCGAGGACGGCCGGATCATGGCCGGTTCCACCCTGCCTGCGCCGGAGGCCGCACTGGCCGAGGCCGAGCGGTTCGGCGCGGACATCTTCTTTCCGACGCCGGGACCGCCCAAACTGTGCACGCAGCAGTACGGCGGGCCACAGGTTGCCGAGGTTACGGGGACATTCCACGGACGCGCCGTCCACACGGCATTCCGGCGCACTGACGGCTGCGAGATCGCCCGGTGGAATGCCATGGCCGCACTGCTGGGCGGGACATCGGGAGCGGCAGGCGCGTCGTGA
>DIZT01000225.1:17957-24604 GCA_002427975.1 Micrococcaceae bacterium UBA6021 | reverse complement strand
CGTCGTGACAATACCGCGCGCCGTGACAAGGCGGCGTCCCGGACAGTTCAGCTGCCCGGGACGCCGGATCCGGTGCTTCCTGGTGCCTTGTTGCTGTCCTGCGCCGGTCCTAGCCGGCAGGAATCCCGTCGACGGGTGCCATGACCGGGGCGCCTGCCGGCGACGCCACGGTCCCCGCACCCACTTGGACGTTGACCCAGGTGCTGATGCCGTTTTCGCCCAGGTGGAGGCGGGACGCGTACGTCCCGTCCTGGAGTCCCGTCCAGTTGAGGGTGGCCGCTGTGGCCGTACCGTTCGGCGCCACGATCGGATTCGGATTGACTGTCAGGTTCCCGGCGTCACCGGCGAAGGAGACAGCCTGGACCGCGGCATTGGCCGGCCCGTTATCCGGGGTGGAGTACAGATTGGCCACGAGGTAATACGTGCCCGCCCGGGGCGACTGCAGGTCCAGGAACTCGCTGGCCGCGGCAGTAGCCACCTGGGTGGCCACCAGGCCGCCCGTGCCGTTCGGTGCGTAAACCACCATGTCCCAGTCGACGTCGTTCCGTTCAGCCTGGATGCCGAGGCGGGCGAAGGTAGCGCCCTCCGGAACCGTCACGCGCAGGAGGGCGTTGTGAGCATCATTGGTGGCCGCGTAGGCGCCGGGGGTCTTGGAAATGGCAGTCAGGCTCACCGGCGCGAGGCCCTCCATTGCTACGGCGATGGGAGCGTCCGAGCCGGACACCAGGTCCATGGTTCCGCTGCCGGTCCCGGTCGCCGAACTGAAGGAGAAGGACGGAACGATCTGCGCATCAACGGGCCGTACGGCGATGGGTGAACTCACGGTCCGCGGACCCTTCCACGTCAGCGTGCCGGTGGTGAACTCGCCCACGGGCGCGCTGACGTTCCTGATGGTGACCGTGACGTCGCGGGTCTGGCCTGCCTTGGCGAAGTTGAGGACCTGCGGTTCAACGTGGACATCAACCCCCGGCATGGCCACTTCCGGCTTGTATTTGCCCGGAACCACGGCTGTCAGTTGGCGCTTGACCGTTACCTCGCCCACCAGGCTGCCCAGGGCAATGGAGGGCAGGTTCAGGTCTCGGGCAGCGATTGAGCCGGCCTGCGGCGCGCCGGTGTCCAGCCCCTGGCCGTTCAGGAACGCCAGCCAGTCCTTGACGCCTGAATCGTAGAGCAGGCCCGGATCGAGTACGCGAAGGGCATCGATGTGGCCGGCCCCGCCCTGGAACGGATCCGTGTTGGGCGTGCCGTCCGCCTTGACCAGCGGATAGGCGGTGGTCATCATGGCCGACTTCACCATCGCCGGGCTCCACGTGGGCTGCTTGCTGAGCACCAGGGCACCGAACCCGGCAATGTGGGGAGCCGCCATGGACGTACCGGACATAAACCCGAACTGGTCGCCGTCGTTGCCGATGGTGGATACGCCGGCCAGGACGTTGACGCCGGGCGCCGAAATGTCCGGCTTGAGCAGGTCCCCGCCGGATGCCAGGCTGGGGCCGCGGGAGGAGAACCCGGCCACCTGCGGGGCAGGTGCCTGCGGGTCTCCGGTGAGGTCGCCCTTGACCAGGCTGACCGTGAGCGCGGTGTTGCCGGCCAGCTTGGACTTCAGTTCAAGGCTCTTGGGGGCGTTCACATGGACAGTGGGAAGGACGTGGTTGTCCGCGTCTTCCGAGCTGTTGGTGAGGTTCACCAGGATCATGCCCACGCCGCCCTTGTCCTGGACTTCCTGGCTCTTGGCCGTGCGGTCCACAACTCCGCGGTCACAGACCACCACCTTGCCGGCCACCTTGGCCGGGTCGAGGGTGCCGGGGCCGCACAGGTTGGCGTTGACGGCGCCCGCAGCGGCCGCCTCCACGGCGACAATTACCGGCTTGTCCGCGAGCTCGGTCTTCATGATGGACGCTCCCCGGTAGAGGGTGCCATCGGAAACCTTGACGGTGCCCAGCAGATCACTGGGGAAAGTGGACGCGGTCACTGTGGTCAGCCAGGGCGACGCGTGGTTGACGGTGGAGGCCGCGGGGCCGGAGTTGCCCGCGGAGGCGGAGACGAACACGCCTGCTGCGGCGGCGTTGAGGAAGGCCAGGGCCACGGGATCGGTGGTGCTGTCCGTGTTGCCGGAAATCGAGTAGTTGAGCACGTCAACACCGTCTTTGATGGCGGCGTCAATAGCTTCCACCGAGGCGGAGGAGTAGCAGCCGCCCGTGGCCGGGTTGTCATCTTCCCAGCAGATTTTGTAGACCGAAACCTTTGCGGCAGGTGCGACGCCGGAGCTCTTGCCGAAGCTCACGCCGTCAAGGACCTGCTCAATATTGGCGTTGCCGGCTGCCGTGGTGGCGGTATGGGTGCCGTGGCTGCCCACATCCACCGGGGAAATCAGTTCCTGCGGCGCGCGGTGCTCCGGCGCGACGTACTGGAGGAAGGAATCGGCAAAGTAGCGGGCGCTGATGACCTTGGAGTTGCACAGTTTTCCGTCGAACGCCGCTCCGGTGCCCACACCCGTTTGGCATTCGCCTTCGAACGTTGTGCCGTCGGCCTTAAGCATGGCAATCCGGCCTTCGGTGGTGCGGTACGGCACGCCCACCTGGGCTTTCCCACCGAGCGGTTGGACCGGCTCACCCTGCAGGAACGGGTTGTCCGGGGCAAACCCCGAATCGATCACGCCGACCACAACACCCTTGCCGGCGTTGGCCTCGCCGCCGAACTGCGTCGCCCAGGCGCCTTGTGGACCGGTGAGCTTCAGGAAGTCGGTGGTGGTGTAGTCGGGGGCATTTTCGACGTCGGGCGAAACCTCCAGCACGCGGGCGTCCTTGGACAGCTCGGTCGCCTGGGTCGCCGTCAGTTCGGCCGTGAAACCGTTGAGGGCGGCCGTGAACTGTTTCGACGGCGTCACGCCCTGCTCGGCGGCAACGTCCCGCTGCGCTTTGCGAAGGTGTGCGTCGTAGGCCTTGTAATTGGGGCTTCCCGCATCCAGTTTCCTGCCGTTCTGCGGCTTTGTGGCGCCCAGGCCCGGGGTCTCCCCTTCATAGGCCGCGGCAGCCTGGGCCGCGAGGACCACAATGTAGCGGCCGTCCTTGAACGATTTGGCCGCAGTATTCTTTGCGGCGATTGCCGTGTTCTGCCCGGCGGGCGCCGCGGTAGCGGGGCTCATCGCCAGCGAGGTCAGGAGCAGCGGCAAGCCCACGGCCATTGCCGTCACTTTCCTCAGTCCCCCGCCCCGCATGGGGCTCTTTCCAGTTGATTTCACGAGCGACTACACCTTTCACGAGGAACGGGCCGGCCACGTTGCCGGTCTGAAACAGCTGGGACGGCACCCTCGCATTACAGGTTTTGTCATGCGATGAGACCAGCCGATTCAAACAGTACAGACTGAGAGCTGAACATGACATAGAACGCATAGCACTTTATCAGTCAGTCATGAAGCCTTCAATTGAGGGCCGGAAGGCGGGCCGGAACTGACGTTAATCCCCGTACTTTCAGGCGCGTTGGCAGGACCAGCGGCTGGCCCGACTGGGAATGTGCGCCCCGGGCAAAGGCCAGCAGGTCGCTGACCGCCGCGGACCCGAGTGCATACAGCGGAGGTTTGATGTGACAGCCAGCCCAGGGCAGCTTCCTCCCCGCCCCAGACCGTGGGCACCCCTGGGCCTACACGGCGCACGGTCAGTTCCAGTTCCCCCGCCGCATCACGCAGTGATCGCCATCGCGTGCCATCCGCCCACGACGCCTCAGGACCCGCCAGATAGGCGATGTTCCGGTGAGGGCGGTCAAGGAGTTGCCACGAGTTGCCACGGGTGGCCCCTCCGGCGGTTGACCCGGCCGGGGACACAAAGAAGACCCCCACATGGGCCGGACTTTGGGTAAGTCCGGCCCACGCCGAGGTCTTCTGGGGTGTCAGGAAACCACCATGGCTCAGCCCGTGGGAGTCACCTGCAGACGGTCGAAGGAGACCTGTTGGCCGTCCTTGTCCAGCACCACGACGTCGTCGCGGCCGTTCTGCACATCGGAGGGCAGGATGAACTCAACTGTGTTGTCGGTGGTGGGGAAAATCCATCCGATCCGGTAGCTGTTCTTGTTCAGGTGCACGTAGTACCACTGGCCGTAGTCCAGGCCCTTCAGGGTCACCTTCTGGCCGTTGCGGTACTTGTCCTGCGTGCCAAGGCCGAACGGAGCCGCTTGGCCGTCGAGGTCCTGGACTGCCAGGACGGGGACCGTCTCCGGCTGCGCCGGCTGGAGATCCAGCACGACGGCGCCGCCGGTTACCGTGGCCGTGACCTGCTTGGCACCGTTGGCGGCGGTCGCGTCGAAGGAGACGGCGTCGAGGCGGCCTGCCGCGATGTCGGCTGCTGTCAGGACGTGCCCGCGCGTTGCCGTCACGGTACCGCCCACGCCCAGGTTTGGCTCGCTGATCGAAGCGTCGGGGGCGCTGAGCCCGGTCAGCGAAACGTTGCCGGCGTTGCCCACCGTGTACGTGTACGTGACCGTGTCGCCCGCGCTGACGAAACGGTCGCCGTCGGCGTCGCTCCACTCGGCGGCCACGGTGCCCTCAAGCTTGGCCTCGCGGACCTTCAGGTCCACTTCGCCGCCGTCGATCGTGTAGCTCCTGCTGCTCTGGCCCGCGGAGCTGACTTCCCAGGTGGTCCGCGGGACGAAGAGGCCCTGTGCGGCCTCTCCGCGGTCACCGT
Source organism: Micrococcaceae bacterium UBA6021 (assembly GCA_002427975.1). GTDB lineage: Bacteria > Actinomycetota > Actinomycetes > Actinomycetales > Micrococcaceae > Arthrobacter. Next base: position 19,928 of record DIZT01000225.1, on the reverse strand, counting down.
GTGGCGCGGCGTGGCGCAGGTGAAGCCCTGGCCGGCCGGCAGCACGCTGTAGCGGCAGTTTCCGGAGCCCTCGGGAACGAAGGGGCTGAAGTTACCGGTGGTGGGGACCACCTTTTCCACGAGCGGGCTCGTGTTGCTCACGCTGAAGGTGTACGGGAAGGCGTCGCCGGCAGCGTGTGGCTGGGTGGCTACGGGGCTGGTCTTGCTGGTGCCCGGCTTGGTGATGTTGGTGATGAGCCGCGGCTGGCTCCAGGTGACGCCACCGTCCGAGGACTCGATCACGGCGGACGAGATCACGTTGCGGTCAGCGTCGTCGTTGCCGAAGTCGCTTCCGCCGAAGCCCTGGTCCTTGGAGTGCACGAAGAGGGCGAAGACCTTGCCGGCCTCGGCGTCGTAGATGTAGGACGGGTCGCTATAGCCATACTTCGGGCCGCTGGCATCGGCCACGTGGCCTGCGGCGATGACCTGCACCGGTCCCCAGGTCTGTCCGCCGTCGGTACTGCGGCGCTGCACGATCGAGTTCGGGTTGGGAGCGTCTGCCGAGCTGCCTGGGCGGCCGTCCCAGGCGGCGAGGACCACGTTGTTGCCCAGGTAGGACAGGGCGGGATCCGGTAGAAGAAGTTCGCCGCAGTGCGGTCCGCACCAAGGTTGGTCTCCGCGAACGAACCGGGGGGTGCTGTGGGGCCGTTGGAGGGGATCGGTGCCGCCTGCGCGGCGATCGCGGACCCGGCCAGCAGCGTCAGCGCCACCAGCCCGGCTCCTGCGGTCCGGCCAATATTTCGGCGCCGGTTCCGGTGAGTGAAAATTCGCAAATCCATATCCTTTCAAGGCGCCGCGGGGCGGCGGATCGGGAGTATTCGGCCGTGAGGGCGGTCCTGGCATCAAAGGGATACCACCTGCCACATACGACGTCCTATGACCATGGTGTGTAGAACGTCACATGGCTAGGAGTTGGGAAAAGGGCATGGAAAACGGGCGCCCCCATGAAGGAACGCCCGTTGTCAGGTCTGTATTTGCCCGGAGTCCGGGCGCCGGCGCCCTACTGCCTGGGCGTCCGGACCACGTCGCTGATCCACTGGCGGGTCTTTTCGTCCATGGGGCCGGCCACGCGCGTTTCCCGGGCAGCCCGGTCCGCCCTGATCTTCTGCACCACCATCCGGCCCAACCCGGCAAAAACGGCCACGGCCATCATTGGCAACAGCACGGATTTCGATTTTTCAGCCATGCCGCAATCCTAGTGATGCTGACTCCCCGAGACCAGAGCCCGCCGTCGTTCTTCACCGCCCGAAAGCCCCTCCCACTCCGATGACTATGGCCGATCCCACCGAATACAGGGTGCAGCGCTCCGCCCGGTAGAATGGGCTTGCAAGCTCGCGGAGCGCCCGTCCACACTGTTCAAAAAGCAATGTCCCCCATCATCCCGGAACGGCGTAAGACGGCGTGACTCCGCTGCGCCCTTACCCAATGCTCATGCACAGGAGTTGCCGGATGCCCCGGATCGTTGTTGACGTCATGCCCAAGCCCGAGATTCTGGACCCGCAGGGGAAGGCCATTGTGGGTGCACTCCCCCGTCTGGGCTTCACCAGCTTTAGCTCTGTCCGCCAGGGCAAGCGCTTTGAACTGACGGTCGACGGCGAGGTGACCGACGCAATCCTGGCCCAGGCCCGTGAAGCTGCCGAGACCCTGCTGTCCAACCCCGTGATCGAAGACGTTGTCAACGTCGAGGTCGTCGAGGCCTGAGATGACTGGACTTCCCTTGATCGGCGAGGCGATCGCCGTCGCCGCCGAGCCCCGGCTCGCCGGTGCCCGGATCGGCGTTGTCACCTTCCCCGGCACCCTTGACGACCGCGACGCCGCCCGCGCAGTCCGGCTGGCCGGCGGCACCGCAGTGCCGCTCTGGCACGCGGACACCACCCTGGGCGACGTGGACGCCGTCGTGATCCCCGGTGGCTTCTCCTACGGCGACTACCT
>DIZT01000225.1:513-17942 GCA_002427975.1 Micrococcaceae bacterium UBA6021 | reverse complement strand
CTGCAACGGCTTCCAGATCCTGACCGAGTCGCACCTGCTGCCCGGTTCCATGATCAAGAACGACCACCTGAAGTTCCTGTGCCGCGACCAGGTCCTGCGCGTGGAAAACAGCAACACCGCCTGGACCCTGGACTACGAGGCCGGCCAGGAAATCACGGTTCCGCTGAAGAACCAGGACGGCCAGTACATCGCGGACGAGAAGGTCCTTGACGCGCTTGAAGCCGAAGGCCGCGTGGTGTTCCGCTACGTGGGCTTCAACCCGAACGGCTCACGCCGCGACATCGCGGGCATCTCCAACGCCGCCGGCAACGTGGTGGGCCTTATGCCGCACCCGGAGCACGCCGTTGAAACCGGCTTCGGTCCCGAATCCCTTGACGGGATCGGCGGGTCCGATACCGACGGCCTGGGTTTCTTCACCTCCGTACTGAACAAGATTGTGGGAGGCAACAAATGACCGAGATCAATTCGGTGGTAGAGCCTGTCGAGACCAAGAAGTTCAACATCGACACCGTCGAGAACGCTGCCAAGACGCCGGACACCGAACTGCCGTGGGCCGAACTCGGCCTGAAGCAGAACGAGTTCGACGAGGTAGTGAAGGTCCTGGGCCGCCGCCCCACCGGCGCCGAGCTGGCCATGTACTCCGTGATGTGGAGCGAACACTGCTCCTACAAATCCTCGAAGAACCACCTGCGCCAGTTCGGCGACAAGGTGACCGCCGAGATGAAGAAGGACATGCTGGTGGGCATCGGCGAAAACGCCGGCGTCACCAACCTGGGCGACGGCTGGGCCGTGACGTTCAAGATCGAGTCCCACAACTCGCCGTCGTTCGTGGAGCCCTACCAGGGTGCCGCCACCGGCATCGGCGGCATTGTCCGCGACATCATCTCCATGGGCGCCCGCCCGGTGGCTGTTATGGATCCGCTGCGGTTCGGCGCCATCGACCACCCGGACACAGCCCGCGTGATGCACGGTGCCGTTGCCGGCATCGGCGGCTACGGCAACTCGCTGGGCCTGCCCAACATCGGCGGCGAAATGGTGTTCGACGCCGTTTACCAGGGCAACCCGCTGGTCAACGCGCTGGCCGTAGGTGTTATGCGCCACGAGGACATCCGCCTCGCCAACGCGTCCGGCAAGGGCAACAAGGTGGTCCTGTTCGGTGCACGCACCGGCGGCGACGGCATCGGCGGCGCCTCGGTGCTGGCCTCGGAGTCCTTCGACGACACCAAGCCGTCCAAGCGCCCCGCCGTCCAGGTGGGCGACCCCTTCGCGGAGAAGGTCCTGATCGAGTGCTGCCTGGAGCTCTTCAAGGGCTCGCTGGTTGAGGGTATCCAGGACCTCGGCGCCGCAGGCATCTCCTGCGCCACCTCCGAACTGGCCTCCAACGGCGACGGCGGCATGGAAGTTGAGCTGACCTCCGTGCTGCTGCGCGACCCCACGCTGACTCCGGGCGAAATCCTGATGTCCGAGTCGCAGGAACGCATGATGGCCGTGGTCACCCCCGAGAACATCGCCGCCTTCGAAGCGGTCATGGACAAGTGGGCCGTTGAGTACTCCTGGCTCGGCGAGGTCACCGACACCGGCCGCCTGATCATCACCTGGGACGGCGTAGTCATCGTGGACGTCGACCCGCGCACCGTGGCCCACGATGGCCCGGTTTATGACCGCCCGTATGCCCGCCCCTCATGGCAGGATTCCGTCCAGGCCGATTCCTTCACCGGCTCCGTGCAGGATGCCGGCCGCCCCTCCGCCCCCGCGGAACTGGCTGCCGCCGTCACCGAGCTCATTGCCTCGCCGAACATGTGCAGCAAAGCCTGGATCACCAACCAGTACGACCGCTACGTGGGCGGCAACACCGCCCTGGCGTTCCCGGACGACGCCGGTGTGGTCCGCGTGGACGAGGAGACTGGCCTGGGCGTTGCCCTGGCCACCGACGCCAACGGCCGCTACACCTACCTTGACCCGTACCACGGCGCACAGCTGGCATTGTCGGAGGCCTACCGCAACGTGGCCACCTCCGGCGCCGTTCCGATGGCCGTCAGTGACTGCCTGAACTTCGGCTCGCCCGAGGATCCGGACGTGATGTGGCAGCTGGCGGAGGCCATCCGCGGCCTGTCCGACGCCTGCATGGTGCTGGGCATCCCGGTCACCGGCGGCAACGTTTCGCTGTACAACCAGACCGGCACCACCCCGATCCACCCCTCCCCTGTGGTGGCAGTACTGGGCAAGCTCGACGACGTCGCCCGCCGCACACCGTCGGGCTGGCGCGAGGATGGCCAGGCCATCTACCTGCTGGGTACGACGGCGGCAGAGCTGGACGGTTCCGAGTGGGCCAACATGCGCGGCCACCTTGGTGGACAACCGCCCAAGGTTGACCTCGCCGCCGAGCGCGAGCTCGGTGAAATCCTGATCAACGCATCCCGCGACGGCATGGTGGACTCCGCGCACGATCTCTCCGAGGGCGGCCTCGCGGCAGCCCTGGTGGAGTCCTCGCTGCGCTACGGCGTCGGCGCCCGGATCGCCTTGCAGGACGTCCTGGACCGCGACGGCGTGGACCTGTTCACGGCGCTGTTCTCCGAGTCCCAGGGCCGCGCGATTGTGGGCGTCCCCCGCTCCGAGGAAGTCCGGTTCAAGGACATGTGCACCGCCCGCGGCTTTGCCCACACCCGCATTGGCGTGGTGGACGCAGCCAGCGGCCAGTTGGAGATCAACGGCGTGGACACCATGTCCCTGGACGCCCTCCGCGAAGCCCATGAGGGAACCCTGCCGAAGTACTTCGGCTAATCCCCACCGGCCCAGCCATCGATTGCTCCGTAACCGCCCTTTTGAACCCTCAAAACGGCGGCTACGGAGCAATCGTTGCTTCATGACCCACGCGCCAGCCCGCCTGGATCAAAGCTGTCCGGATTTTGGAAACAGCCTGCTTCGCTTCGTTGACCATGTGGCGTTTGGAGATACGGACTTCTGTCCAGCCCAGGACTTGGTACTTCTCGGAACGCGCAATGTCACGGACGATCTGCACTTCGTCGCCGTGACGCTCCCCTTCGTACTCGATCCCGATCCGGTACTTCCGGTACGAAAGGTCCGGCTCATGATGCCTGCCGCCATCGGCGGAGATGATCGGAACGTTCAGCTCGGGTTCGGGCAGTCCGGCCCGCACTATGGCCAGCCGCAGGAGCGATTCCTGAGGCGAGTCGGAACCCACGCGGATAAGCTTGATGGCTTCCTTGGCTTTGCGCAGACCGCGCTTGCCCTTGTGCCGATCGATCATGCGCTGCAGATCGGCGAGGCCGCACAGGGGCATGTCCCGACCCTCGAGTTCCGGCCGAGGTACACGCACACAGCTGTCACCGGCAACCACCAGTTCGTCCACGCTCAGTAACTCGGCAAGATCCAGCCAAGTTCGCTCCGGAGTGGTCACGGGAATGCCGTCGACAGTGGTCACTTCGTCGTCGTACAGCTTCATCCGGTGCACAATAACGTGGGGCCGGTTCAGGTGGGCTGCACCCTCAGGCCTCATAACGTGAAACATCTCAGGAGTTCCTTTCCGCCATCGTTGCGGCAGCAGGAGGATCTCCGCTGCCGTGAAGTGCGATGCTGCACATCGCTCATTGACCTCGATAAAAGGCCGCACCCGAATGCTCAAGGGGAGCTCCGACGTCGGGCTTTCCGACCGGATCCCCTTGCCCAGACGACGCAGGGTGCGGTGCCGCAACCGTTTTTGCGACACGCCGGCGTGGGCCGCCTCCACAACAGCGAACGGGCGGGCCTGGAAATCATTGGGCAGCGGACGTGGGGTCTTCATGGGTTCATCAGAGCAGAATGCGGCGTGCGCTGCAGAAGTTATCCACAGCCTTCATCGATTGCTCCGTAGGCGCCGTTTTGGGCACGCAAAAGGGCGCGTACGGAGCAATCGATGGGTCAGTCCTCGCTGTGGAGCTCCCGCTGCCTTGCACTCAGCAGCTCAAACTCAGGCAGGCCGGCCACAAAGCGTTCGACGGCGGTGAGCACCTCCACAAGGTGCGCGCGGTCTGCTGCCACCAGGCCGGCGCCCACCTGCGAGCGGCGGTACTGGTCGTGGTCCCCCACCTCCGCGACGGATACATCGAAGCGGCGCTTGAGCTCGGCCAGCAACGGCCTGATGACGGAGCGTTTCTCCTTCAGGCTCTGGACGTCGCCGAGGAGGATGTCGAATTCAATCCAGCCGATCCACATGCAGTAATCGTAGCGATTGCTCCGCAACGGCCGTTTCGAGGGGTCAAAAGGGCCGCTGTGGAGCAATCGACGAAGGTCAGATGGTGAGTTCGCCCATCCGGTCCCAGCCATCGCCGTCGAGCTGGCGGCTCATGATATGGGGTGTTTCCGCCAGCGCCTGCGGCATGTCTACCATGGCCTGTTTGAAGTGCGGGCTGTTGACGTGGTCCCCGGCGGCGTCGTCCTTGAAAGCTTCCACCAGGACAAACTCGTTGGCGTCCTCCACGCTGCGTGACCAGTCGAACCACAGGTTGCCGGGCTCCTCCCGGGTGGCCCGCGTGAAGTCCTCGACGAGGCCGAGCCAGCGCTCGGACCAGTCGGGTTTGACCTTGAACTTAACGACGATAAAGATCATGCGATATTCCTTCCGTTGCGGGACATGGGCTATCCCGCGGCGAGCTGACGCGCCCCTTCAACGTATCGCGAAGTGATGCGCCGTTGCGCCGCACGGGCGAGTAGGCCGCCGGCCTGATAGAACCAATTGGAATGCCTGCTGAAGGCAGTGATCTTCAGGAACACCCGGCCTTGGGCGTCAATCTCCACTTCGAAGGCCTCCTCGCCGCGCGCCGGGTGCCCGGGCAGCGTTCCATAGCCGAAACCCGCCGACTGGGGGCCGTCTCCCGGTACCGGCCGCCGGACCCAGACCACCTCGCAGGGGGCATTGATGCGGAAGGGGCCGACGCCGAACCCGCTCACCACGCGTGCGCCGGGGATCACGACGTCGGACTCGGTCCGGACGCGCAGGCCGGACCGCCGCTGCAGTTCCCACGTGAGGATTCCGTGCGCCACGCGCAGGTAGACCGCAGCTCCGTCGCCAAGGTACGTCTGCGAAACCAGACACCGGTAGCCTGCCGGCGGCGGGCCGTGTTCGGTGGAGCCGATGCCCGGGTAGTTGAGTCCGCCGGTTGCCAGGCGCTTCCCGGTCAACGGGGCTCGCCCGAAGACGCGGACAGCCGCGCCCATCCCAGCTGCTCCTGTTGCTTGCGGCTCAGGGTTGCCACCACCAGGTCGTAGGAGTCCTCCACCATGTCCCGGATCATTGCGTCCGGCAGATCCCCGTCCAGCCGGACGCCGTTCCAATGTGTTTTGTTCATGTGCCAGGCCCCGGTGATCTCCGGATTGGCGGCGCGTAGCTGCTCGGCCAGGGCGGGCTCGCATTTCAGGCTGACGGAGAAGTTCTGCGGGTCCAGGGCGGATGCGGCAAACATCTTGGCCTCGTGCCTGGTGCCGCCGCCAACGTGCGCCCGGACTTTGAACACGGAGGTCTCCGGGCCGAAGGGAAAATCCTCGAAGGTACCGGGAAATGACAGGCATATTATCGTGAGTTGCGCTGGGTCCATGGATCGAGCCTACAAAGCCCTTCTCTGCGGTGCTAGTCTGCGAAGATGTCACCTGACCAGGCCACCATCCCCGTTCTGGACATGAGCGCCGCGCGCCAGCCGTACGGCTCCTTCAGCCCGGAATTCATTGACCAGCTGCGGGACGCCGCCCACAACGTGGGGTTCTTCCAAATCACCGGCTACGGCGCCGCTCCCGGCCAGGCCGAGGAGCTCCTGGCCCTCATCAGGCGCTTTTTCAATCTCCCCATTGAAGAGCGGATGAAGCTGGATAACCGGCTCTCCCCACACTTCCGCGGTTACACGCGGATGGGCACCGAGGTCACGCAGGGAAGGGCAGATGCCCGCGAACAGATCGACTACTCACCCGAACGCGAGCCCGTCCGCAATTACCCGGCCGATCAGCCGTATTGGCTGCTCCAGGGGCACAACGTGTGGCCCGATGAAGCACTGCCAGAGCTCAAGCCGGCCGCCATGGCCTGGGCAGACCTGATGTCCGGCGTCGGAATGGAGCTGCTGCGTGGCATCGCGGTTTCCCTCGGGCTCCCGGAGGACCACTTCGACGAACCCTTCGGCGACGAACCCGCCTGGATGGGCAAACTGGTCCACTATGTCGGCGGCGTGGTCGAAGCGGCCGGGGATCAGGGCGTGGGCGCGCACGCGGACTACGGTTTTGTCACCCTGCTCCTCCAGGACGAGGTGGGCGGACTCGAAGTGCTGCCGCCGGGAACCAGCGAATGGGCGCAGGTTGAGCCCATTCCCGGGGCACTGGTGGTGAACCTGGGCGAGATGCTTGAAGTTGCGACGGAAGGTTTCCTCGCCGCCACCATCCACCGGGTGCAAGCGCCGCCTCCGGGCGTGGACCGCTATTCCGTGCCCTTCTTCTGGTCCCCGCGGCTGGACGCCGTGATCGAGCCGGTGCCCCTGCCGCCGGAGCTTAAGGCCCAGGCGCGCGGCATCTCCGACGACCCGTCCAACCCGATGCTCGCCTCGTTTGGCCTGAACATGCTCAAGGGCCGGATGCGTGCCCACCCTGATGTAACCGAACGGCACTACCCGGAGCTGATGCAGCGCTGAGCGCCGCGGGAACCAGTCAGAGGTCGAATTTCCATGCCTGCTGGGCGGGGCAAACGTTCATCACCACGTCCAGGCCCGCCGCCTTGGCACGGTCGGCGGCGTCCTCGTCAATGACCCCCAGCTGCAGCCACACGGCCTTGGCCCCCACGGCGATTGCCTGGTCCACCACCGCCCCGACCTTCTGCGAATTCACAAAGCAGTCGACGACGTCGATGGGTTGCTTTTCCGGGGGAATCCCACCCAGGCTGCGGTAGCCTGTTTCGCCGTGGACGGCGTCGCCGGGCAGGTTCACGGGGATGATCTCCATGCCGAGCCGGTCGCGGATAAACAGCGAGGTGTCGTACGCGGCGCGCCACTCATTGGTGGTCAGGCCAACGATGGCCCACCGCCCTTTGTTTCGCATCAGGCGCTCAATAACGGCAGGATCATTGACGTGGCCCATGATCCAAGCGTACATCGTTCCCGGAGCGGCCCCTCGTCGAATATTTGAATGACTGACGGGCATCAATGCCGGCGTGAACGAATATTACGTTCCCGGAGACCACGATTTGGCGCAGGTCATGCGGTTACGTTGTAGTGGTAGTGACCATCCCGAGCGGCCGAGAGACCTGGATCGATGAAGCCGCAGCATCCCTGACCAACGCTGTACCCGTTGAGGCGACCATCCTCGGCACACAGCGACGCGTGCTACTGCCAGGATCGATGGAGCACACCTATGACATCAGAGTTTTCTTCAGCCACGCCTTTCTCCACCCTGAGTCCCGCCAGTGCCGCACCAGCGGCTGCTGATACGGACTCCCCGCAATCCACTTCGAACGCGACGGCGATCGAAGCAGGGCTGCGTGACGCGCCCGGCCCTTCAAGCGGCTCATCGGGATGGTCCTCGACCGAGCCCAAGGACGTCGCCGTGCACGGCGAACTGTCTGGAGGGCCGGCGCGTCACAGCAGCACGATTCCGGACAATGTCGCCTTCTGGGAGCGGCAGGCCCTCCGCCTGGATTGGGCGCAGCCCGCAGGAATCTCCGGCGGCAAGCCTTGGCGCACGGCATACCGCCGGGTCCCGGCCGACGCCGCAGCCCGGAAAGGCCCGGAGATCACCTGGTTTGAGGGCGGCAAGCTCAACGTCGCCTACAACTGCGTGGACCGCCACGTAGCCAATGGCCGCGGCGACAAGGTGGCCCTCCACTTCGAGGGCGAGCCCGGCGACCGCCGCACCATCACCTACGCACAGCTGCAGCGCGAAGTCTCCAAAGCGGCCAACGCACTGCTGGCCTTGGGCATCACCAGGGGCGACCGCGTGGTCATCTACCTCCCGGTCATCCCCGAGACCATCATCATTACGCTTGCGGTAGCCCGGATCGGCGCCATCCACTCGCTCGTTTTCGGCGGCTTTTCCGCTGAGGCCCTGAAGTTCCGCGTCGAGGACACGGGCGCCAAGCTGCTGGTGACCACGGACGGCCAGTTCCGTCGCGGTGTTGCCGTGCCCGTCAAGGACAACGCGGACGCCGCCGTCGCCGGCGACAACGCGATCGAGCACGTCCTGGTCATCAACCGCACCACGGCGCCGGAGGACCTGGCCGCCGTCCCCATGACTGAAGGCCGCGACGTGTGGTGGCATGACGCCGTCGGGAACGCCGCGGACGTCCATGAACCGGAGGCGTTCGACGCCGAGACGCCCCTGTTCATCATGTACACCTCCGGGACCACCGGTAAGCCCAAGGGCCTGGTGCACACTTCCGGCGGCTACCTGACCCAGGCGTCGTGGAGCTTTGAGCACCTGTTCAGCAACCCGGATCCCGCACTCCGCGACCAGGACGTGCACTGGTGCACCGCCGACCTCGCCTGGGTCACGGCGCACACCTACGAGATCTACGGCCCGCTCTCCAACGGCGTCACCCAGGTGATCTTCGAAGGCACCCCGAACACCCCGCACCCGGGCCGGCACTTCGAGATCATCGAACGCTACGGTGTCACGCAGTACTACACCGCGCCCACCCTGGTCCGCTCCCTCATGGGCTGGTTCCCGGACGGCGTCCCGGACACCTACGACCTCTCGTCGATCCGGATGCTGGGCACCGTGGGCGAGGCCGTCAACCCGGAGGCCTGGCGTTGGCTCCGGGAGAACGTGGGCGCCGGCACTGCACCCGTGGTGGACACGTGGTGGCAGTCCGAAACCGGCGCCACCATCCTCTCCCCCGCCCCGACGGACACCGAGTTCAAGCCAGGCTGCGCGGCCCGCCCGCTGCCCGGCGTCAGCACCAGGATCGTGGACGACGCCGGCAATACAGTGCCGCCGGGCGTCCAGGGCTTCATTGTGGTTGACACTCCAGGGCCCGCTATTGCGCGCACCGTCTGGGGTAACCCCCGCCGCTACTACGACTCCTATTGGAGCCAGTACGTGGAGCAGGGCTGGTTCCTCGCCGGCGACGGCGCCAAGTACGACGCCGACGGCGACATCTGGATCCTGGGCCGCGTGGACGACACCCTCAACGTCTCCGGCCACCTGCTGTCCACCATCGAGATCGAATCCGCGCTGGTGTCCCACCCGGACGTGGTGGAGGCCGGCGTCTGTCCGGTCGCCGATCCCAAGACCGGTCACGCGATTGTCGCTTTTGTTGTGCTTAAGGTTTCGACAGGCTCAACCACCGGGGCCGGAACCGATTCGACAGGCTCAACCACCGGTCCGGTGATCGAGCCTGGGGCCACGCCAGCCGGGTTCCCTGACCGAGCTTGCGAGGTTAGGGGGCTGGTGGGGAGCGAGATCCAGGACCGGCTGAAGGCTCACGTCGCGAAGGCGATCGGCCCGATCGCGAAGCCGCGCGACGTCGTCGTCGTTCCTGACGTACCCAAGACCCGCAGCGGCAAGANNCAAGATCATGCGCCGGCTGCTGACCCAATTATTCGAGGGGACCGCCCTGGGCGACACCACCTCCCTCCAAAACGAACCGGCGATTGCCGGAATCCAGGACGTCCTGCGCGAGCGGACCCTAGTAAAGGAAAACTCATGACTGACATCAGCAACGTTGCCCGCCTTTCGGAGCCCCTGAAGTTTGCGTACTGGGTGCCGAACGTTTCCGGCGGCCTGGTGGTCTCCACCATCGAACAGCGCACCGGCTGGGACTTTGACTACAACAAGAAGCTCGCGCAGATCGCCGAGAACTCAGGCTTCGAGTACGCCCTGACGCAGACCCGGTACGCCGCTTCCTACGGAGCCGACAAGCAGCACGAAGCTACGTCCTTCAGCCTGGCGCTGCTGGCCGCCACGGAGCGCCTGAAAGTCATCGCTGCCGTCCACCCGGGCATGTGGCACCCCGGCGTGCTGGCCAAGTTCATCATCACCGCGGACCACATCTCCAACGGCCGCGCCGCCGTCAACATCGTCTCCGGCTGGCTCAAGAACGAGTTCACCAACTTCGGCCTGGACTGGCTGGAGCACGACGAACGCTACGTCCGCACCGAGGAATTCATCAAGGTGCTGCGCGGACTGTGGACCGAGCAGGAATACAGCCAGTCCGGCAAGTACTACAACATCACCGACTTCACCCTGAACCCGGCGCCCGTGGACATTCCCGGCCGCGCCCACCCGGAAATCTTCTTCGGCGGAAATTCGACGGCGGCACAGGCCACGGCAGGCCGCGTGGCTGACTGGTACTTCTCCAACGGCAAGGACCTGGAAGGCTTCAAGGAGAACATCGCAGGCGTGGTGGCCGCTTCGGGTGAGACTAAGCGCGGTACCGACGGCGCCCTGGCCGCGCCCCGGTTCGGCCTCAACGGCTTTGTGATCGCCCGCGACTCCGAAAAGGAAGCCCGCGACACCCTGCGCGAAATCGTGGAGAAGGCACACAAGCCTGCAGTCCAGGGCTTCCGGGCCGCCGTGCAGGAAGCCGGCGCGTCCACCAAGGACGGCAAGGGCATGTGGGCCGACTCCAGCTTCGAGGACCTGGTCCAGTACAACGACGGCTTCAAGACCCAGCTGATCGGCACCCCGGAGCAGATCGCCGAGCGGATCGTGGAGTACAAGAAGATCGGCGTGAACCTCTTCCTGACCGGCTACCTGCACTTCCAGGAGGAAGTGGCAGCGTTCGGCCAGGACATCCTGCCGATCGTCCGCGAACTCGAAGCTGACCTGGCGCGCAAGAACGGCACGGAACTGGACCTGTCGCAGGCCCCCGTTTCGGCGAACTCAACCACCGGGCTGGTGACCGCATAGTGGCTGACCGCAAATTCGGCTTCCGTACCCGCGCCCTGCACGCCGGCGGCACTCCCGACGCCGAGCACGGCGCCCGTGCGGTACCGATCTACCAGACCACGTCCTTCGTCTTCAAGGACACCCAGGACGCCGCCAACCTGTTCGCGCTGCAGAAGTACGGCAACATCTACTCCCGTATCGGCAACCCCACCGTGGCGGCCTTCGAGGAGCGCATCGCCTCACTTGAAGGTGGCATCGGTGCGGTGGCGACGTCGTCGGGGATGGCAGCGGAGTTCATCACGTTCGCCGCACTGACCCAGTCCGGCGACCACATTGTGGCAGCCTCCCAGCTCTACGGCGGCACGGTTACACAGCTGGACGTGACACTGCGCCGCTTCGGCGTGGACACCACCTTCGTTCCCGGCACCGACGCTGCCGACTACGCCGCGGCCATCAAGGAAAACACCAAGGCGATATTCGTCGAGGCAGTGGCCAACCCGTCGTCGGAGGTCCAGGACCTTGCGGGCCTGGCCAAGGTAGCGCACGACGCCGGCATCCCCCTCGTCGTCGACGCCACCTTGAGTACGCCGTACCTTGTGCGCCCGATCGAACACGGCGCCGACATCGTGATCCACTCCGCCACCAAGTTCCTGGGCGGGCACGGGACCACCCTGGGCGGCGTGATCGTGGAAAGCGGTCGGTTTGATTGGGGCAACGGCAAGTTCCCCACGATGACCGAGCCGGTGGCGTCCTACGGAAATGTCTCCTGGTGGGGCAACTTCGGCGAGTACGGCTTCCTCACGAAGCTGCGCTGCGAGCAGCTGCGCGATATCGGCCCGGCGCTGTCCCCGCTGTCGGCCTTCCAGTTGCTGCAGGGCGTTGAAACCCTGCCGCAGCGCCTGGACGAACACCTCAAGAACGCGCAGGCTGTGGCCGAATGGCTTGAAGCTGACCCCCGCGTGGCCTACGTGAACTTCTCCGGACTTCCCTCGCACCCGCACTTTGAGCGGGCCAGGAAGTACCTGCCGCTGGGCCCTGGCTCCGTGTTCTCCTTCGGCGTGAAGGGTGGCCGTGCGGCCGGGCAGAAGTTCATCGAATCCCTGCAGCTGGCCTCGCACCTGGCCAATGTGGGCGATTCCCGCACCCTGGTAATCCACCCCGGTTCCACCACCCACCAGCAGCTGAGCCCGGCCCAGCTGGAGTCCGCGGGCGTTCCCGAGGACCTGGTCCGTATTTCCGTGGGCCTGGAGGACATCGATGACATCCTGTGGGACCTGGACCAGGCACTGGACGCGGCCTCGGTGGTCGAGCTTGTCGAGACCGGGGTGTCGGCAAGCTCAACCAGCGAAGCTGTGGATTCCTGCGTGATTGGAGCGAATGTATGAGCACCGAATCCCGTACCTGGGAAGGCCCTTCCGCGCCGGAGCGCCTGAACCTGCTGCGCTCAGCCAAGTCGATTGCGATCGTGGGCGCCTCGGACAAGCCGTCCCGGGCCAGCTACTTTGTGGCGACGTACCTGCAGTCGTCCACGCGGTACAAGGTGTACTTCGTGAACCCCGTGGTCAAGGAGATCCTTGGTGAACCCACCTACGCCTCGCTGGCAGATCTGCCCGAGAGCCCTGACATCGTGGATGTGTTCCGCAAGCACGATGACCTCCCGGGAGTCCTGGGCGAAACCATCGCGGCCGGCGCAAAGACCCTCTGGCTGCAGCTCGGCTCCTGGCACGAGGACGTGGCAGCCGACGCCGAAGCCGCCGGGCTCAACGTGGTGATGGACCGCTGCGTGAAGATCGAGCATGCCCGGTTCCATGGGGGGCTCCACCTCGCCGGTTTCGACACCGGAGTGATCTCCTCCAGGCGGCAGCTTCTTTCCTGACGGACCAGACTACTTAGCGGCTGAACTTCTTCAGCCAGATTGAACCGGGGCCGGCATTGCCGGTCCCGGTTTTTTCTGTCGGTACGGGCGCAATGATGGCTGAGGTCAGGGTCTCCCCCGTTGCGGCGGCATCGGCCAGGGTTCCTGTCACGGGCTTCCCGGCTTTGTCGAGCTCTGCCGCCGCGTCAGCGCCGGCCTTGGCAGGATCGTGGCTTTCCCGGATGGCAGCGTCCGCAGCGTTACCGGACGCACCGCTGTCGTCCGCCATTGAGGTACCGGGCGACGTGGCGTTTCCACGCACTGCCGGCTCCGAGCTCCGGTTCTGTCCGGCATGCTCCGGAACGGCAGTGTCCGGCCCGACAGTCGCCGGCTGGGCTGGCAGTGAGGCGTCCGGCGATCCGGGTTCCGCCGGCGGTTGCGAGTCTGGCAGGTCGTCCCTGCTCCCGTTGGCCGAAGGAGTCCCGGTAATGGTCCAGGCGGGAGCCCAGTCGTGCAAGAGATGCTGGATGGAGCGGCTGGCTTGCACTCCCGGAGCAGTCCCGGTGGCGGCCACCCCGGTGACCCCCAGCCCCATCCCGGCGATGACAGCAAGCCCCACAACCGTGGCCCTGTGCTTGCGGAGCAGGCGGTGGCGGGCAAGCAGGTGGGTCTGGCCGGACAGGAGCGACGCCAGTTCGGGACCGGGCTCGGGGACCGGCGAGGAGGCAAAGGATCCCAGCGCGAGCAAGGCGGCACGAAGCCCTGCGGCGTCCGACTGGCCGGCCTCGAGCAGCATTTCGTCCACGGTCTGGATCAGTGTGCTCGCATTTGACGTCATGGCGCCACATATTCCTTCACTGCGGACTGCTCGCGCAGCCTGATCAATGCACGGCGCTGGAGCTGTTTGATTGCGCCGGCGCTCTTTCCCATAATATCCGCGACGTTTTCAACCGTCAGTCCGCCGACGAGGCGCAGCGACAGGACCTCCCGCTGTTCATCCGGGAGCACGTTAAGGAGATTCTGTACGTCCTGTGGTGAGGCGCGCTGCAGGACCTCATCTTCGGCCGAGGATTCCTCGCGTCCGTCCAAGTCGGGTTCGAACGGGAGTTCAACAGGAGTGCGCCGCTGCCTCCGGTGATCGTCCACCATCCGGGCGTGGGCCACTGAGAAGAGGAACGTGCGCAGCCCTGCGACGCCGCCGGTGACCGTCTGCAGCCGTGGCAGGACGGCGAGGAAGACTTCCTGCATGACCGCCTCCGCATCCTCTACCCCGCGGGCTGTGAGGTAGCCCAGGACCTGTGACGCATATGTCCGGTACACGATGCTGAAAAGCTCCGGATCGCGGGCGCGCGCACGAAAAACGTCGTCTGTCAGCGCATCGGTCACGGGCACAGGGCCTTCGGTGGAGGGGACTGGCTTGCTTAGCTTAGGGCCCGCCCGTCATACACGGCATGCCCTCGCCCGCTAACCTTACCCTCCAGTAACAAAAGAGCCGGGCTGGAACATGATGGGGGACAAGTTCCAGCCCGGCGCTTCATAGGGTTAATCGCTCCAGGCACCGCAGGGGTTACGCCTTCGGACAAAAAACTTTTTTGGGACCGTAACTCCGGGCCTGGATCCTTGGCTGCTCAGGTCCAGCGCGGGGCGGTGACCCTCCGGCGTGGTGTCTTGGCAGTGACAAAGGTGTGCACCCTCGGAGCGGGAACGCCCTGGTCACCACAGGTCGGCTGGAGTTGGGCGGTGGCCACCACGGGGGCCGGCGGTGCAACCTTGGCGGCCGGGCAGAGATCGGTGACCAGTCCTGTTCCGGCGCATTCGCGGACGGCGGCGATACCGGCAGCCACTGCGGCCTTATCCTCGAAAGCTCCGGACACGGCCATCACTGTGCCGTCCGGTGCTTTGAGGCGGAACCTGAATCGTGAATCGGAGTCCAGGAAAACTTCAAACTTTCCGGCCATGGTAAATCCTTCCGGTCTGCGTGCCCGACCTGGCGACGGCTACGTCACCGGCCGACCCAGGAGCATCGCTGCCTCCGGCACGTAGGGGTCTGGTCGAATGATCGGCTGATCAGTTCAGCGTGTGCTTAAGAGCCTGCCGGGCTCGCCTGCAGCCTCACAAGACCGGCCGCGTTAAGCCTGTGTAAATTCCCCAAGTGACTGGCAGTTAACGTCGCGAAAATCGCTTTTGAGGACGTTAACTGCCAGTCAGTTGGGTCAGCACGGACGACGGCGGCGGGCCACCTTTCCAGGTGACCCGCCGCCGTCGCGCTTTACAGGCTGTTAGTCGTTGATCAGATCGTGAACCACGATGGTCTGGTCGCGGTCCGGGCCGACGCCGATCGCGGAGAACCGCGTGCCGGAGAGCTTCTCGAGGGCCAGCACGTAGTTGCGGGCGTTCTCCGGGAGGTCCTCCAGGGTGCGGGCGCCGGTGATGTCCTCGGTCCAGCCCTCGAAGTACTCGTAGATCGGGACTGCGTGGTGGAATTCGGTCTGCGTCATGGGCATTTCGTCGTGCCGCACACCGTCCACGTCGTAGGCGACGCAGACCGGGATCTGCTCGATGCCGGTGAGGACGTCGAGCTTGGTGACGAAGTAGTCCGTGAAGCCGTTGACGCGGGAAGCGTGCCGGGCCAGGACGGCGTCGTACCAGCCGCAGCGGCGCGGACGGCCGGTGTTTACGCCGAACTCGCCACCGGTTTTCTGCAGGTACATGCCCATCTCGTCGAACAGTTCCGTGGGGAAGGGTCCGGCGCCAACACGGGTGGTGTACGCCTTGATGATGCCGATGGAGCGTGAGATCCGGGTGGGCCCGATACCCGAGCCAACGGACGCGCCGCCAGCGGTGGGGTTGGAGGAGGTCACGAACGGGTAAGTGCCGTGGTCCACGTCCAGGAACGTGGCCTGGCCGCCTTCCATGAGCACAACCTTGCCCTCGTCCAGGGCGTTGTTCAGCACCAGCGTGCTGTCGATGACCAGCGGGCGCAGGCGCTCGGCGAAGGACAGGAAATAGTCCACGATCTCGTCCACCACAATGTCGCGCCGGTTATAAACCTTGACCAGGAGTTCGTTCTTCTGGCGCAGCGATCCTTCCACCTTCTGGCGGAGGATGGACTCGTCAAAGACGTCCTGGACGCGGATGCCCAGGCGGGCCACCTTATCCATGTAGGCGGGGCCGATACCGCGGCCGGTGGTGCCGATGGCGCGGCTGCCGAGGAAACGCTCGGTGACCTTGTCCAGCACCTGGTGGTACGGGGCCACGAGGTGGGCGTTGGCGGAAACGCGCAGCTTGGAAGTGTCCGCGCCGCGGGCCTCCAGGCCGTCGATCTCCTGGAAAAGGGCCTCCAGATTCACCACGCAGCCGTTCCCGATGACCGGAATCGCGTTGGGGCTCAGAATGCCGGCCGGAAGGAGCTTGAGCTCATACTTCTCACCGCCTACGACGACGGTGTGCCCGGCATTGTTGCCGCCGTTGGGCTTTACGACGTAGTCAACGCGGCCGCCCAGAAGATCGGTGGCCTTGCCTTTTCCTTCGTCGCCCCACTGGGCTCCTACGATCACGATTGCTGGCATGGGATCCTCCCCCATTCGTTCGGGCCGCACAGGTCCGTCCACCGAGATGGCAGGCCTGCGTAGCGCCGTTCATGAGAATGCCCCGAAGGCCACAGCCTGGCCGGACCGCCACAGCGGCCAACCACGCAAGAGTCCGGGGCTCTTACCACCCAAGTTTAGCCGATGCGGAGGTTCCTCCACTCGTTCGGGCCGGGGCGCCCGCGAAAGCGTCATCGCCTCTACCGGCTGCGGACTGCTCAACGCCTCTGGTAGTTTTCCGTTCTGGATAAAGGGCCTGCCCTATGCCTTTGATCACGCAAAGCCGCCGGACAGGCCCTGCATTTCGTGAGGCTTGCTAGACTGATAAGGACCGACCAGGAATCGGCCCACACCACATTTCAAACCACCCCGGAATCTCCGCGCCCATCACGCGCCCTTTTCCCGGATTGGCAGCATCGCCGAGCCCCGCAGGAGACATTGCACTATATGACAGCCCTGGCCCCCGAATCATTCCGTGAACAGCTCCTGAGCCGCCGTTACGAACCCAACGTTGCCGCCGTCAACGAGCTGTGCGATTCCCTGCAGAGCGTCAAGCCCCACACCGAAGTCCCCTACGTTGACCCCATGCACGACGTCGACGAGTGCCGGATCATCAGCCTCTACTCGAACATCGGCGAAGCGGACCCGTCCGGCTTCATCACCGCCGGCGACGACGACGCCGCCACCCGCATGCTCGGCATCCAGTGGAAGCTGGGCCTGCGCCCGGAGTTCGTCATGCCGTGGAACGTGCACCCATGGCACACCCCCGGCGAGGTCAACGGCAAGTTCACGCCGGACCAGATCTCCGCCGGCCTCAAGCCGCTGCTCAAGTTCCTTGCCGTGGTCCCCCGCGCCTCGGTGATCGTGGCCCACGGCACCGAAGCCAACCGCCTGGCCAACCTGCTGCTGAAGACTGAAGTTCCGCTGCTCTGGCGCCGCGGGCTGAAGACCTACAAGGTCCGCTCCCTCAGCGGCCGCGCCTTCGCCGGCACTCCTGCCCGGCAGGAACAGTACCTCGAGGAAATGCGCGTCGTCTACGCCGACGCCATGGCCCGCACGGGGCTCGCGAAGGCCGTCTGACCCGCACCCGCACCTCGCAAGCTCGGTCAGGGAACCCGACGGGCGCGGGCCCA
>DIZT01000225.1:0-332 GCA_002427975.1 Micrococcaceae bacterium UBA6021 | reverse complement strand
CAGTCCGGTCAGCCCTCGATGGCTGCCTTGGCTGCCGGGTCCGAGTCGTTGAGGAACTTCTCGATCCGCTCCGGCTCGTCAGCTTCACCGATGGCAGCAGACGCGCGGCCCAGCGAGTAGAGCGCCCGCAGGAAACCGCGGTTGGGTTCGTGCTCCCACGGGATGGGTCCCACGCCGCGCCAGCCGTTGCGGCGCAGCGAGTCCAGCCCGCGGTGGTAGCCCACGCGTGAGTAGGCGTAGGAATCAATGGTGCGCCCTTCGGCCCACGCCTCCTCCGCCAGTACCGCCCACAATAGCGACGACGTGGGGTGCTTCTCCACCAGGTCCAGCGC
>DIZT01000251.1:11794-16490 GCA_002427975.1 Micrococcaceae bacterium UBA6021 | reverse complement strand
CGGCCGGACTGAAGCTGGCAGGCGTGATGGCTGTTGCCCCGCTGGGCGCCACTCCGGCGGCCGCTTTCGAAAAGCTGGCGGCCATCTCGGCGGCTTTGGTCACGGAGCATCCCGCCGCGACCGCCATCTCGGCGGGCATGAGCCAGGACCTCGAAGTGGCCATCCGCTTCGGAGCGACACACCTGCGAATCGGTTCCGATATTCTCGGATCGCGTCCCGCCGTGGGGTAGCGTCGAACGCATAGGAAGTGAGTGGCGGGGGATTCCAGGCTGTCAAGTCATTGGGCGGCCCGCCTACGGACACGATTAGGAGTCGACCATGGCCGGCGCTCTGCGCAAGACAATGATCTATCTTGGGCTCGCCGATGGCGACGAACACTATGAGTCCGAGCACACCACAACACGTAAGGACGAGGACGATTCGATGGAAGTTGACCGCGAGGAACGCCGTGCACCGGCACCTGTCCGCGATGTCAGCCGCGAGTCCTCACACGCCCCCGAAGAGGAATACCGCGCACCAGTGACCCCCATCAAGCGTGCGGCCTCGAGCCGCGAAGAACCGTCCGGGCTTCGGCAGATCACCACCATCCACCCGCGGTCCTACAACGACGCCAAGCTCATTGGTGAGAGTTTCAGGGACGGCATCCCGGTCATCATGAACGTGACCGACATGGGCGAAGCGGACGCCAAGCGTCTGGTCGACTTTTCGGCCGGGCTGGTTTTCGGTCTCCGGGGCAGCATCGAGCGGGTGACGAACAAGGTCTTCCTGCTTTCACCGTCGTACATTGAGGTCATCGGCGATGACAAGAAGGTCAGCGAGACCCAGGCCAGCTTCTTCAATCAAAGTTAGCCCTAAGCGTATTGCAGATGCCAGACAGGTACCCCTGTCTGGCATCTGTGCTGAAATGGACAAGAAAACGTTGGCAGGGCACCGCGGTATCCGGAATGGACATGGAGATATGAGTTAAGTCATGGGAATTGTTTTCGGACTTGTCTATATCGCCCTATTGCTGTTTTTCGTGGCGCTGATCATCCGCCTGGTCTTTGACTGGGTCCAGATGTTTGCCAGGGAATGGCGTCCGCGTGGTGTTGCCCTCGTGGCGGCCCACACGGTGTACTCCATCACCGATCCGCCCCTCAAGGGGCTCCGGAGGCTGATCCCGCCATTGAGGCTTGGAGGCGTAACCTTGGACCTCGGGTTTCTGGTCCTGTTCATCGCCGTCAGCATCGCGATGGCGGTCACCAGGGGTTTCGCGTAATCTTCGACAAGACCTTGCGGCGCAGCCGAAGTCCATGGAATTGGAACTGACTATCTGCGAAGTGAAGAAATCTCCGGTTTGACACCCAGTGTTGAATTAGAGGAACCAGACAATATTTAGGTACCGTAGTTTTGACGGCCGGAAGGCCTACTGACTAACTAGACCAATGAGGTGACCAGATGGCTTTGACGCCAGAAGACGTTGTCAACAAGCGCTTTCAGCCGACCAAGTTCCGCGAAGGCTACGACCAGGATGAAGTTGACGACTTCCTGGACGAGATCGTCGTGGAACTCAGGCGCCTGAACCAGGAGAACGACGAACTCCGCAAGAAGCTTGCCGAATCAGGTTCCGGCGTGCCGGCCAGCTCCGCTGCGTCCGCCCCGGTGGTCGAGAAGGTTCCCGCGCCCGTCAAGGCTGAAAAGGTTGAGGCCCCGGCGAAGGCCGAGGTCGAGGCGAAGGCTGCTGACGCCGCTAAGAAGAAGGAAGCCGAGCCGGTGGCACCCGTTGCAGCCGTTCCGGCAGTTGCCCCCGCCGCTCCCGCTGGCANNTGCCCCGGCGGCGCAGGTTGGAAGCACGGTTTCGGCCGAGTCCGCAGCCGGCCTGCTTGCCATGGCGCAGCAGATGCACGACCGTCACGTCGCCGAAGGCCAGTCCCAGAAGGACAAGATCATCGGCGAGGCCCAGATCGAGGCCAGCAGTCTGGTCAACGATGCCCAGGAGAAGTCCCGCAAGATCCTCGGTGCCCTCGAGCAGCAGCGCTCCGTCCTGGAACGCAAGGTAGAGCAGCTCCGCGGCTTCGAACGCGACTACCGCTCACGCCTGAAGGCCTACATTGAAGGCCAGCTGCGTGACCTTGACGCCCGCGGTTCTGTTGCCGCGCCTGAGGTCGAAGCGAACTAGTCCGTCAAGCACGTATTCTGAAAGCCGGTGGCTGAGGATTCCTCGGCCGCCGGCTTTTGTGATTAACATCGGTTTTACAAATGAAAGCACCATGACTGACGATCTCGCCGCTGACGCCGCACCCCCTGCTCCTGCATCGTCCCGCCCCGGCCGGGCACTCCTGCTCTCGCTCTTCGCCGGCTTCGCGGTCTTTGCATACGTCCTGGACCAGCTGACAAAACTGTGGGTGACGTCCTCGATGGTGGAGGGCGAACGCATCCCGGTGCTGCCGCCGCTCCTGCACTGGTATTTCATCCGCAATTCCGGCGCTGCATTTTCGATCGGTGAGAACGTAACGTGGGTTTTCTCCATCATCATGGCCGGGGTCGCCATCGCGATCCTGTTCCAAGTGCGCAAGCTGGGCTCTGCCTGGTGGGCGCTGGCATTGGGGCTGCTCCTGGGTGGAGCCCTGGGCAACCTGACGGACCGGCTGTTCCGGGAGCCCTCATTCGGCATGGGACACGTGGTGGATTTCATCCAGCTGCCTAATTTTGCGATCTTCAACATCGCCGATTCCGCCGTGGTCTCGGCCGTCGTCATCATCTGCATCCTGACGCTGCGGGGGATCTCCCTTGACGGTTCACGGCACGTCGCGGCACCACGCAAAGGCACCGACGATGCCTGAACATGTGGTGGTTGCCGGCGAATTCGGCGGAACCCGGGCGGACGCCGGGCTGGCAAAACTGATGGGGATTTCCCGTTCGCTGGCCGCGACCCTCATTGCTGAAGGCAACGTGCTGAGCCGCGGCAAGAAACTCGGCAAGTCCGCGCGGCTGGTTGCCGGCGATGTCCTGGAAGTGACGGTGCCTGAACGACGGGACCCGCTCGAAGTGGTGGAGGAAGTTGTGGAAGGCCTGAAAATCCTGCTGGACGACGACGAATTTGTTGTTGTGGACAAGCCGGTGGGCGTTGCCGCGCATCCTTCCCCCGGCTGGGTAGGACCCACCGTGGTGGGCGGTCTCGCCGGGGCCGGATACCGCATCTCGACGTCGGGTTCCCCTGAGCGGGTGGGCATCGTCCACCGGCTCGACGTCGGCACGTCCGGGGTGATGGTGGTGGCCAAGACGGAGCGCGCCTACACGGCCCTGAAACGGGCCTTCAAGGAGCGTACCGTGGACAAGGTCTATCACGCGGTGGTCCAGGGGCTCCCGGACCCCTTGGAAGGCACCATCGACGCACCGATCGGGCGCCACCCCGGACACGACTGGCGCTTTGCCGTGATCGAAGACGGCCGGCCGTCGATTACGCACTACGAGGTGCTGGAGGCTTTCGGCAAGGCCACCCTTGTGGAGGTGCACCTCGAGACAGGACGCACACACCAGATCCGCGTCCACTTTTCAGCGTTGCGGCACCCGTGCGCCGGAGATCTTACCTACGGGGCGGATCCCCGGCTCGCAGCCACCCTGGGCCTCACCCGGCAATGGCTCCATGCCCGCCAGCTCGGCTTCGACCACCCGGCAACCGGGGAGCGCGTGACTGTTACCAGCGAATACCCCCAGGACCTTGCCTTTGCCCTGGAAGTCCTGGCGTCGGGGCAGGCCTAGCGGCTGGGTCGCTGGGCCGCGGACGGGTCGCCAGCGCTTAGAATGGTGCGGTGACTTCCAGCAATGCCTCGTTCGTCCATCTTCATAACCACACCGAATACTCCATGTTGGACGGCGCAGCCCGCCTGGGTGAGCTCTTCAACGAGACGGAACGCCTCGGCATGCCGGCCCTGGCCACTACTGACCACGGGTACCTGTTCGGGGCTTTCGATTTCTGGAAGCGCGCCACGGACCAGGGGATCAAGCCGATTATCGGCATCGAAGCCTACGTCACCCCCGGCACCGCGCGGACGGACAAAAGCCGTGTGCGCTGGGGCGAGGAACACCAGCGCAAAGATGACATCTCCGGTGGTGGGTCCTATACCCACATGACGCTCCTGAGCTACAACAATGCCGGCATGCGCAACCTCTTCCGGGCGTCTTCCATTGCCTCGCTGGACGCAGTCTTCGGCAAGTGGCCGCGCCTGGACCGCGAACTCCTGAATACATACTCCGAAGGCCTGATCGCCACCACTGGCTGCCCGTCGGGGGAAGTCCAGACCCGGCTGCGGCTGGGCCAGTACCGTGAGGCCCTTGAAGCTGCTTCGGAATTTCGTGACATTTTTGGTGCGGAGAACTATTTCTGCGAACTGATGGACCATGGCCTGGACATCGAACGCCGGGTCACGGGGGACTTGCTGCGGCTGGCCAAGGACCTCAACCTGCCACTGGTGGCCACCAACGACCTGCACTACACGCATGAACACGACGCCAAGGCGCACGAGGCCCTGCTGGCCATCCAGTCAGGTTCCACGCTGCTGGAGCCCACATATGACAACGGCGGCTCCCGATTCGCGTTCTCCGGCAGCGGCTACTACCTCAAGTCCCCGCAGGAGATGCGGGAGCTGTTCAGGGACCACCCGGATGCTTGCGACAACACACTGCTGATCGCCGAGCGCTGCGAAGTCTCGTTCAA
>DIZT01000251.1:8444-11638 GCA_002427975.1 Micrococcaceae bacterium UBA6021 | reverse complement strand
GAAGTGGCCACCGGGCTGGACTACCGTTACCCCGGCGGTGTCCCGGACAAAGTCCGCACCCAGGCTGACTACGAGCTGGAAGTCATCACCTCCATGGGGTTCCCCGGGTACTTCCTCGTGGTGGCCGACTTCATCAACTGGGCTAAGAAAAACGGCATCCGCGTCGGTCCGGGCCGTGGCTCGGGCGCCGGCTCCATGGTGGCCTACGCCATGCGCATCACCGACCTGGATCCACTCTTGCACGGGCTGATCTTTGAGCGGTTCCTCAACCCGGACCGCGTATCCATGCCCGACTTCGACGTCGACTTCGATGACCGGCGCCGCTCCGAGGTCATCGACTATGTGACCCGTAAATACGGCGACGAGCGCGTGGCCATGATTGTCACCTACGGCACCATCAAGACAAAGCAGGCGCTGAAGGACTCCTCGCGCGTGCTGGGCTACCCGTTCAGCATGGGGGAGCAGCTGACGAAGGCCCTGCCCCCGGCTGTCATGGCCAAGGACATACCGCTCGCCGACATCCAGAACAAGGACTCAAAGCGCTACAGCGAGGCCGGTGACTTCCGTCAGCTGATCGGCACTGACCCCGAGGCCGCCAAGGTCTTCGAGACGGCGCTGGGCATCGAAGGCCTGAAACGCCAGTGGGGCGTGCACGCCGCCGGCGTCATCATGTCATCGGACCCGATCATCGATGTCGTCCCGGTCATGCGCCGCATCCAGGACGGCCAGGTGATCACGCAGTTCGACTACCCAACCTGCGAGGGCCTGGGCCTGATCAAGATGGACTTCCTCGGCTTGCGGAACCTGACGATCATTTCCGATGCCTTGGAGAACATCCAGCTGAACCGCGGCCTGGACCTGGACCTGGACAGCCTGGCCCTTGATGATGTGGCTTCCTATGAACTGCTGGCCCGGGGCGACACCCTGGGCGTGTTTCAGCTTGATGGCGGTCCCATGCGGTCCCTGCTGAAGCTGATGAAGCCTGACAATTTCGAAGATATCTCCGCCGTGCTCGCGCTCTACCGTCCAGGTCCGATGGGCGCCAATGCGCACACCGACTACGCGCTGCGCAAAAACGGAATCCAGGAAGTCATTCCGATCCACCCTGAACTCAAGGAACCTCTTTCTGAAATCCTGGGCGGGACCTACGGCCTGATCGTCTACCAGGAGCAGGTTATGGCCGTGGCGCAGAAGCTCGCCGGCTATTCCCTCGGCCAGGCAGATATCCTGCGGCGCGCCATGGGTAAAAAGAAGAAGTCCGAGCTGGACAAACAGTTCGCAGGTTTCTCCCAGGGCATGCAGGACAACGGCTACTCCATGGCCGCCGTTAAGACTTTGTGGGACATCCTGCTGCCGTTCTCCGATTACGCCTTCAACAAGGCCCACTCGGCCGCGTACGGTGTGATCTCTTACTGGACCGCCTACCTGAAGGCGCACTACGCGCCGGAGTACATGGCTGCCCTGCTGACGTCCGTCGGTGATGACAAGGACAAATCGGCGATCTACCTCAACGAATGCCGGCGTATGGGAATCACCGTGCTGCCGCCGGATGTCAACGAGTCAGCGCTGAACTTCACCCCGGTCGGCAACGATATCCGCTTCGGCATGGGCGCCATCCGCAACGTGGGCGTCAACGCCGTCGAAGCCATGGTGGCCGCGCGCGAAAAGGAAGGCGCCTACACCTCCTTCAAGGACTACCTCATGAAGGTCCCCGCGGTGGTCTGCAACAAGCGGACCATTGAATCCCTGATCAAGGCCGGCGCCTTTGACTCCCTCAACCACCACCGGCGCGCACTGGCAATGATCCATGAAGAGGCCATCGACTCCGTTATCACGCTCAAGCGAAACGAGGCGATCGGCCAGTTCGACCTCTTCGCCGGTTTCGAAGAGGCAGAATCCGAAGCGTCGCTGAGCATCGAGATTCCCGACCTGCCCGAATGGGAGAAGAAGGACAAGCTCTCGTTTGAACGGGACATGCTCGGGCTATATGTTTCGGACCACCCGTTGCAGGGCCTGGAAGGACTCCTCAGCCAGCACGCGGACCAGTCCATTACCTCGATCATCGCTGAAGACGGACCGCACGACGGCGCCATCGTCACCATCTCAGGCATGATCACCTCGCTCAGCCGCAGGATCGCCAAGGCGAGCGGCAACGCCTACGCCCGTGCCGAAATCGAAGACCTTGGCGGTTCGATGGAGGTGATGTTCTTCGGCCAGGTCTACGGCCCCATCGCTTCTGTGCTGGCCGAGGACCTGATCGTGGTGGTCAAGGGCCGGCTGCAGCGGCGGGACGACGGCGCCGTGACGCTGAACTGCATGGAACTGTCCGTTCCGGACCTCAGTGAAGGCACCAACGGACCCGTGCACATTTCCATGCCCACGCACAAGGCCACGGAGGCTGTCGTCATGGAACTGGGCGACGTCCTCCGGAACCATCGCGGGAACTCAGAAGTCCGGCTGCATCTGCAGGGCGACACCCGGACCGAGGTCATGGCGCTGCCCGTGCATCTCAGGGTCAACCCCAGTCCGTCGCTGTTCGGCGACCTGAAGGTGCTCCTGGGCCCAACCTGCCTGGATAACTAGGGTCGGAAAAACTAGATCTCGTAGTCCAGCGGGACAGGCTGGCCGTAGGCGCCGGAGTGATACAGGAGCGGCGAACCGTCGTCGCCCACTTCGCCGTCCACAACTTCAACCACTACCACGGCGTTGTTCTCGAAGGAGAGCCGCATCTGGATCTTGCCGATCAGCCAGCCGGCCACGTCCTTGAGGATCGGGACATCGTGGGGGCCAAGTTTCCAGTGGTCCCCACCGAACCGGTCCTTGGTGCGCGCGAAACGGTCGGCCAGGGCCTGGTTTTCCAGACCGAGCATGTGGACGCCGAGGTGCGTGGCGTTGGCCACCGCTGGCCAGGAACTTGAACTGCGGGCCATGTTAAACGTGAACCGCGGCGGCTGTGCTGACAAAGATGCCACGGACGTGGCCGTAAAACCGTAGGGCTCACCCTGGAAGTTCACGGTGATGATGGCGACGCCGGCCGCATGCCGCCGGAACATTTCCTTGAAAGTGCCCTCGAACGGCGATTTGTCTGTCATTGCGAAACTGGCTCCCTGAAAGGCAGGCGGAAATGGACTCTTCCTTAAGGGTATTAGTCCCCGCGCAGCCGGGAGGAATCGCCGGACCGCCTACGTCATCTG
>DIZT01000251.1:0-8383 GCA_002427975.1 Micrococcaceae bacterium UBA6021 | reverse complement strand
ACGTCATCTGATCGGGTACGCCGGACATTTGTTAAGGTTTGTTTCATGAGACAACACATCAGCCGCCGGTCCTCCCTGCTGCCGTGGAAATGGTTTGCCGCTGCTGCCGCCGGTGGTATTCCTGTGGGCCTGGTGTGGTGGCTGCTGGCACCGGGCGGACTGAACCTGATCACCCGCAACCCCGCACTGGCGGACGGGACTCATCCGGAGGTATGGCTGCCGAGGGACCTGACCCTTGCCGGCTTGTGTGTCTTCGCCGGGTGTCTGGTGGCCGTCTTCCTGCCGGATAAGGGTGGCCGGGATGCGCAGGCGGCCTTCCTCCTGAGCCTTGCCGGCGGAGTGGGTGGCGCGGTGATCGCCTGGCAGGCAGGCGTGCTCGCGGGCCAGTTGTGGGGCGGACCGGCCGACACGTCCGTCAGCGCCAGTGTTGCGTTCTCGCTCCGGTCCTTGTCGGTGCTGCTCCTGTGGCCGGCCGCGACGGCAACGTCCGTGTTTGTCCTGGGCCTGACTAAGCTCCTCAGGAGCGGGCCCCGGGGTGCGGGCACCCCGGCAGCCGAAGGCAGGGCACCGGCCGCGTAAAATGGACGGGTGACCATTTCTCCTGAGTTTCCTGCCACCCCTCCTGCCGCAGCTGTCCGCTTCCGGACGGTCGACCTTCGGGGCAGGGGGCTGACCCTCGCTGGCCTGCGCGCCGCCGTCCCCCGCGCCCGGCAGCACACCGTGGCCGACGCGGAACAGAAGGTCCTGGACATTATCAAAACCGTCCGTGAGCACGGTTTTTCCGCCCTCAGCGACCTGGCACTGCGATTCGACGGCGTTCAGCAGCTTCACCCGCGTGTTCCGGCGGAATCGTTGGCCCGGGCTCTCGCGGACCTGGACCCGGCCGTTCGACGTGCGCTGGAAGAATCCATCAGCCGTGCACGCCGGTTCGCGGACAGGCAGCGTCCGCGCGATATCGACGTCGAACTGGCCGACGGTGCACTAGTGAGCCAGAAGTGGGTACCGGTGGCGCGGGTCGGGCTGTACGTCCCGGGCGGCCTGGCCGTGTACCCGTCCTCGGTCATCATGAACGTTGTGCCGGCGCTGGCTGCGGGAGTGGAGTCCATCGCGCTGGCATCGCCGCCGCAAAAGGACTTCGGTGGCCTCCCGCACCCCACCATTCTTGCGGCGGCCGCCTTGCTCGGCATTAGCGAGGTGTACGCGATCGGCGGCGCGCAGGCCATCGCCGCCTTCGCCTACGGCGTGGAAGCCGGCGACGCTGGTCCGGCGCTGGAGCCCGTTGATGTCGTCACCGGTCCGGGAAACATCTTTGTGGCCACGGCGAAACGCCTGGTCAAGGGTGTCGTGGGAATCGATTCCGAGGCGGGAACCACCGAAATCGCCATCCTGGCTGATGCCACCGCTCAACCCGACCTCGTGGCCGCAGACCTGATCAGCCAGGCTGAGCACGACCCCCAGGCGGCTTCGGTGCTCATCACCGACTCGGAGGATCTTGCCGCGGCAGTCCGCCTGGAACTGGACCGGCAGGCCGCGCTCACCAAGCACTCTGAGCGCGTGTGTGAGGCACTTTCCGGCCCGCAGTCCGGCGTTGTCATGGTGGAGGACCTCAAACAGGGCATTGCCGCCTGCGATGCCTATGCCGCGGAACACCTTGAGATCATGACCGCAGATGCTCCGGCAGTAGCAGCCCGGATCCGCAACGCCGGGGCGATCTTTGTGGGGGACTACAGCCCGGTCAGCCTGGGGGACTATTGCGCGGGCTCCAACCACGTCTTGCCCACCAGCGGGACGGCGGCGTTTTCTTCCGGACTTAATGTCACCACCTTCCTGCGCGCCATCCAGGTCATCAACTACACCCGGGCTGCGCTGCAGGAAGTCAGCGGGCACATTGTGAGCCTTTCCGGTGCCGAGGATCTGCCGGCGCATGGTGAGGCAGTCACGGCACGTTTCCGCCAGGCCACCTGAGGCAACGGGCATACGCAGCAGGCTGCAGCTACCACTACATGTGGTAATTACAGGATTGTTATTCCGCTACATGTAGTCGTAAACTGAAAGACGGAGAGGTCCGCCGCGGCCGGAACAGTCGGCGCCGGATAAATCGAGGGAGGGACACCATGTACTGTCCATTTTGCCGCAATCCGGACTCCCGCGTTGTGGACAGCCGCATGGCGGACGACGGCTCCGCCATCCGACGCCGGCGGCAGTGCCCGGAATGCGGCCGCAGGTTCACCACCGTGGAAACTACCAGCCTTTCGGTCATCAAACGCTCAGGGGTGGGCGAACCGTTCAGCCGGAGCAAAGTCATCAACGGCGTCCGCAAGGCATGCCAGGGCCGGCCGGTCAGCGAAGATGACCTGGCACTCCTCGCCCAGGAGGTGGAGGAGCAGATCCGCGCATCGGGCGCGGCCGAGATCGATGCCCACGAAGTGGGTCTGATCATCCTCGGGCCGCTGCAAAAGCTTGACCAGGTTGCGTACCTGCGCTTTGCCAGCGTCTACCAGGCCTTCGAATCCCTTGAGGACTTCGAGACCGCCATCGCGCTGCTCCGCCACGAGTCCGAAGGCGGCACGCAGCCGGCCGCGGCACCCACCACGAGCTCCGAAAAGAGCCCCCTGTAGCTTCCGGTGGTGGCTGCGGAGGGGAAGCCGCCACCACCGGCACCGGCTGCCCAACCGATCCGGTCAGCCTAAGGTCACTTGGTGAGCTTGTGCTTCACCGCGATTTCGACGGCGGCACCGACGATCCCGGCCTCGTTCTTCAGCTCGGCGGGCACGATCGGGGTGCGCAGCTTCAGATTGGGCAGGTAATCGTCCGCGCGCTTGGAGATGCCCCCGCCCACGATGAACAGCTCGGGCGAGAAGAGGAATTCCACGTGGGAGAAATACCGCTGCAGCAGCACGCTGTATTCGTCCCAGCTCAGTCCGTCCCGCTCGCGGGCCACGGCGGAAGCCTTGCTTTCGGCGTCAAATCCGTCGATCTCCAGGTGCCCCAGTTCTGCGTTGGGGACGAGGCGGCCGTCGAAGATAAATGCTGAGCCAATTCCGGTACCCAGCGTGATCACCAGGACAGTTCCGTCCACCCCTTTCCCCGCGCCGAAGCGTGCCTCCGCCAGACCGGCTGCGTCGGCGTCGTTGATGACCTCCACCGGGCGGCCAAGCCGTGCGGTGAGCAAGGCATCGATGTCCGTGTTGAGCCAGCTCTTGTCCACGTTGGCTGCCGAATGGACCACGCCGTGCTGGATGATGCCGGGGAACGTGACGCCCACAGGCGAGCCGGCGGCCGGTGCTTCCGGGCGGCCCGAAAGCTCGGCCACCACCTGCGCTACAACATCGGCCACGGCTTCAGGAGTGGCGGGCTGGGGCGTGGGCACGCGGAACCGCTCACCCAGGAGCTTGCCTTTCTTCAGGTCGACGATGCCGCCCTTGATTCCCGTGCCGCCGATGTCGATGCCGATCAGCGGGGCGTTCTTGTGCGACTTCTCGTCCTTCTTGGCCATGTTGTTCCGTTCGTGGCAGGGCGGGCTGGTCGGCCGGACGGCTGACCGCTGGATATCAGGGGAGGGTGAGGATCTCGGCGCCGGACTCCGTCACCAGCAGCGTGTGTTCAAACTGGGCGGTCCGCTTGTGGTCGCGGGTAACAACCGTCCAGTCGTCTTCCCACATGTCCCATTCGACGGTGCCGAGCGTCAGCATGGGTTCAATGGTGAACACCATACCGGCCTGGATCACCGTGTTGTACGCCGGGGCGGCGTCATAGTGCGGGATGATCAGCCCCGTATGGAAGGCCTCACCCACGCCGTGGCCGGTGAAGTCCCGCACCACGCCGTAGCCGAACCGTTTGGCGTATGACTGGATGGCGCGGCCGATCACGTTGATTTCACGGCCCGGCGCCACGGCCTTGATGGCACGGTTGAGGGATTCCCGGGTGCGCTCCACCAGCAGGCGCGATTCCTCGTCGACGTCGCCCACCAGGAAGGTGTGGTTCGTGTCTCCGTGGACTCCGTTGATGAAGGCTGTGATGTCGATGTTGAGGATGTCGCCGTCCTGCACCACGGTGCTGTCCGGGATGCCGTGGCAGATGACTTCATTCAGCGACGAGCACAGGGACTTCGGGAACGCGCGGTAGCCGAGCGTGGACGGGTAGGCCTTGTGGTCCAGCAGGAATTCGTGGCCCACCTTGTCCAGCTGGTCCGTGGTCACTCCGGGTTGGATGTGGTTGCCTACTTCAACAATGGCCTGTGCAGCAATCCTGCTCGCGATCCGGATTTTCCCGATGGTCTCGGCGGACTTGATCTCGGAGCCGGTGAACTTGGCCGGGCCGGGCTTGCCCACATATTCCGGGCGCGGGATGGACGCGGGAACGGGGAGCTGCGGGCTGACGGTGCCCCGCATGAGGGTACCGATGGGTGCAGTCGAGGCTAGGGAAGGCATAGATTGATCATATAAGGCACCGCATTAGGCCAAGTAACGCGAAGCCCCAAGCTGCCCGCATCGGCGTTTAAATTACGTGGATCACAGCCCGGGGCCTCGTGCCAGCCGGAACGAGGAGCACCGATGACTGAGTACTGGTACAACGTAAACACCCACGAGGTGGAAGAAGACGCACTCTCGGACTGGAGCCAGCTGATCGGCCCCTACAAAACCCGGGAAGAAGCCGAGCATGCCCTCGAAAAGGTCAAGGCCCGCAATGACGCGTGGGACAAGCAGGACGAAGACTAGAAGGAGTGCTCCGGGCCGGGGAACTGGCCTGAGCGGACGTCGTCGCCGTAGGCTTTTGCCGCGTCACTGAGCGTGGTGCGCAGGTCAGCATACTGTTTGACGAACTTCGCCATCCTGCCGCCGCGGAACCCGGCCATGTCCTGCCACACCAGCACTTGCCCGGTGGTGGCATTGCCTGCGCCGATACCGACCGTCGGCACGCTGACTGCCGCGTCTACCGCGGCGGCCGTGTCCGCCGGAACCATTTCCATCAGGACGGCGAACGCCCCCGCCTCAGCCAGCGCCACGGCGTCGTCAATCAGGCGCTGCGCGTCATCGCCGCGCCCCTGAACCCGGTAACCGCCCAGCGCGTGTTCACTCTGCGGGGTAAACCCGATATGGGCCATGACCGGGACGCCGGCCTGGACCATGGCCCGGACCGTTTCCGCGTAATATTTGCCGCCCTCGATCTTGACGGCATGGGCCAGTCCTTCTTTGAGGAAGCGGACGCCGGTTTCCACGCCCTGTTGCGCCGAAACCTCGTAACTGCCGAACGGCAGGTCTGCCACCACAAGGGCGCGCTTGGCCGACCGGGCCACGGCGCGGCAGAGCGGCAGGAGTTCATCCACCGTGACGGGCAGGCTTGTCTCGTTGCCAAACACATTGTTGGATGCCGAATCGCCCACCAGGAGGACCTCGATGCCGGCCTGGTCGAAGATCTCCGCGCTGTACTGCTCATAGGCGGTCAGCATGGCGAAGCGTTTGCCGTCCCGCTTGGCTTGCTGCAGGTGGTGGATGCGCACCTTGGGCGCCGGCTTGGCGTTCGCTTCCGACGACGGCGCCTGCGCCGGTGCAGGTCCGTTTCCGTAGGGTGCCTGTACTTCAGCGGACGCGCTTGACTCAGAGCTATTGGTTGAGGCCATGGCAAGAGCGTAATGCGGTAGCAGTGCTACTAGCCACCGTGGCCGGGCCGGCGGGACGTGATCCGCGTCATATTCACCGGTCCGCCGAGGGTATTTTTGCCACCGGTCCGGGGGGTCGTCCATGGTTGCCGTGTTAACCCTGTGTTACGCGCGGCGCCGGCTCCCGCATTGGGGTCGATTGCTTAGTAAAGTGATGGTGAACTGCTGCCGGCTGCCGCTTCCGCGGACCGGGGCATGAACGTTGACCGGAGAAGAGGCCATCATGGACCGCCAGCAAGAGTTTGTCCTGCGCACCATCGAGGAGCGCGACGTACGGTTTGTACGCCTGTGGTTCACCGACGTCGTGGGTTCGCTCAAGTCAGTGGCGCTGGCGCCGGCCGAGGTTGAGGGCGCCTTTGAGGAGGGCCTCGGTTTTGACGGGTCAGCCATCGAAGGCCTGGCGCGGGTGTTTGAAGCCGACATGCTGGCCCAGCCGGACCCGGCCACGTTCCAGATCCTGCCCTGGCGCGGTGAGACCGAGCAGACGGCCCGTATGTTCTGCGACATCCTCACCCCGGATGGCGAACCGTCGGCCGCGGATCCCCGCAACGTCCTTAAGCGCACGCTGGCCAAGGCCGCTGACATGGGCTTTACCTGCTACACGCACCCGGAGATCGAGTTCTACCTCCTCAAGTCCCAGCAGCCCGGGCCGGACGGCTCGCCGGTGCCCGTTGACGAGGGTGGCTACTTCGACCATGTTCCGGGCGGAGTGGCGCAGGACTTCCGCCGCACGGCGGTGACCATGCTGGAATCTGTGGGCATCTCCGTGGAATTCAGCCACCATGAAGCGGGTCCCGGCCAAAACGAGATTGATCTCCGCTATGCGGACGCGCTGCAGACGGCGGACAACATCATGACGTTCCGCACAGTGATCAAGGAGGTTGCCCTCCAGCAGGGCACCTACGCCACGTTTATGCCCAAGCCTTTCACGGACCACCCCGGCTCCGGCATGCACACTCACTTTTCGCTGTTCGAGGGCGACACTAACGCGTTTTATGAGGCGGGCGCAGAATTCCAGCTCTCCAAGACGGCCCGCCAGTTCATCGCCGGCATCCTGAAGCACGCCCCCGAGTTCACCGCTGTGACCAACCAGTTCGTGAACTCCTACAAGAGGCTCTGGGGCGGTGGCGAAGCGCCGAGCTACCTCAGTTGGGGCCACAACAACCGTTCGGCCCTGGTCCGGGTTCCGCTGTACAAACCCGGCAAGGGCCAGTCAGCCCGCATCGAATACCGCGGCATTGATTCAGCAGCGAACCCGTACCTTGCCTATGCGGTCCTGCTGGGGGCCGGGCTGAAGGGCATTGAAGAAGGCTACGACCTGCCTGCCGCGGCCGAGGACGACGTCTGGTCACTGAGCTCCGCCGAGCGCCGCGCCATGGGCCACGACCCCCTGCCCGCCAGCCTTCATGATGCCATCCGGTCCATGGAGGACTCCGAACTGATGCCGCAGATCCTTGGCGAACAGGTGTTCGAGCACTTCCTGCGCAACAAGCGTGCCGAGTGGCAGGACTACCGCCTCCAGGTGACGCCCTACGAACTGCAGCGCAACCTCGGCATCCTCTAGGCGGCGGTGAGCCTCGCCCGCCGCCTCATCTCAGCCGGCTTCAGTGACCTGGAGAAGGGTGAGCGCTTCCTCGCTGCCCCGGAACTGGACGGCCTGGACCCGGACAGGATCTTCGCCGGCCTGCAGATGGCCGCCAACCCCGATACTGCGCTGCAGTCCCTGGTCCGGCTGATTGAAAAGCACCCCATGCTTCGGGAGCTGGCGGCCGCCGATCCGGAGATCAGCGAGCCGCTGTACCGCGTCCTGGGGGCCTCCGAAGCCCTAGGCGAGTTCCTCATCCGCCATCCGGAACACCTCGCCGCCTTCGAGGTCACCGCCGGCCCCGAACCGCTCCCTGCAAATCGGGAGCAGCTCCGGGCTGCCCTTCTGGCATCCGTCCGGGCAGACCCCCGCTCAGCCCGGCCGTTGGCAGGGATAACGGGCGCTGAAGCGTACGCGGCCCTGCGGACGGCCTACCGGCGGGGAGTGGTGGACCTCGCGGTCAAGGATATGTGCGCCGCTGACCCGCTGGACTTTATGCCCGCCGTCGGGGCTGAACTCGCTGACCTGGCCGGGGCCGCGATCGAGGCCGCGCTGGCAGTCTCCCGTGCCGAGGCTGCTGAGCATTTCAGTGCCGGGGAGGTGGCCGCCGTTGGCTTGGCCGTTATCGGGATGGGCAAATGCGGAGCGCGGGAACTGAACTACATTTCCGACGTCGACGTCATCTACGTGATCGACGGCGGTGACCTGGACGACGCCCGTGCCAGTACCATCGGCACGGCCCTGGCCACAGGCATCTCCCGGGCCATTTCCTCGGTGGCACGCGAACCCGGCCTCTGGGAAGTGGACGCCAACCTCCGGCCGGAAGGCAAGTCCGGCCCGCTGGTCCGTACGCTGGCCTCCCACGAAAGCTACTACGCCCGCTGGGCCGAGAGCTGGGAATTCCAGGCGCTCCTGAAGGCACGGACCATCGCCGGCGACAAAGACCTGGGGGAGCGCTACGAACAGGCGGTGGCACCGCTGATCTGGAGTTCTGCGGGCCGGGATGGGTTCGTGGAATCGGTGCAGGCGATGCGCCGCCGGGTCGAGGCGACCCTGCGCGGCGACACAGCCGGCCGTGAGGTCAAGCTCGGACCCGGTGGCCTGCGCGACGTCGAGTTCAGCGTCCAGCTGCTGCAGCT
>DIZT01000250.1:22308-22514 GCA_002427975.1 Micrococcaceae bacterium UBA6021 | reverse complement strand
TGCCGAAGGATCGCTCCGGGTGGGAGTGGAACTACCTGACGGATCCAAGGCCATCGGCGGCGTCATGGCTCACCGCTATCCGTTCGACGGAGCGGAACCACAGGGTCCGCAGCTGACCATGCGCGGAGGCGGGGGCGGAGGCTCGGGCGAGAACTACGACTATCGCATGAACGCCTGGTTGTGGCCGGCGCCGCAGGCCGGTTCGC
>DIZT01000250.1:6359-22117 GCA_002427975.1 Micrococcaceae bacterium UBA6021 | reverse complement strand
CCAGCGGCAGCCGGCTTCCGGCCGCCGCCTAACCTCAAGAAAACCAACCCGCTGTCTCACATCCTTGACACACCTCACCGGCGCCGCAGGCCGGTTCGCTGCGTCTGGTTTATGAATGGGCCGCCCTGGAGTTCAACGAAGGGTCGATCACCATCGAAACGACACCGCTAATCACCGCGCAAGAAAACGTTCGGAGCATCTGGGCCCAATAACCCAAGCCCGCGACCCGTACACAGGCCACGCTATTGGCGCGACCACTACATCGACGAGCCTGCACGCCGAGAGGTATCGATAGCGTCCCGTAGGGGGTTCCGTTGCGGGCACGACGCTCGGTACCCGCGGACAGCGGTCGGTCGGCGCAAAGTGCGTCCGTTCAACGTCCGCCTTGCGGGCGGAGCGCAATTTCTCAGCCCCTGGGTAGGGTTGTG
The DNA here is from genome assembly GCA_002427975.1 of Micrococcaceae bacterium UBA6021. Lineage (GTDB taxonomy): Bacteria > Actinomycetota > Actinomycetes > Actinomycetales > Micrococcaceae > Arthrobacter. Next base: position 21,689 of record DIZT01000250.1, on the reverse strand, counting down.
CCATGACTTTCGCAAACGCGGGAACACTTGGTGTCGTCTCCGGTAAGCGTGATGAGCTGGTCGCTCATCTGACTCAGCGCAGTGACACCCTCAAACAGATCGGTTGCCTAGCGTATGAGGTGGGGGTCAGCGACGACGACCTCGACACGGTGTTCGTCGTGGAACTATGGGAGAGCGCCGAAGCGCATCAAGCTTCCCTCGCCTTGCCGGAGGTCCAAGCAGCTATAGCGGTCGCACGGCCGCTTCTGTCCGGCGCTTTTGGCGGGTTTCGCTTTAACGTCGTCGGATCACCACTACGCGACTGAACTGCGGCGCTCCAAGCGCACGCTAAACGATCGGCTAACGGTCACCACGGGTGACATTTAGCGCTGCGAAAATGCCGCCACTTATCGCTGCGATTCACAGTCTTTGGCATGATTATCTGGACAAAAACTCCACCAGGTTTGCTGACACATCGCGGTAAGGTGTCTGCATGCCAAGGATTTCAGCGGCCAACAACGCCGCACAACGCGCCGAGACACAGCGCCGGATCCTGACAGCCTTCGGTGAGCTCCTGTTCACCCACGGCCTGCCCGGACTGACCATGACGGACGTCGCGCGGCATGCGGGGGTGGGGCGTACCGCGGTGTACAACTACTACGCCGACATTGACGAGCTCCTGATCTCCTACGCCCTGGATGAGACCGAACGGTTCCTCACCGAACTGCGGGAGTCCCTGAACAGCCTCAACAACCCCGTGGACCGGCTGGCCCTGTACGTGCGCACCCAGGTGGAGGACCTCAGCCGCCGCCACCTCCCGCCCGGACCGGCGATGGCGGCGGTGCTGTCGCCGTCGTCCTTTGCCAAACTCGCCGACCACGTCGGTGAACTCAGCGTCCTGCTGCAGGGCATCCTGCGTGACAGCATGGCGCAGGGTTACCTGCCGGAAGCGGACATTGGCCAGCAGGCGCAGCTGATCCACGGCACGCTGTCCTCCAGCGCCGCGCGCGGCAGCAACGAACCCGCCGAACTTGAGGCCCGGATCGCCCGGACGGTGCGGTTCATCCAGCTGGGCGCCGGAGCAAGGTTCGACGACGACGGCGCACCTCTTCGCGCCAGCTAAGGCGTGGGGGCGGCGGTGGGAATGACGGGCCACTTGGCGTCGTCGGCGATCCGCCGGCTTTCCCGCGGGCAGCTGAGCTTGCCCGGAGTCTGGTCCACGCGGTCCGCGGCGGCCAGCTCTTTATAGTCGCCGGCCAGGATCACGTCCACGCTGGCGTCCGTCCGGCCATCCTGGAAGTAGTCCGAGCCCGGCAGGTTCCGCTGGACGCTGAAGGCGGCAGACTGCCCGGCAGCACCGGAAACCACAGCCGCCACGCCGCGGTAGCCGGCCTCCGTGTTGGCCACGGCCCCCACCACAAACTTCCGGCCCAGCAATTCGTCGGCCACAGTCCGGGCCAGCCCGGGCCGGCTGGTGGAGTTGAAGACGTTGAGGTTGATTTTGTCGTTGGGTGTGTAGTCGAAAGTAGCCGCGGGGCAGGTTGTGCGGGGCTCGTCCTTGCCCGCCGGCGTCGGAATTTTCAGTTGTCCGTTCATGATGGCCAGCGCCGTGATGATGGCGGCAGCGATGAGTCCCAGCAGCAGGACCAGCACCACCCCATGGACCACCCGGCGGCGGAGCAGCACCGGATTATCGGGGTCGCCCGCGGCTTCAAAAGTGGCCCGGAGCTCGGGCCCGCTGACAACACGGTGGCCGTGCAGGATGCTGACGTCCTTGGGTTTCCTAGCCATCTATGACCAGCACGCGGGCGTGGATGGCGGTGCGCTGGTGAAGCGCTGTCCGGACGGCGCGGTGCAGCCCGTCCTCCAGGTACAGGATCCCCTGGTACTGCACCACATGGGGAAAGAGGTCGCCGAAAAAGGTGGAATCTTCGGCCAGGAGCGCTTCGAGGTCCAGCGTCCGTTTTGTGGTCACCAGTTCGTCCAGTCGTACGGGGCGCGGCGGCAGCGATGCCCACTGTTTGGGCGTGTTGAAACCATGGTCGGGATACGGGCGTCCCTCGCCCACAGCTTTGAATATCACCATGCCACCCTAGGCACCTTGGCGTCCCAAAAGAAGTGCCCGGCCCGCGGCATCGGAAGGTTGTAGCCAAACAGTGACCATCCGTCATATGCCGCGGACTTTGCGCCGCCCGCACAATGTCGGCCGCAGGTGGCTGACACAATGGAGCCATGACTGCACCCGAGTTCCCTGCCGGTTCCACGCCGGGCGTCAGCCTGCTGTCCGCCCCGCCCCTCGCACTCCTGCTGGACGTCGACGGTCCAGTGGCCAGTCCGGTGACCCGCGACGTGAAGCCAGACATCATTGCCGACCTCGTGGCTCTCGCCGCCGTCGGAATTCCCGTCATTTTCAACACCGGCCGTTCCGATGCCTTCATCCGCGAACAGGTCATGGAACCGATGATCGCCGCGGGCATGCCTGCCGGCACCGTCATCCACGCCATCTGCGAGAAGGGCGCCGTCTGGTTCAGCTACACGGCCGCCGGCGCCGGCCCCATCCACGTTGACCACGAACTGGCCGTGCCCAAGGCCTACGCCGACGACGTCCGCCGGCTCGTGGCGGAGGACTACTCCACGCACATGTTCTTTGACGAGACCAAACGCGCCATGGTGTCCGTGGAACAGCACATCAACGTGCCTTCGGCGGACTACCTCGCCGAACAGGAGCTCTTCGACGCGGAGGCCGTGGGCCTCATGGCCCGCCATGGCCTGGGTGTGGTCCGCCTGGACCACCACGCCCCGGATTCCGACGACGCGGTGGACTACCGCGTGGACCCCACCATCATTTCCACCGACATTGAGTCGGTGCGGCTGGGCAAGGACCTCGGCGCCAGCCGCGCCGTGGAGCTCCTCGCCGCCCAGGGCATCACGCCGCAGGCGTGGCGGACCGTGGGGGATTCCCGCACGGACTACGCCATGGCGGACTGGCTGCACCACAATGACCATCCCGTGAAGCACGTGGACGTCCGCCCTGCGGACGGTGTGCCGGTCAAACCGTACGACGTCCTCACGGCCACGGATCTGGGGCTCGGCGGAGACGTCATCCACGACGACGCCGGCGGAGCTTTCCTGCGCAGCTGGCGGGAGGCAATGGTCGGCTGAGCCCGTCCCCGGCCCAGTGCCCGCCCGGCGGAGGCCTGCCGTTTTTGCGATTCCGCTATTATTCAAGTAAGAACGCCTACCACTTAGACGCGACGGAGACAACCATTACAGAGACACCTGTCCAGGACGAGATCTATTACGGTGGCCAGCCGTCAGAGGAAGCCCGCACGCCCACTGAAGTAACATCGCCAGCGGCTGTTGCGCGCCTGAAGCACCGGGCCGACGTCGTACGGCACAAGGGCCGGTACGCCCTGATCAACCACAACCGGACGCCTTACCAGGCCATGGTGGAGGACCTGTTGTTCCTTCGTGGTGTCCTGGCAGACGCGGGCCTGAACTACCTCCTGGTGCGGGGCAACAACGACCGTCCGGTCATCGCCCTGGACTGGCAGGACCGCAAGAAGCTGCGGGCTACCCTGGTGGAGGCCTGCCGTCACGAGCCGGTCTACTCCATGACTGTGGATGCCAAGAAGAAGGCGTCTGTGCTGGTGGCCGACGGCGAGCTGTCACCCAACCGGCAGGCCCGGATTTTCCGCCTGTACCGTCCACGCGTAGAGCCCGACGGCGGCTTCGACTTCGGTTCCTCCGCCGGCGTGCAGATTGAGCTCTGGAGCTTTGAGGGCGATCAGCTGATCCTCCCGATCGAAAACTCGCTGACGCGCCGCACCATGCTCAGCCAGGATGCCGTCCGCGGGACAGTGGAACGGTACGGCCACACCTGGCCCACCATCGAAAACATGTTCGCGGACCACGCCAGCGACATCAGCTTCGACATCGACCTGGTGTTTTCCTGGGTGGATGGCAGTTCACCGGACTACATAGCCGCCCGCCGCGCCCAGCAGCAAGGCGTGGTGCTCGGTGAAGGTGATGACCACGAGGCCCGCTTCCGGCAGATCAACGAGCTCAAATACGCCCTGCGCTCGGTGTACATGTTTGCGCCGTGGATCCGGCGGATCTTCATCGCCACGGACTCCCCCGCCCCTGAGTGGCTCGCCGAGCACCCGTCGGTGACCATTGTCCGCAGCGAGGAATTCTTCACCGACCCGTCAGTGCTGCCCACGCACAACTCGCAGGCCGTGGAATGCCAGCTCCACAACATCGAGGGTCTCTCCGAGCACTTCCTGTATTCAAATGACGACATGTTCTTTGGCCGCCCCGTGGGCCCGGATGTGTTTTTCACTCCGGGCGGCATCACCAAGTTCATCGAGGCCGAGACCCGGATCGGGCTGGGCGACAACGATGCGGAGCGCAGCGGCTTTGAGAACGCCGCCCGGGTCAACCGGAAGCTGCTGTGGAACCGCTTCGGCCGGATCACCACCCGCCACCTGGAGCACTCGGCGGCGCCGCTGCGGCGGAGCGTCATTGACACGATGGAGAACGAGTTCCCGGACGAGTTCCGGAAGACCGCAGCGAGCCGGTTCCGCGCGGCGGACAACATTTCAGTGACCAACTCGCTGTATCACTACTACGCGCTCCTGACCGGCCGGGCCGTGACGCAGACCTCGGCCAAGGTCCGTTACGTGGACACCACTGTCCGGGCAGGCCTGAACTACCTGCCGAAGCTCCTGACCAAGCGGAACATGGATTTCTTCTGCCTCAACGATGGAAGTTTCCCGGAAGTCCCTGCTGACGAACGCGCAGAGCTCGTGACGGATTTCCTGGAGAAGTACTTCCCCATCAAAGCTCCCTGGGAGCTCTGACCGGCAGGGCTGACCGGAGTCAGATGGCGTAAGGAAGCGCTACCTTCCTGGCGCCTCCTGCTTTCGCCGTGTCAGGGATGCTGATGCCCGCGGCGGCCAGGCGCTCGGCAGTGTCTTCGGGTGACACGTGCTGGCCGACGGTGAGCGAGCTGCCCAGCGGGACCACCGAGTGGACGATCGTGTGCTCGTAGACGTGCACCAGGTTGAAGGCCTGCCCGCCGTCTTGGCCGCGTGTGCCGCCGACGGCGACGTTGAGGTCCTGGGTGTAGCACGTCGCCGAGGCAACGGAGACAGGAATCCCCGCAAAGCTGGCAGTAGTCGAGTAGTGCAGGTGCCCGGCAAGAATGGTCCGGACGTCTGAGTTACGGACCACGGAGGCCAGGCTTGCCTGATCCCGCAGCTCCACGAGCACCGCAAGGTCCAGCACCGATGGGACCGGCGGATGGTGGAGCGCCAGGATAGTGCCATCGGGGGCCGGCGTATCAAGCTGGCGGGTGAGCCATCCGAGCTGCGACGGGCTCAGTTCACCGTGGTGGAAACCGGGGACGGAGGTATCCATGGTGATAATCCGAAGACCGTTGATGAAATAGCTGTGGTCCACAGGTTCGTCTGTTCCCGGCTGGTCCAGCAGGCCCCGCCGGAAGTTTGCGCGGTTATCATGGTTTCCCATGGCCCAGATGACCTTGGCGCCCATCTCCTCGCAGGCCGGCTCCACGATGGCACGCAGCTTGGCGTAGGCGTCGGGGTCACCTTTATCTGCAAGGTCTCCGGTGAAGATGACTGCTTCAGGCCTGGCGCCGGAGGCCAGGACTTCGTCGAAGAGCTGGACAAGCCGTGCTTCGCTGTCGACTGCGCTGTAGAGGGGTTCCGGACCTCCCAACAGGTGGGGATCGCTCAGGTGGAGAAGGAAGTGGCGTGGCCGGGGGTGTTCGGCCTCGATGTGCTCCATTGCTACCTCTGTGGTTGGTGGGAAACGGCGCTTCCCTTGTACCTTTCAGTACGCCCAATCCAATCAGACATTTGGCAAACATCAGGTAAATCGCCAGGGTCGTGTTGGAAAAAGGCTAAAGAATTACGTCCGGAATACCTTATTCGCCGCCGGTCCGGCGCAGTTTATGACAGGGCCTCCTCAATCTCGTCGATGATTGCGGCGGAGTCCGGCTCCACTGCGGAAGCGAAGCGGGCCACCACCGTCCCTTCACGGCTGACCAGGAACTTCTCGAAGTTCCACTTCACCAGCCCGGGCAACACCCCGGACTTGAACTTGGTCAGTTCGGCATAGAGCGGATGCTGGTTTTTGCCCCGGACGTCGGCTTTGGACGTCAGCGGGAATGTTACGCCGAAGTTGCGTTCGCAGAATTCCGCAATCTCGGTGTCACTGCCGGGTTCCTGGCCCGCGAACTGGTTGCACGGGACCCCCAGGATCTCCAGGCCGCGGTCCCGGAACTTTTCGTAGAGTGTCTCGAGCCCCGCGTATTGCTCTGTGAATCCGCAGTTGGATGCCACATTGACCACCAACACAGCGTTTCCCTTGAAGCGGCCGAAGTCGGTCTCAGAGCCGTCGTTGAGTGTGAGGGGAATGGAATAGAGGGCTGTCATAGCGGGGTCCTCCCAAGGTGGGTCATACGGGTGATTCGTTGCCAAGAGGCAATCGTACGGGTCCACTTCGGGTTCTCCTCTCAGGATCCGGCAGTTGGAGTCGGGGTTGGCGTGGCAGTCGGTGTCACAGTCTCTGTCGGGGTCTCTGCCGGCGTCGGAGTAACAGTCTCTGTCGGCGTCGCAGTCTCTGTCGTTGGCACTGTCGTTGATGGCTCTGACGTTGAGGTGGCCGTCGGCGTCGGCGTCCCCGTCGGCGACGTGCCAGTGGGCGTCGGGGTCCCCGTCGGCGAAGGACTGGCCGACGGCGGCGTTGTGGGGGCCGCTTCATGCGTTTCGGGGGGCAGTGTGGTTTCAGCGGGCGGCGCGCTGGGGTCAGGGCTGGGCGGCCTGGGCAGTTCGTCGTCCCCGTACAGCACGGTGTGGCTCTGGTCCACGGCAACGGGGATGGCCCAGCGGAGGGCTTCGGCCGAGGGCGGCGTCCCATTTGCAACGTAGCTGACCATGGCGATCTCCCCCAGCCTGTCCACCTGTTTGATGGGAGTGAGAGTCCAGTTGAGCGGGTTGGTGTGTCTGCCGCGGAGGATCGTTTCGAAATGAAGATGGCAGCCAGTGGACCAACCCGTGGTTCCCACCCGCGCGATCACCTGCCCAACGTCAACGGAATCGCCCGTCTTCACGGCGATGGCTTCCAGGTGGTTGTACGTTGTGATGAGGCCGTTGCCGTGGTCAATTTCCACCCGGTTTCCGCCGCCCCAGGGGTGCCAGCCCGCGGCGCGCACCACCCCGGAATCGGCCGCATACACCCGGGTGCCGCACGCGGCCGCATAGTCCTGGCCCAGATGGAAGTCGCCGGTGGTTCCCGTCAGCGGGCTGACCCGGAAGCCAAAGGGTGAACTCGCATGGAGCACTTCCAGCGGCGCCATCAGAAAACCCTCGGGCGGCCTCTGCAAGCCCGCAGCGGCAACGTTGAGCTTGGGTTGTCCGCCCTTGGCAGTGGTCTTGACGATGGTGCGGCTATACGGGACCAGGGCCCTGGCATCCGTCAGGAAGCCGCCGGACAGCGCCGGCGGCTCCACTTGGACGGCATTCCCGGCCGGGCCGACGTCGGGCGTTCCACTGGACTGGATGGCTGACCACGGGAGACCCAACGCGAAAAGGGACGCTGCAACCGCCGCGCCGGCGGCCATGACGCGCACCGCGAGCGCACAGGCGCCTGCGGACTCCTTATCGCGGCCAGATCCCCAATGATTAACCACCAAAATCGACTCCCGGATCGACCCGCCAGACCCCAATCTGAACAGGCGTACTTATCCCATGGGAACACACGGCATCCAGCCTGTGAACCCCGAATCCACCAGACTGCGGACAAATTGTGGACCACCGCGTGGGATCCGTCAGGGCAGGGGGTGCGCAAGAATGGGAGCATGCGCAACCTCCTCCGGGAATGGCAGGGCGAACTCAAGCGGACGCTGACCGGCAGCGCTGACGCTGTGCCCGATTGGGTTCCACGGCTGGCTGACGGGGACGACGCCGGCTATCACCTGCCGGGCTCGGCCGTCTGGGCGGTGCACGGGTCAATGCCGACGATTGTGGCCGGAATCCGTGCGCTCCTGATGCAGGCGTTGCATCCCGGAGCTCTGGCGGGAATTCACGAGCACTCCAACTTCCGGGCAGACCCGCTTAGCCGGCTGGCACGGACCATCCGCTGGATTTTCACGCTCACGTACGGTTCCCGGGCCGCGGCCGACGAGGCTTCCGCGAGGGTCCGCCGCCTGCACGAGCCCGTCCAGGGAAACTACGGCGACGGGCATGGCTCCGTGCGGCGCTATTCAGCCAACGATCCGGAGCTCGCCCGCTGGGTCCACCTCGCCTTCGTGGACGCCTTCCTCTCCGCGCATAAGGTCTGGGGCGGGCCCATCCCCGGCGGCCCGGATGCCTATGTCCGCGAGTGGGCGCACGCGGGCCGGCAGATGGGCGTGGCGGACCCGCCCATGAGCGAGGCCGGGATGAGGCAGCAGCTGGACCACTGGTATGACAACGGTGAGCTGCTCACGGACAGCAGGGTTTCCGAGACCGTCGAGTTCATCCGCAACCCGCCCCTGCACCCTCTGCTGCGCCCCGGCTACCGGATCATTTTCGCAGGGGCTGTGTACAGCCTGGAGCCCAAGTACCGCCGGATGTTGGGCCTTCACGTCCCGCAGCTGGGGCCGTTACCGCTCCCGGTGAAGCTGGCAACGAAGGTAACTCTCGGCGTCGTGCATCTTGCCCTTGGACGCGGACCGGGACCCAGCGAGCAGGCAGCCCGCGAACGCCTCCGCCGGCTTGGCTGCAAATTCGACTGTTGACCCGGCAGCAGGGCGGGACGCAAAAATCCCGGTCCTGACGAGGTCAGGACCGGGATTAATTTGGCGGAGAATGGGGGATTTGAACCCCCGAGGGCGTTAACCCAACACGCGTTCCAGGCGTGCGCCATAGGCCGCTAGGCGAATTCTCCAGCTGCTTCTGAATCAAAAGCAGACACTAGACTACCTGAACTTTCCGGCATCGCCCAATTGGCGCCGGAGCGCTGCGCGCATCCTGGAACGTGGCCGAGCGGATGTGGGCATTAACGCCAAAATGGACGCCCCCAATGCGCCCATTCCACCGGTACCCGTTGAGCTGCCGGGTCCGGCCCCGTGCCAGGCCCCGCAGCTCACAATCTTGAGATTGCCCCAATCGGTGTACATACCTATGATCGTGCCTGCCCGCCGGATAAGCAATGAAAAGTGCACCCTTAACCCAGCCTGCTTGGCAGGATGAAGCCATGAAACAGCTGAATGCCCTGGTGGTTTATGTTCCGCAGACGCACACCGAGGCGCTGCTCGCGGCCATCGGAGACGCCGGCGCAGGCCGGATCGGGAACTATTCGCACTGCGCCTTCACCTCTCCGGGCACCGGGCGTTTCACTCCCCTGACCGGCGCCGAGCCGTTCATCGGGGCCGTTGGGGCCGGGGAGCGGGTGCCTGAAACCCGCATCGAGTGCGTAGTGGAGGATGAGATGCTCGACGCCGTGGTGCGGGCTCTGCGGGCAGCCCACCCGTACGAGGAGCCTGCTTTCATGAGCTGGCCGGTGGACGGGTGGCGCCGCTAGCCGCCGTCGGCGTCCTTTATGAACTGCCCCGACCCGCTTGAGCGGTGTGGGCCCGCACAGCTCAAGCGGGCCAGGGCCGCGAAAGGCAAAAACGGCACCTGATCGGGCTCTGCCGGGCCACTGAACCGACCGTCCCGACCTTCCTGAATCTTCGGGTAAACTTGTCTGCGGCCCCTCATGTGGCGTCATCCTGTTGAACTCCCCCAGGACCGGAAGGTAGCAAGGGTAAACGGGCTCTGGCGGGTGCATGGGGGGTCTTTACTATTCCCCCACAGGGCGGCAGAATGTCAGCCCGGATTGGTAGGGTTTCCTCGTGACTGCTACAACTACCGCCCTTTACCGCAGATACCGTCCGGACTCCTTCGCTGACGTTATCGGGCAGGAACATGTCACGGAGCCGCTGATGACGGCCCTTCGGAAAAACCGTGTCAACCACGCCTACCTGTTTTCCGGTCCACGCGGCTGCGGTAAGACCACTTCTGCCCGCATCCTTGCCCGCTGCCTGAACTGCGCCCAGGGACCCACGGACACTCCCTGCGGCACGTGCCCCAGCTGTGTTGAACTTGCCCGCGGCGGTTCGGGCTCACTGGATGTCATCGAGATTGACGCCGCGAGCCACGGTGGCGTGGATGACGCCCGCGACCTCCGGGAGCGCGCAACGTATGCCCCCGTGCGTGACCGCTACAAGATCTTCATCATCGATGAGGCCCACATGGTTACGTCGGCCGGGTTCAACGCCCTGCTCAAGATCGTGGAAGAGCCGCCGGAGCACATCAAGTTCATCTTCGCCACCACGGAGCCGGACAAGGTCATCGGCACCATCCGCTCCCGCACGCACCACTACCCTTTCCGGCTTGTCCCGCCGGAGCCGTTGATGGCGTACCTGGAGCTCCTCTGCAACCAGGAGAACGTTCCGGTTGCCCCCGGCGTGCTGTCCCTGGTAGTCCGGGCAGGAGGGGGTTCCGTCCGCGATTCACTGTCCGTGCTGGACCAGCTGATGGCCGGCGCCGGCCCCAACGGCCTCGACTACGAACTGGCTGTTGCCCTCCTGGGCTACACCCACGCGTCGCTGCTTGATGACGTGGTGGAAGCCGTGGCCGCCTCCGATGCCGCCACCGTGTTCCGGGCCGTGGACCGCGTTGTTCAGACCGGCCACGATCCCCGCCGCTTCGTCGAGGACCTGCTGGAACGCTTCCGCGACCTCATCATTGTCCAGGCCATGCCCGAAAGCGCCCACGTCATCCTGCGCGGGATGCCGGCGGACCAGATCGCCCGGCTCCAGAACCAGGCCCACAATCTCGGGGCTTCCGAACTCTCGCGCGCCGCGGATGTCACCAACACCGCGTTGACCGAGATGACCGGCGCCACCTCCCCCCGCCTGCACCTGGAGCTCCTCTGCGCCCGCATCCTGCTCCCCAGTTCGGAACAGACCGAACGCGGCATCGCTGCCCGGATCGACCGCGTGGAGCGGCGCCTCAACTATGGCGGGGACGACGTCGGCGCTCCCGCCCCGGCAGGTGCTGCGGTTTCGACAGTGCCGGCTTCTGAGGTGCCCGCTGCTGCAGCGCCGGTTTCTGAAGTACCGGTTTCTGCACCGCCGGCTGCTGTTCTCCCTGTTGCCACCCCACAGCCTTCAACGCCGGCCGCGGCTGCCGGCCCCGAATCAGCGCGGCCGCAGACGGTTGGGACGGACCAAGCCAGGCCGTCACTGACGCCGCCCAGGGTCAGCACCAACGACTGGCCCGTTGATGAGCCCACTGGCGCGCGGCCCCCCTCAGCGGCGCAGGCAACCGGCCATCCCACCGCGCAGGTCGGTCCGGCGGACGCACGCGCGGTTCCCCCGGCTGCTCCCGCGGCAAGGACAGCTCCAGCGGCCAACGCTCCCGCCACCCTTGCGCCCACCCCCGCTGGCCCTGCCCCGGCCAGCCCCGGAGCGCCAGGCGCATCAGGACCAGAGGCACCAGCTACGGGTGCACCAGCTCCTCGTGCAGCAGGCACGGGCGATGTCGAGGTCCTGCGCCGCGCCTGGCCCGAGGTTCTGCAGACGCTATCCAAGATCAAGCGCAGCACGTGGGCGCTGGTGGAGCCGAACGCCCAGGTAGGTGCATTCGACGGGCAGGTCCTAACACTGTCCTTCACCACCACGGGATTGGCGGGCGCCTTTGGCCGGGCCGACCACTCGGAGAACCTGCGGCAGGCGATCCACAAAACGGTGGGCATCGACTGCCAGATCGCCGCTGTCGCCGGTGGCGCCAACAGTGCAGCGAGCGCTGAGCCAAACCCAAAAGCACCCGCTAGCCGGGAAGTACCGGCCAGCTCAGCCGACGTCGCGTGGGGCCTGGCCCCTGCCAGCGCCGTTTCCCCGCCTGTGGTCGATGCCACCGCCTCTGTGCCCGCACCGGCCGCTGCCTCCGCTCCCACCCCACGTGCTGCTGAACCCTCCGTCCAGGCCCCGGCTGCACCTGATCAGCCAGGCCCCGCCGAGCCGGACTCCGACACCACCGGTTCCTTCGCCTACTCCGATGACGACTGGGGTCCTCCGCGCGACGAAGATGCTCCGCCGCTGGACGAGGAACCCCCCATGGACTGGGATCCTTCCGCCGCGGCCGAGCCACGCCTGTCACCTTCACAGGCCGGGCCTCCCTCGGCTGCATCCACCAAGCGGGCCACTCGAAGTACCCCAAAGGCTAAAGCCGCCGGCGCTTCCCCGGCCAGCACATCCTCCGCCAGCGCATCGGCCGCTGCTCCGTCAGAGCCCGATACGGCCAAGGATCCGTGGGGCCGGGCCGTCGAGCAGGCACCCGGCGTGTGGGTCGTTGGCACCGAGCCCAACGTGGGCAAGGGCCCCACCACGTCCGTTCCTGACGAAGTCATGACCGCCGCTTCCGCACCCAGCTACGAGCCCGCCACTGCCCAGATCCCCCAGACTTCACCTGCCGCCAGCCAGTCCGATGCCGACGCCAGTTGGGGCCTGCCGGCCGTGGCCGCAGCCTCAACTTCGCACAGCCCCGTACCCGACAGCGCGGTCTCCCACAGCGCCGTACCCGACGGCCCCGTACCCGACGGCGCGGTCTCCCACAGCACCGTGCCGGCCAGCCAAGCCCCTGGAGCTACCGCAGGCCAGGCCCCGGAGCCTGTCGTTCCCGCACCCGCGGAGGTCCGTGAGTACGCCATGGCATCGGCTGCCCCGGCCGCAGCAGCACTGCAGCCGGCTCCGGCGACCTCCGAGTCCGCGGCCGCAGCCCGGCAAAGTCTTTACCAGCGTCTGTCCAACAGCCCCGAGGCCGAAGCCGGACGCGCCAAGGCTCCGGCCCGGGCAACAGCGACCACATATGTGCAGGACATCCCCAGCGCTGACGATGAAACCATCGAGGAATCCGGAGTCTTTGGACGCGCCGCCGTCGAGCGTATTCTGGGCGGGAAGCTGATCGAGGAGCGGGCGCCGGACGGAAGCCCGGTCGTCTCCCGGTTCTAACCACGGCCGCCCCGAACCCTGGCCGCGCCCGGGCACTGTCCGTTCAACATCCAAGCCAAACCAAAAGAGGAAAACGTGTACGAAGGTGCAGTCCAAGAGCTGATTGACGAGCTCGGACGCCTTCCCGGTGTGGGTCCCAAGTCCGCCCAACGGCTGGCCTTCCACATCCTCGAGGCAGACCCCCAGGACATGAAGCGACTGGTGGAAGCCATCACCACGGTGAAGGAGCGCGTGAAGTTCTGCACGGTGTGCGGCAATGTCACCGAGCAGGAACTCTGCAACATTTGCCGGGATCCGCGGCGGGACCCGTCAATCATTTGTGTGGTGGAGGAGTCCAAGGACGTCCTGGCCGTGGAGCGCACCCGGTCCTTCCGCGGCCGGTACCACGTGCTGGGCGGGGCCATCAACCCCATCGCCGGAGTCGGACCCGAGCAGCTGCGGATCCGGGAGCTGCTGACACGCCTGAACGACGGCGCCATCCAGGAAGTCATCATCGCCACCGACCCCAACCTCGAAGGTGAAGCGACGGCCACGTACCTGGCGCGGATGCTGAAAACGATCGGCATCGCTGTCACCAGGCTCGCCTCCGGCCTGCCGGTAGGCGGTGACCTTGAGTACGCCGACGAGGTGACACTCGGCCGGGCGTTCGAGGGCCGCCGCAACGCACTGACCTGACCTGGGCTGCCAGCAGCCTGCGGGTTTAGGCAGCTGTGGCCAGCCGGCGTCGGGCAGACCGTTGACCGGCGGCAAGGAGGAGGGCGGCCAAGGTTCCCTGCAGCGCAAGGCCGATAGCGGCCAACGGGGCGTGCATCGAGTCTTCGACCAGGGGAACGCCGCCCACACACGGAACCTGGCTTCCGTCACCGGCCGACTGAAGCGCCGCTGGAATCCATCCCGGAATACCGTCGGCAAGCCCGGTATCCGCTGCCATCATCGTGAAAATGACGACTGGGTTTGTGGCGGCCAACCACATGATCCGTTCCGTATGGAATATTTCTGCATTGCCCACCGCTTCAGGCGCGCAGTCGTAGGCGACAGCTTCGCCAAAGGGACCATGCTTGACGTTGATTGCGACTGTTACCGGGTCTTCCGAACGGACAGCGGGCATCAGCGCCCATACGGCAGCCACATTCCCGGCAACCAGGGCTATGGCGAGCACCCAGCCGAGAATACCCGCCCGCACCGGGTGCTTCAGCAGCGCGGCCACCCCCGTGCCGATGGCGCCGAACACCAGGAATTCAACGGCGACGGCGAGGGCGGCAGCCACGGCCGTCCGGCCCGAGGCGCCGGCGAGGGCGGCCAGCACCAATTGCAAGGTCAATGCCAGCACAGCAAAAATCAGGCCCCGCACGCTTGTCGCGAGCAGCGGCAACCCACGGCCGAGGTCGCCATCATCGTGTTGGTCCCGCCTGCACTCCCCCAGCAACCCCCAGTGCACGGCAAGCATGGATGCCGACGCGGGCAGGATTGCAGCAGCCAGCACGTAGGTCCAGGGCCACGTTTCGGCGGCCCCGGACGCACTGGCTCCGGAAAGAACCGCAACAATGACCGCGGCTGCGAGGGAGCTGCCCAACAGGACAACTGCCGAATCTACCCAGAACCGGCGACTGCGGATGGCCAAAATTGCTTCACGCACAATCTGTGTGATGAGCCACCTGCCGGAACGTACGCGCGGTGGCGGCCAGCCGCCGTCGACCATTACTGGCTCGCTGGGCAGACTCCCGCCGATGAGCTCGAAGACGGCATCGGCGGGGGGACGCAGGTCAGGAGTGTCTTCGATTTCCGCCACGACGGAGCCTCCATCCCCTCGGACAGGCCCAGCCCCCTCGGTCGCCGGCCGCACGACCAGCTATTCCAAGCGTGATCCGCTCAAGCGGAGATGTCCAGTGCCGGGTTCAGGCGATGCGCGTTCCCCGGGCCAGCCTGTGGGCGGGAGTCCGCAGCGAGCGCCAGCCCAACCACATCAGCAGCCCGGCAAGCAAGAGTTGCAGGCCGAGCCCCAGCGGCCACAAGGGCGTGGCCTGCACCAGGTAGCGCGGCTTGGCCTCGCCGTTGGCGCAGGGGTACGTGCCTTCGGGACCGGCCATGGCGTAGCGCGCCCCCTGGCTGATGGACTCGATGGCCCCCACCGCCGACATGCCAAAGTTACTCGTGCCCCGGACAGGGTACGGAATGGCATCGGCCACCACCACATAAGGGTTCATGGCGAGCATCCATGCCACCCTTTCGGTGTGCACTGCGGGCTGTTCGCGCAGCGGTCCCGAGCAGGTGTACTCCGGTTCCTG
>DIZT01000250.1:0-6313 GCA_002427975.1 Micrococcaceae bacterium UBA6021 | reverse complement strand
CTGTGGCGCCGTTTCCTCGGGCACCTGCCTCAGCGGTGCGTAACCGCGGTACTGCGCCTGGTTCGCCATGATGGTGCCCTGTGAGAGTCCGGTGCCCAGCCCGAAGGAAATCAGCGAGCCGAAGACCAATCCGGCCACCGCGAGATACGTGACCACGATGGAGAACAGCGGGCGCCCCGCCAGCGCGGAAATTCCCACGCCGATGGCACACACCACGCCCACTTCAACGGCCAGCATCAGCAGGGCCACGAGGACATGCCCGGGCGTCATGCCGCCAAGGGCCACCCCGATCACCAGGAACGGGGGGGCCGCAATCAGAAAAGCCAAGGCGGCAGCCCAGGCAGCGAAGAACTTTCCCCACAGGATCTGGCCGGGCCGGAGCAGGGTCACCTGCAGGATGGCCAGGGTGCCGCCGGCACGGTCGCCGTTCACGGCGTTGGCAGAGAGTGCCGGCGCCACAAGCAAGGCGAAAAGCAGGACAAAGGCCAGAACAACTTCAAAAATCATTGATCCAGGGCCCGGGATATCGGCCGGCATGATGTCGGCATAGGTCCGCTGCGCTTCGCGCTGGGCATTCCAGCTGGCCCACGTCAGCCAGGTCACCAGGCCGGTCAGGATGAACCAGATCACCAGCATGATGTACCAGCCGCGGGACCTGAGCCGCTGCTTGAGTTCCAGGACCACCACATCCCGGACGCCGGCAAAGTACCCGGCGCCCAGGCGGGAGGCTGGCGGATGCTGGTTTGTATCTGTCACCTGGCTCATCGCCGTTCCCCCTCAAGGTTCATGTACGTCTCTTCCAGGGCACCCGAGGCGGGAGCAAAAGACCGGACCCCGACGCCGGCCAGCACCAGGTCGCGCAGGAGGCGGGCGGCGTCGTCGTCGTTCGGCAACACCAGGCTGACAGCCGGCCGGCGGCTGTCCTCGATCCGGAACGCCAGGCCGAGTTCGGTGAGCTTGGTGGCGAGCGCCGCGCCGTCGGTCGCTGAGATGGCGTAGCGCCGGCCGGACGCGGCGGCCTCGTCGGTGGTCTGGTGCCGGACGGTCCGTCCCCTGTTGACGAACACGGCGGCATCGGCGATTTCGTCGAGCTCGCTGAGCACGTGGGATGAGACCACGATGGACTTTCCCTCCGCCGCAAGCTGGCGCAGCATAACCCGCAGCTCCACCCGTGATCCCGGGTCGAGTCCGGACGCCGGCTCATCGAGCAGCAGGACCGACGGATCATGGATCAGGGCGCGGGCGAGGCTGAGCCGCTGCTGCTGCCCCCGGGACAGGACGCGGGCCGGCTGGTCTGCCAGGTCGCTCAGGCGGACGCGGTCCAGCATCTCCGAGACGCGCTGCGGGATTCCCGCCTTGGGCAGCTGGTAGAAGCGGGCCATCTGGGTGAGAATCTCACGGGCTGTCAGGGACTCCCACACACCCAGGGTGTCCGGCATCCAGCCAATCCTCCTGCGCACCTGGGCACGGTGGTGCTGCGGGTCCAGCCCTTCCACCGTGATGCTGCCGGAATCCGGCGCCAGCAGCGAGGCCAGCATCAGCAACAGGGTGGTCTTGCCGGCCCCGTTGGGGCCGATGAGGGCGGTGACTTTGCCCGCCGGAGCATGGAAGTCCATATGCTCGACGGCGTGCACCTGTCCGAAGCTGCGGCTCACCGCTGTGGCCGTGATGCCGCTGTGGCCAGCGTTTTCCGGCTGGGCCGGCATGTCCATGTTGTCCTGATTTGCTGTCATTCCCCGCGCACCTGTCCCCCAAGCCGTTGCATGCATACTGACTATCTGAGCGTACCTTCGCGCCCACGTGCGCAGTATCCGCCGGGAGGCTGAGATTCGGTCACAATTCAACGACAGGGCGCCCGCGGCGATAAACTGGGCTGACAAGTCACGCCGTCCAGCCGCTAAGGCCGTGTCTGACCTCCAAAACTCCGATTGATCCAGTGAAGGTACGCGCATGAGTACGCCCACTACCGAAGTGCACACAGCCACGCAGCCACAGGAGCTGCCCGGAGGCGCTGCCGTGACCAAACAGCTGATCGTGCAGAAGTTCGGCGGTTCCTCCGTGTCGGATGCCGACGGCGTCAAGCGCGTCGCCAAGCGCGTGGTCGACGCGCAGCGGGCGGGCAACGAAGTTGTGGTGGTGGTTTCCGCCATGGGCGATACCACCGACGAACTGCTGGACCTCGCCGCCCAAGTAACTGACTCCGCCCCGGCCCGCGAGATGGATATGCTCCTCTCCGCGGGCGAACGCATCTCCATGGCCCTGCTGGCCATGGCCATCAACAAGTTCGGCGCCTCGGCCCAGTCCTTCACCGGATCCCAGGCCGGCATGATCACCGACGGCATCCACGGCAAAGCGCGCATTATCGACGTCGATCCGCACCGCATCCGCACAGCCCTGGACAAGGGGCACATCGCGATCGTCGCCGGGTTCCAGGGCATGAGCCGCACCACCAACGAGATCACCACCCTGGGCCGCGGCGGCTCGGACACCACCGCCGTCGCCCTGGCGGCCGCGCTCAACGCCGACGTCTGCGAAATCTACACCGACGTTGACGGCATCTACACCGCAGACCCCCGCGTGGTGCCGTCTGCCCAGAAGATCGACACCATCTCCAGCGAAGAAATGTTGGAAATGGCAGCCTCCGGTGCCAAGATCCTGCATCTGCGCTGCGTTGAGTATGCGCGCCGGTTCGGGGTGCCGCTGCACGTCCGGTCCTCATTCAGCCAGAACGAAGGCACCTGGGTCATCCCCAGCGCCGAAGACAAAATCACCACTCAAGAGGGAGTTGCCTTGGAGCAGCCAATCATCTCCGGCGTTGCACACGACCGTTCCGAGGCCAAGGTCACCGTGGTGGGTGTACCGGACATCCCCGGCAAGGCAGCTGCGATCTTCCAGGTCATCGCCGACGCCCACTCGAACATCGACATGATCGTGCAGAACGTTTCCACCCACGGCAGGGGCAAGACGGACATTTCCTTTACGCTGCCCATCGTCGAAGGTGCGGAGGCCCTGGACGCGCTCAAGGCCGCGCAGCCGGACATTGGCTTCGAAAACATCGAATACAACGAGAAGATCGGCAAGCTGTCCCTGATCGGCGCCGGCATGCGGTCACACCCCGGCGTCTCCGCGACGTTCTTCAAGGCACTGTCCGATGCCGGGATCAACATCAACATGATCTCCACCTCGGAAATCCGGATCTCGGTGGTCACACACGCCGATCTCCTCGATGACGCCGTCCGGGCCATTCACAAGGCCTTTGACCTGGACAGCGAGGACGAGGCAACCGTCTACGGCGGCACCGGACGCTAGCCACCAGGCTGGGTGCAGGTTAAAAAAGGATGTTCTGGCGCCGGATCTTCCGGCCGCCAGAACATTTCTTTTTGGGGTAAGCGGGCGCCTCAGCCCTGCTTTTCGAGATCTTCGAGGCGGACGCCGTAGTGGTGTCCGTCAGAATCGGTTTCCACTACGAAGTGGGAAAGATCCTCATCGGAGGCCTCCTCGAACTCGTCATGCTTATGCACCACGGGGGCATCCGTGTCCAAACGCGTGGCCGGCCCAAAGACGAAACGGAGCCTGTCAGTCAGTTGCATAAAACCGCTGAGCGCATGTCCCATTGCTTACACCCCCTTTCCGCAGTCCGGGCGGAAGAGCCACTGCCCCCAGGTGGGGTCAGTGCCCTTATTTTACGCCCGTAAGTCCAAAATTGGCCCGGTTCAACGGGATTTGGCTGACGATGCCCCAGCGACGCACAAGGGTCCGCTAGATCACGGCAAACATGATGGAACTGACCGTGCGCGGCCTGTCGATCTGCTTCGGGATCTGCAGGGTTGCCGTGCACGTGCTGCCGGCCGGCGGGTAGATGACCGGGGTCCGCCCCGTGCCATCGGCTCCGATGACCAGCGTGAGCGAGGTCCCGTAGACCACCAGGCCGTTCACCGTGCAGATGACCGTAACCTGATAGAAGTCCCTGTTGTTGGCCCCCGCGACTTTGAAGGACGCGCCGCCCGCCGAGGTCACGGTACTGCCCCCATGCGCCGGGACCGTGGTGATACTTGCGCCGCTCGTACTCGCGGCCGTACTGGACGTCTCCGTGCTGGTGGACGATGTGCCGGTGGTGGTTGTTGCCGAGTAGAGGGCGGGTGCCGAGCCTGCCGCGCTGGCCGTCGCCAGCGCGGTGGCCGTGGTGGTGGCTGCTCCCTTCGGCGGGGCGATCGCGCTGGTGATGGTAACGGCCGCGAACCCGCGGGCGAGGTTGTAGCCGGCCGCCGGGAAGACCTGGACCCAGAAGAACTCGATCGGCTCGTAGACGCCGCTGCCGTTCACAGTGACCTTAATGGTCACGCTTGTGGAGCCGGCCGCGACCGTAACGGTGCCCGACTGGGCCGCGAAGTCGCCCGCGGCGGCCGTGGCCACGGGCCCGTCGAGGACCGTCCATTGCAAGGTGAGCGGGCTGGTGGGGGCGGCCGACAGCGTGATGGTGAGCGTCGCCGTCGTGCTTCCTGTGGTGGGGGCCGTGACGGACGCGTCCGCGATCGAGATCGTGGGCGGTGGCGCCGTGGTTCCGGTGAACGCCTGGCTGTCCGTCATGAAGCGGAACGAGTCGAACGACGCGGTGCCGGACTGGGCGACGGTACCCACGCGGCCGTCGGCCACGGCGCCGTTGAAGACGTAGCTGCCCAGGACGCTGCCGTTGAGCGTGACGGTGACAACGGTGCCTTTGAGCACAAGGTCGAGCGTGTAGTCCCGGCCCGCGACGAGCGCCGCCGCGAACCACTGCTGGATCTGCCAGCCGCGCCGCGGGTCCAGGTGCCCCACGACGACCCGCTGGCCGGTCACGTCCAGCACGGCGAACTTGAAGTCGTTGGGCGCGTACTCGTCAAAGACCAGGCCTGCCACGCCACCCGTGTTCAGGACCCCGATGACCTCAACGTACGAGGTCGGGTCCAGCAGCTGGCCCTGCGGCGAGTAGCTCGTGACGGACACGGCCGGGACGCTGCCCGCAGCGGTTCCATAGCGGCCGTACGCGACATTCCAGATGCCCGTCTGGTCCGCGGTGAACCAGTCGGCGGCCCCGGTATCGAAGTAGCTCGTACGGTCCAGGGAGAGCTGCGGCGGGAGAACCTGGAGCGCGATATTGTCGACGGAGCCCTGCGAATTGTTCGAGCCAAAACCGATAAAGCCCTTGTTGAGTCCTACCTGGTCGCCGTTGGGCAGGACCCTCGCAGGGAACGTATACGTGTACGCCTTGGCACCATTGACGGTCACCGTCACGACGGTCCCGTTGACGGCTACCAGGACGTCGTAGAACACGCCCGCGCTGAGGGACCCGGTCACGGAGCCCTGGGAGTCGTACCACCAGCCGTTGGCGTCCCGGTGCCCGATGACCATCTTGTTGATCGAGACGTCGATGCCCGCGAACTTGAAGTCAGTGGGGCTCCAGTAGTCGAAGATGACGAACGAGTTCGCCTTCCAGCCACCCGTCGGCTTCTGGACACTGATGGTCGCCCGGATCTCGAAGTACACAGGCAGGTAAGCGTCGGCGTACCAGACGGCGGCCGCGTCCTTACCGAGGCTGGAGGCGGCCACCTGGAGCTGGCCGTTGACCGCTTGGAAGGACCCGGAGTCCACCGCGAAGCCCTGCGTTGTGCCGCCATTGAAGTCTGCCGAGCGGAGGACGTCCCGCTTGCCGCCGGGCAGGTTGCCGGCCTGCGGGTCGGTGGGGCCGCCGGTCTGCTGCTGCCACAGACCGTGATCGTGCTGGGTCACCAGGCCGAGTTCGCCGTCGGGCTCGCCGTTGCGGGCCGGGTCGTCGCCCGTGTCCGTGGCGCGGGTCGGGTCGGCACCCTGTGAGCGGGACATTGCGTAGAGGAATTCGGGCAGCTGCGGCTCCACCTGGCGGCTCACGGTGGCGATGCCAAACGGCGCAAACGGGACGATGTACGAGTTGAACTCGCCAACCCAGTCGATAAGCCGGTCACCGCCCGTGTTGCCGACGAGGATGTCGAGGCCGCCGCCGCCGAATGCCCGGTCCTCATACGTCGAGTTGGGGCCGTCCGGGACGTCGTTGAGACCGTAGGCGGTGCCTGTAGTGAGGTCGTCATCGGCCTGCAGCAGATCGTTGCCGTAGCCGCCGTACAGTGTGTCGTTCCCGGTCCCGCCCACGAGCCAGTCATTGCCGAGGTCGCCGAAGAGGACGTCATTGCCGTCCGAGGGTTTCATGGCGGTCCCCGTGCAGTTGCCCTGATTGTCGACGACGACACATGCCGTGACGGGGTCTCCGAGAGTCGCGTCGTTGTTAAGGAAGAACTGCAGG
>DIZT01000168.1:2431-3054 GCA_002427975.1 Micrococcaceae bacterium UBA6021 | reverse complement strand
AGATGTGTATAAGAGACAGCCCGAAGGCCTTGACGCCCAGCAGATTCAGCGCGGCCAGGAAGCAGATGACGGCCAGAATCCAGATCCAACGGTCCACCTGCGGAAACCAGAAGCCCATATAGATGCTGAATGCCGTGACATCCGCGATCGCCACAATTGCCATTTCAAAGACATAGGTCCAGCCGGTCACAAACCCTGCCAGCGGACCGAGGTAGCGGCTGGCGTACTGACCGAAGGAGCCCGAGACCGGGTGCCGGACGGCCATTTCGCCGAGGGCGCGCATCACCATAAATACCGCCGCACCGCCGATGATGTAGGCGAGGAGGACCGCCGGGCCCGCCTTCTGGATGGCGGAGGCCGAGCCGTAGAACAGGCCGGTGCCGATCGCCGAACCGAGGGCCATAAAACGGATATGGCGGACGTTAAGTCCCCGGTTCAGGACGTGTGCGACGGCGGTTCCCGGCGTCTGCTTTTCCGGTTGGCTTGTGTCTTGCCTGGCGGCACTTGGTGCTTGCTGCATACGAATACCTTCTCGTCATTGGGAGGGGGATCGCTAACCAGCAGACCACTTTGGCGCCGGGCGTGATCAGGTTCACGGGCGGTAGGTGTCTTCCATCTCAGAC
>DIZT01000168.1:0-2383 GCA_002427975.1 Micrococcaceae bacterium UBA6021 | reverse complement strand
AGATGTCAGGTTTGTTTTACATCTTGTGGACGGCGGGAGCGAAAATGTCCTTCGAAGAGAAGAGCGCCTGGATCATGGGGGTGGTGGCCTTGGCCTCTTACGGCGCGTATCTGGCCATCGTCCTGGGTCTCGCCGGCACCATGCCCCTTGTTGACGTGCCGTACGTTGCGCCTCTGCTGTGGACGGTCGGGGCCTCCATTGGTACGTCCATCGCGCTGCACGCGCTGATCGGCATCTTTTCGCCTAGGGAGGCCGGGAAGAAGGACCAGCGCGACAAGGAGATCTACCGTTTCGGCGAGTACATCGGGCAGTCGTTTGTGGTGATCGGGGGCGTCGCAGCGCTGCTCATGGCGATGGCCGAGGTGGACCACTTCTGGATCGCAAACGTCATCTACGTGACGTTTGTGTTGTCCGCGATGCTGGGCTCCGTGGCCAAGATCGTCGCCTACCGTAAAGGGTTCCAGCCGTGGTGAAGCCAACGCGGGTGACCAACTCCATCCGGCGCCTGCGGTTCGAGCGCGGAGAGATGACCCAGGCTGACCTGGCGGAGCGTGTGGGCGTCACCCGGCAGACCGTCATCGCCATCGAGCAGGGCCGGTACTCGCCTTCCTTGGAGATGGCGTTCCAGATCGCCCATGTACTGAGCGTGCCGCTCGAACACGTATTCCAGTACCCGAACCCCGAAGGAGACGCATCATGAAAGCTATCGTGCAGGACGTTTACGGGAATTCCGACGTGCTCCAACTGCGGGACATTCCTCAGCCGGTGCCGGGCAGCGGCGAGGTGCTCGTCCGGGTCCGGGCAGCCGGCGTCGACCAGGGTGTGTGGCACCTCATGACCGGACAGCCGTACCTTATCCGCCTCTTCGGTTTCGGGCTGAAGAAGCCCAAGGTGCCGGTCCGCGGACGGGAAGTTGCCGGCGTCGTGGAGTCGGTGGGGACTGGTGTGACGCGCTTCCAGCCTGGCGACGAAGTGTTCGGCACCTGCGATGGGTCCTTCGCTGAATACGTCTGCGCCAAGGAGGATCGCGTGGCGACGAAGCCGGCAGGCCTCACGTTTGAGGAGGCCGCGGTCGCCCCCATTTCCGCAGTCACAGCGCTGCAGGCCGTCCGCGATGCCGGGCAGGTCAGCAGCGGCCAGAAGGTGCTGGTCATCGGCGCTGGCGGGGGAGTGGGGTCCTTTGCCGTGCAGACGGCGAAGGCATTCGGGGCAGAGGTCACCGGCGTGTGCAGCAGCGGCAAAGTGGAGCTGGCCAGGTCCCTCGGTGCCGACCACGTTATCGACTACACGCGTGACGATTTTGCGCGCGCCGGGCTGCTTTACGACGTCATCCTCGATACTGCGGGCAACCGGCCGCTGTCCGTCCTGCGGAAGGCGCTCGCGCCACGGGGGACACTCGTGATTGTCGGCGGCGAAGCCGGCGGGAAGCTGACCGGCGGCTTTGAGCGTTCGCTCGGCGCGCCCCTGGTGTCACTGTTCTCCGGTCAGAAGCTCAAGGGGCTTGTTGCGACGGAATCCCACTGGGACCTCGAAGCGCTGACAACGCTCCTTGAAGCCGGTAGCGTGAAGCCTGCCATCGACAAGGTCTATGCGCTCGCGGACGTCCCGGCCGCCGTCGCCTACCTGCACGAAGGCCGGGCCCGCGGCAAGGTGGTTGTCAGTATCTGACAGCCTTCACCCCGCCCAGCCCTGCGCGAAGTGACACTTTAGCCCCCGGCGCGACGCGACACTTAAATACGCCCTGCTCTGGCACTTCAGAGATGGTGCCCGCAGGGTGCCCGGGGCGGGCCCGCCGAAGTGACCCGGTTTGGAGCCGAGATCGCTGCCGTGAAGGTCCGCGCGGCTACAGAGTTATAGCAGCTACAGAGTTATGCACATAGGCATTCAGCCGCTCGGCTTTTGTCAGACCCCTCTGGAATGCTTTGAGTATGGATAGCACAGCAGCTATGGAGACAGTGGAGGCCCTTGCGGCGTCTTTCACCGGGCTTGCTGTTGTGATGCGGGGCGCTGCCGAAACCTCGGGTTCCTGGGATGCTGATCCGCTGCGCCGAAGGGCCGAGATTGCCTTGGAGACCTTGGCTGCAGTCGCCCGCGCGGAAGCGAAGATGGCTGCACTGAAGGTTCAGGCGGCAGTTGAGTATGCCGACTCTTCCCAGGCCATGGCGGGCCCGGCCACGTCGCCTGAGGACCACACGGCGCAGGAGATGGCGGTGGTGGCTGAGGTCGCGTGTGTGCTGACGGTCAGCGAACGGACCGCTGGTGCCCTGCTCACTGAGGCCTACGCGCTGACCATCGCCCTGCCACTCACTCTCACCTCCCTCCAGGCCGGGAGCATTTCGTGGCAGCACGCCCGGTACATGGTCGACGAAACCGCCAACCTCGA
>DIZT01000284.1 GCA_002427975.1 Micrococcaceae bacterium UBA6021 | reverse complement strand
TGACGTAGGCCTGGCCCGGGAGTGTGGGGATCAGGCTGGGCGTGAAGACTTCGGTGGTCATTCTTACTCCTCTGCGGTGACTGACGTCGGGGTTTGGAAGGTGTGTCGGGATTAGGCGAAACTGGCGGATGCTGCCAGCGCAGGCTGGGCAGCGGTCGTCTGGGCTGGAGCGTTCTGCGCGGCCGTGGCTCGCGCGGCGTTGAGTTGCCGCCGCCACTTGGTGAAGAGGCGGGGCTGGTTGGCGCCAAGGACGGCTACAGGCTGGCCGCCGCGGTAGTAGACGGCCAGGAAGCTGTGAGCTGCGGGATCCCCGGCCTCGATGTCCACCCTGTCGGCGTCCCGGGCGTGACCGGCGAACTGGATCCTGACGTTGTACTGGTCGGACCAGAAATACGGCAGGTTCAGCGGCTGACGGGCGGCCCCGGGGTCCAGGAGCGCCGTGACGGCGAGGGCCGGGCGCTCCACTGCAATGTTCCAGTGCTCCACGCGCCGGTGTTGTCCGGACTCTTCGTCGAGCCACGCAGCACAGTCGCCGACGGCGACCACGCCCGGCACGTTGGTACGGCCCATCGGATCGCACAGGACGCCGTCGCCGAGCTCGAGGCCAGAGCCGGCAAGCCAGGCCGTGTTGGGCACGGCACCGATGGCGACCAGCACGACGTCGGCAGGCACGTAGCGGCCGTCCGAGAGGCGGAGCCCGCTGACCACTCCCTCGCCGCTGTAATACGACTCGATGGCGGCGTCACAAATCAGCTCCACCCCGTTAATTCCATGTAACGCGGCCAGGGCGCCCGCCATCTCCGCACCCAGAGGGCGGCTGAGCGGAACGGCGCCCGAGCAAACGACGGTGACTTCAACTCCGAGGGCGCGGGCGGTGGAGGCTACCTCGGCGCCGATGAAACCGGCGCCGACGATGACGAGCCTGGTCCCCGGCACCAGTTCGGGAGCGAGGTCCTGCGCGTCGTCCACGGTCCGCAGGGTAAAGACGTTCGCCAGCCCGGCGAGTTCGGGCAGCGTCCGCGCGGATGACCCGGTGGCGATGACCACGCCGTCGGCCTTTATTTCCGTGCCGTCGTCAAGTGTTACCGTCCGGGTCGCGGCGTCGAGGCTGCGTGCCGCTGCTCCCAGCACCCACTCGGCCCGGAGCGGATCCCCGGCTTCCTCCTCTCCGGGACTCTCCAGGAAGAGGTGTTCCGGGGTGATCTTTCCCGCCAGGAAATCCTTGGACAGGGGCGGCCTGTCATAGGGCCGATGCGGCTCGTCGCCGATGAGGACGAGCCTTCCTCCGAAGCCTTGGGCTCGGGCTGCACGGGCGGCCGAGATTCCCGCCAAGGATGCCCCCACTATTGCCAATGTCTGCATGGCCGCCTTCCCGTTACCTGAATGCAACAAATTGCGTATTACGCAACAACGTTCTGTATGCGACACAGCGTGACGCAGACCACGAGGGGGTGTCAAGGGTCGGTTTTATTAAGGGGGAGCCCTTGACAAGGCAGAGTGGCATGGATCACTCTGTTGCGTATTGTGATCGGCGTTGATGATGGCACAACCCGCCGGTCGGGCTGAGCCCGTCAACTGGGAAAGAGGTTTATCAGATGCACATCGCCTGCCCACTTACTGCATTGGCCCCCGGGGATGCAGTCCGTCTCGACACGTCCCCACCAATCGCTGTGTTCCACACGGAGGATGGCGAGCTCTTCGCCCTGGACGACACCTGCACCCATCAGGACGCGTCGCTCGCAGACGGGTGGGTGGAAGGCTGCGAGGTGGAATGCCCCCTTCACGCATCCAAGTTCAATCTCCGCACGGGCGAAGTGGACGCCCCGCCGGCCAAGCTGCCGGTGCGAGTCCACAAGGTCTCCGTGGTGGACGGCCAGATCATGGTCGAGGAATCCAGCGAGGCACCCAATCTTCCACCTGGCCTGACCGTCAACGGCCACGTCTAGCCACTACCGGCAATACTCCATTTCAAGCTAAGAGGTGAAGTTCTTGACCCTACAACTGAGCAACGAGCTGCAGGAACGGACCCGTTCCGCGGCCCCCGTCGGGCAGCAACTGGCGGGATCCGGGCAGCAGGCGACGCCGTTCGTCCTCACCGTTGCCTGCGCCGAGCGCCGTGGGATCGTCCACGCCGTGTCCAGTTTCCTCGCGATGCGCGGCTTCGACATCGCCGAGCACCAGCAGTTCGATGACCACGTCAGCAACACCCTCTTCCTGCGCACCGCCTTCACCGGCACGCTGGCAGGAACTGCTGGCAATCGTGCCGGCAGCGCCGCCAGCACAGCCGATTCCCTGTCCGCCGACTTCGCGGAGATTGCAGGCGAGTTCGGTATGTCCTACAGCTTCCACGACGACAGGCCGCAGCGCATCCTGGTGATGGTCTCCAAGTTCGGCCACTGCCTCAATGACCTCATTTTCCGCTGGCGCGCCGGGAGCCTGGGGGCGGACATCGCCGCCGTCGTCTCCAACCATGAGGACCTGCGCCCGATGGCGGAAACAGCAGGGCTTCCCTTCATCCACGTACCCGTAACGGCGTCCACCAAACCGCAGGCGGAGTCCCGGCTCTTGGAACTCGTGGACGAATACGACGCGGACCTTGTGGTGCTGGCCCGCTACATGCAGGTGTTGTCCGACGGCCTCTGCCGGGAACTCCACGGCCGGGCCATCAACATCCACCATTCTTTCCTGCCCGGATTCAAAGGGGCCAAGCCCTATCACCAGGCCTATGAACGCGGCGTGAAGGTGGTCGGCGCCACTGCCCACTACGTCACCGGCGACCTCGACGAAGGTCCCATCATCGAGCAGGAAGTCTTCCGGGTGGACCACGGCGTGGATCCGGATTCCCTGGTAACGGCAGGCCGCGACGCCGAAGCGATCGCCCTTTCCCGCGCGGTGAAGTGGCATTGCCAACACCGCGTCCTCCTCAACGGCTCCCGGACCGTCGTCTTCCGCTAGAGCCACACCGCGGGCCCTCAAAGGGCCCCTCCATGCACGCAGTAAGTCAAGAATAGGAGCTTCCGTATGAGCGCTACACCCCGCGTCGTTATCATCGGCGCCGGCATTGTCGGTGCGAATCTGGCAGACGAGTTGGCCACCCGAGGCTGGACCAGCGTCACCGTACTGGATCAGGGACCACTCAACCTCGCCGGCGGCTCCACGTCGCACGCGCCCGGCCTGGTGTTCCAGACCAACCCGTCCAAGACAATGACGCAGTTCGCCGCCTACACCGTGGACAAGCTCCTCTCCCTGAGCGACGAGGGTGTCTCCTGCTTCAACCAGGTGGGCGGCCTGGAGATCGCCACCACCCCCGAACGGCTTGAGGACCTCAAGCGGAAGCTCGGCTACGCAACCTCATGGGGCATCGAGGGCAGGATCATCGACCCCGACGAGTGCAGCAAGCACTATCCGCTGCTGAATCCCGACATGGTCCTCGGCGGCCTCTACGTCCCGTCCGACGGCCTCGCGTCCGCAGCCCGCGCCGTTCAGCTGCTCATCCGCAAGGCCACGGCCGCCGGCGTCACGTTCATCGGATCAACCCCGGTGACCGGGATCGAGCAGGCCGGCGGAAAGGTCACCGGTGTCCAGACGCCCGACGGCGTGGTCCCGGCGGACATCGTGGTCTCCTGCGCCGGCTTCTGGGGCCCCAAGATCGGCGCGATGGCTGGCATGGCCGTGCCGCTGCTGCCGCTGGCCCACCAGTATGTCAAGACCACTACGGTGCCGGAACTCGTGGGCGCCAATCCCCTGGACCCCTCCAACGGGGCGCGGATGCCCATCCTCCGGCACCAGGACAAGGACCTCTACTTCCGTGAGCACGGAGACAGGATCGGAATCGGCTCCTACGCCCACCGGCCTATGCCCGTGGACCTGGACCGGCTGCCTGAAGTGGCTCCCGGGCAGATGACCGAGCACCGCATGCCTTCCCGGCTCGAATTCACGGAGGAAGACTTCCTGCCCTGCTGGGAGGACAGCCGGCAACTGCTGCCCGCCCTCCGCGGCGCGGAGATCGCCGACGGCTTCAACGGCATCTTCTCCTTCACGCCGGACGGCGGCCCGCTGATCGGGCAGGCCCCGGAGCTTGAGGGCTTCTACGTCGCGGAAGCGGTCTGGGTGACCCATTCGGCGGGCGTCGCACGTGCGCTGGCCGAACTGCTGATCGAGGGCCAGTCCCGCATCCCGCTTCACGAGTGCGAAGTTTCACGTTTCGAGGCCGTTCAGACCGCGGACACCTACGTCAGCGAGACGTCTCAGCAGAACTTCGTGGAGATCTACGACGTCCTGCACCCCCTGCAGCCGCGCGAATCGCCCCGGGATCTGCGCGTCAGCCCGTTCAACTGCCGGCAGAAGGAACTGGGAGCGTTCTTCCTCGAGGCCGGCGGCTGGGAGCGCCCGCACTGGTTCGAGGCCAACCGCCCGCTCCTTGACGAGCTGCCGGCTGAATGGAAGGCGCCGGAACGCGGCCCCTGGGCCGCAATGTTCAGCTCCCCCATTTCCGCCGCCGAGGCATGGAAGACGCGCACCGCCGTCGCGCTTTACGACATGACGGCACTCAAGCGGCTGGAAGTTTCGGGTCCCGGCGCCCTCGCCTTGCTGCAGCGCCTCAGCGCCGGGCAGGTCGACAAGAAGCCGGGCGCCGTCACTTACTGCCTTCTGTTGAACGACGACGGCGGCATCCGCAGCGACATTACGATCGCACGGCTCACGGAGACCACGTTCCAAGTAGGCGCCAACGGCAACATCGACTTCGACTACTTCACCCGGGAGGCCCGCAAGCAGAGCGCTGATGACGTCAGGCAGTGGGTCCAGGTCCGCGACATTACGGGATCCACCTGCTGCATCGGGCTCTGGGGGCCGCTGGCCCGCGAAGTTATTGCTAAGGTCAGCACCGATGATTTCACCAATGACGGTCTTCGTTACTTCCGTACCAAGCAGGTGCGGATCGGCGGCATCCCCGTGACGGCCATGCGGCTGTCCTATGTGGGCGAGCTGGGCTGGGAGCTGTACACCACCGCCGAACACGGACTGAAGCTGTGGGACCTCCTCTTCGAGGCCGGCCAGGAACAGGGCATCATCGCCGCCGGCCGTGGCGCCTTCAACAGCCTCCGGCTGGAAAAGGGATACCGGCTCTGGGGGACGGACGTGACGCCCGAACACGAGCCTTACCAGGCAGGCCTGGGCTTCTCGATCGCCAAGAACAAGGACTCCTTCGTGGGCGCGGAAGCCCTCGCCGAACGCCGGGCGCAACCGGCCGCCATGCAGCTGCGCTGCCTGACGGTCGACGACGGGACGTCGGTGGTGCTGGGCAAGGAACCCGTGTATTTCAGGGGCGAAGCCGCCGGCTACGTGACCAGCGCAGCCTACGGCTACACGGTGAAGCGGCCGATCGCCTATGCCTGGCTCCCGGCCAGCGCCTCCGAGGGCGATGCCGTGGAAATCGAATACTTCGGCACCCGGATCGCCGCAACGGTTAGCGCCGAGCCGCTGGTGGACCCGGGCATGGAACGCCTGCGCGGCTGAACCGGGCCCTATCCAGGCCCTCAACACGACTCCCAGACCACGCCCCAAGGAGATTTACCTGATGACGAACGAGAGCTACGACTACGTGATTGTCGGCGGCGGAAGCGCCGGATCCGTCCTGGCGGACAGGCTGAGCGCGGACGGGACGCACACCGTGCTGGTCCTTGAAGCCGGACGCAGCGACTACCCGTGGGACCTTTTCATCCAGATGCCGGCGGCGCTGACGTTCCCCAGCGGCAATAGGTTCTACGACTGGCAATACCAGTCCGATCCCGAACCCCACATGCACGGGCGGCGGATCGCCCACGCCCGCGGCAAGGTCCTGGGCGGCTCCAGCTCCATTAACGGCATGATCTTCCAGCGCGGCAACCCGCTGGACTACGAGCGCTGGGGAGCCGACGCCGGAATGGAATCCTGGGACTTCGCCCACTGCCTGCCCTACTTCAAGCGGATGGAGACTGCGCTGGCCTCTGCTCCGAACGACGAGCTGCGCGGCCACGACGGACCCCTGGTCCTGGAGCGCGGACCCGCCCGCAATCCCCTGTTCCAGGCCTTCTTCCGGGCTTCGGAGGAGGCAGGCCACAAGCGAACGGATGACGTCAACGGGTACCGACAGGAGGGCTTCGGCCCGTTCGACCGGAACGTCCACAAGGGCCAGCGGCTCTCGGCGTCGCGCGCCTACCTGCGCCCCAATAAAGGCCGGAAGAACCTGACGGTCCGCACTCGGGCGCTTGCGGCCAAGGTCAACTTCGACGGCACAACCGCCACGGGGGTCACCTACCGTCGGAACGGCCGGCTGCACACCGTCGATGCCAAGGAAGTGGTGCTGTGCGGCGGCGCGATCAATACGCCCCAGTTGCTGCAGCTCTCCGGCGTGGGGGATTCCGCGCTCCTGTTGTCGCTGGGCATCAAGCCGGTGGTGGACCTGCCGGGCGTCGGCGAAAACCTGCAGGACCACCTGGAAGTGTACGTTCAGCACTCCTGTAAGCAGCCGGTTTCCATGCAGCCGTACCTCAGCCTGTGGCGCTACCCGCTGATCGGTCTCCAGTGGCTGCTCCGCCGAAAGGGACCGGCAGCCACCAACCACTTCGAAGGCGGCGGCTTCGTCCGCTCCAACGAGGACGTCTCCTACCCCAACCTGATGTTCCATTTCCTGCCGGTGGCAGTGCGCTACGACGGCCAGAAAGCCGATGCCAAGCACGGGTACCAGGTCCATGTGGGCCCCATGTACTCCGACGCGCGGGGAAGCCTGAAGATCACCTCCACAGATCCGGCCGCACACCCCTCAATGCAGTTCAACTACCTCTCCACCGAACAGGACCGGCGGGAATGGGTGGAGGCCGTCAGGGTCACCCGCGACATCCTGTCCCAGCCGGCACTGGATCCCTTCAGCGGCGGGGAACTCTCTCCCGGCCGCTCCGTCCAGACGGACGAGGAGATCCTCGACTGGGTCGGCCGCGACGGCGAGACCGCCCTGCACCCCTCATGCACCTGCGCGATGGGCACCGGCGAGCAGGCGGTCGTCGACCCAGCCCTCAAGGTGTACGGCATTGACGGGCTGCGCGTGGT
>DIZT01000001.1:7890-10118 GCA_002427975.1 Micrococcaceae bacterium UBA6021 | reverse complement strand
GGCCCCACCAAGATGGACCGCTGCGAGGACGTCCAGCCCAGCCTCCTCACGGGCAAGGTCTACGTGGCCTGCACCAACAACTCGGACCGCGGCAAGGTGGGCAAGGAAGGCGCCACGGAGGTCAACCCGCGCAACGCCAACCGAGACGGCCACATCGTGGAAATCACCGAGACGGGCGACCAGACCTCCATCAACTTCACATGGAACCTGCTGATGGTCTGCGGCGATCCCTCCACCGGAGATGTCACCTACTTCTCCGGCTTCCCGGTGGACAAGGTCTCGCCCATCTCCTGCCCGGACAACCTCGCGTTCGACTCCGTGGGCAACCTGTGGATCTCCACCGACGGCGCCCCCTCCGGCATCGGCAAGGCGGACGGCCTCTTCAAGGTCACCCTCGAAGGCGCCGAGCGCGGCAAAGTGGAGCAGTTCCTCGCCGTGCCGCGCGAAGCGGAGACCTGCGGCCCGATCGTGCACGACGACGAGCGCAACGTCTTCGTCTCCGTGCAGCACCCGGGCGAGGAGGGCTCGTTCGCTGACCAGCACTCGTTCTTCCCGGACTACGTTGCGGAAGGCACGACGCCGGCCCGCGGCCAGGTGCGCGCGCCCCGCCCGTCCGTGGTCCAGGTGTTCCGCGGCTAGGTTAATTTCCCTCCCACCCGGGACGCTCTCCCGCCCGTTGCTCTATCGCTTTTGGTCCTTATAAAGCCACTTTAGGGACTGTAGGTGATAGAGCAACGCCGGGAGGTGGGAGTGGCAACGGGGTGGCAGACTGGTTCGGTGACTTCTGAGACTTCCCCGGACCTCCTGACATCGCTCGCCGCCGCGCGGACCGCCGTCGATGCCCTGATCGACGGCGGCGTCCAGTACGTGGTGGTCTCGCCCGGATCGCGCTCGGCCCCCATGGCCTACGCCCTCGCCGAGGCCGAAACCGCCGGCCGCGTGGAACTTCTGGTCCGCATCGACGAACGTTCCGCCGGCTTCACCGCCCTGGGCCTGGCCCTGTCCACCGGCACTCCTGCGGCCGTCCTCACCACGTCCGGGACCGCCGTCGGGAACCTCATGCCCGCCGTGATGGAGGCCAACCACGCCGCCGTCCCGCTGGTGGTGGTGTCCGCGGACCGGCCGGAGGAGCTGCAGGGGACCGGCGCCAACCAGACCACCATCCAGCTGGACCTGTTCGGTGAGCATGTGCGCTTCGCTGCGGACGTCCCGGCCGGCAGCAGCCCGGTCCGCGCAGTGGAAACGGCACTGGCCGCGGCCACCGGCGCGTTTTCAGACCTCGCGCCCGGGCCCGTCCAGCTGAACCTGGCGTTCCGCGACCCGCTGGTGCCCGCGCCGGGGGAGGAGCTGCCGACGGCGGCCGGGCATCAACGGTTCCGGATCGGCACCGACCCGCTCACCATGAACCTGCCCCCTGCTGCTGCCTCGCTGGAGGAACGGCGCACCGTGGTGCTGGCAGGGCACGACGCCGGGCCGGTCGCCGAGGCGTTCGCCCGTGCCCACGGCCTGCCGCTGCTGGCCGAGCCCTCGTCCAATGCGCGCTTCGGGCCGAATGCCGTGGGCCCGTACCGGCTTTTGCTGGAGCACTTCGGACCGTCGTCGGCGCAGCCCATCGAAAGGGTGGTGGTGTTCGGCCGGCCCACGCTGTCCCGGCCGGTTGCTGCACTCCTGGAGCGGGCCGACGTCCCGTCGGCGCTGTACCAGCCGGTTCCCGTGGCCTGGTACCAGCCCGGCCGGCGCACCGAACTTCCGCTGGAGAACCTGGCCGACCTCGCGGATTTCGCCGGCCGCGGCCCGTCCGACTGGCTGGACACCTGGCTGCTGGCCGGAGCCGCCGCGCAGCACGCCCTCGACGGCGTCCTGGCCGCCGAACCCACCGCCACCGGCCCGTCCGTGGGCGCCCTGGTCTGGCAGCACGCCCGAGGCCAGTTGATGCTGGGATCCTCCAACGGCATCCGCGACGTTGATCTGGCCGGCCTGCCCGCGGCCGAGCCGGCCGCCACCGTTTTCGCCAACCGCGGCCTGGCCGGGATCGACGGCACCATCTCCACCGCCACCGGAATCGCCCTCGGCGGGCGCCAGGACACCACGCTGCTGCTGGGCGACGTCACCTTCCTGCACGACGCCGGCGGCCTGCTCCTGGGCTCCGGCGAATCCGAACCGGGCTTGCGGATCGTGGTGCTAAACGACGCCGGCGGAGCCATCTTCGGCCTGCTCGAACACGGCGC
>DIZT01000001.1:0-7815 GCA_002427975.1 Micrococcaceae bacterium UBA6021 | reverse complement strand
CATTGCGCGGTAAGTACGACGGCGGGACTCGCCGAAGCGCTCAACGCACCGGTGACGGGCCGCAGCATCATCGAAGTCCGCACCGACCGCCGTGCGCTGCGGCAGCTGCACGCCCGGATTCACGAAGCGGTGGCAGCCGCCGTCGGGAGAGTCCTCGCCGGCTAGCCCCGCCCCACTTAAAGCAACGCGGGGCCACTTCCGGCCCATCATGCACTGCACAATGGACCGCAAGTGACCCCGCGTTGGTTGGGTCAGAGGACCCGGCTCAGGAACTCCTTGGTGCGGGCGTGCTGCGGGTTGGCCAGCACTTCCCGGGGATCGCCCGATTCGACCACCACGCCGCCGTCCATGAATGTCAGGCGGTCGCCCACTTCGCGGGCGAAGCCGATCTCATGGGTCACCACAATCATGGTCATGCCGGACTTGGCGAGGTCCTTCATCACGTTCAGGACGTCGCCCACGAGCTCGGGATCCAACGCCGACGTGGGCTCGTCGAAGAGCATCAGTTCCGGGTCCATGGCCAGCGCACGGGCAATGGCCACGCGCTGCTGCTGGCCGCCGGAAAGCTGCGACGGGTAGTGGTCGGCGCGGTCCGCCAGGCCCACCCGGTCCAGCAGTTCCATTGCCCTCTTCCGTGCGGCAGCCCGGGACTGGCCCTTGACCTGCATGGGCGCTTCCATGATGTTGTACAGGGCCGTCTTGTGCGGAAACAGGTTGAACCGCTGGAACACCATGCCGATCTCGCGGCGCTGGGCCGCGATTTCCTTGGTTTTCAGGTCGTGGAGCCGGCCGTTGACCTCGCGGTAGCCGATCAGGTTGCCACCCACGGAAATGCGCCCGGCACTGATGGTCTCCAGCAGGTTCACGCAGCGCAGCATGGTGGATTTGCCCGAACCGGACGGCCCGATCACCACGGACACCTCACCCTGGTTGACGGTCAGGTCGATGCCGCGCAGCACATGGTGGTGGCCGTAGTACTTGTGCAGGCCGTCGATCTTCACCAGCGGTTTCTCGGCGGTGATGGTCATTTTTCCTCCTCCTCGGGGAAGTCCATCCGCAGTGCGGGCTCGGCGCTGGCGCTCGCAGCCACGGCTGCGGCGGCCTTGGCAGCTGCCGGGTTCACGGCTGCGGGAGCCAGGTTGTCCACACCCCTGCCGTAGTAGTCCTCGATAAAGTGCTGGCCCACCATCAGCAGGCTGGTGATCACCAGGTACCAGATGGCCGCCACGATCAGCAGCGGTACAGGCAGGTAGGTCCGGTTTGCCAGTGTATTGGTGGCGAACGTCAGGTCCAGCGTGAACGGCACGGCCAGGACCAGGGACGTTGTCTTGAGCATGCCGATGGTCTCGTTGCCGGTGGGTGGAACAATGACGCGCATGGCCTGCGGCAGGATGATCCGCCACATGATCTTGGTTTTGCCCATGCCCAGGGCCTCGGCGGCTTCCATCTGGCCCCGGTCAACGGACTTCAGGCCTGCCCGGAAGATCTCGGCCAGATAGGCCGACTCGTTCAGGCCCAGGCCCAGGATCGCGGCAGCGAGTGCCGTGACCACGGTGCTGGTGTCCATGCTGAACAGCTCGGGCCCAAAGGGGACTCCCGCGCTGATCTTCGGGTACAGGACGGACACCAGGCCCCAGAAGATCAGCTGGGTGTACACGGGCGTGCCCCGGAAGAACCAGACCCACGCCCAGCTGGACCAGCGGAACACCGGGTTGTCCGACTGGCGCATGAACGCCAGCAGGATCGCCAGCACAATGGCCAGGACCATTGACGCCACGGTAAGCAGCAGTGTCCAGCCGACGCCCTGGACCACTTTGGTGTCCAGGATGTAGGTGCCCACGATGTCCCAGCGGAAGTTGGGGTTGGTCACCAGGCTCTGCAGGAACAGGACCAGGACCCCGAGGATGATGATGGCGCTGATCCAGCGGCCGGGGTGCCGCACCGGTACTGCTTTATTCAGTACCGGTGCTTCATGCTGGTGGTGTTCCATTGCTTTGTCGGTTGTGGGAATACTCAAGAGACGGCCGGGTTGATTTCCGACTTGGTGATGGCGCCGTCGGCGTTACCCCAGCCGTCCAGGATCTTCTTGTAGGAGCCGTCCGCGATGAGCTTGGTGACCGTCTTCTGGATCACGTCCGCCAAAGCGGTGTCCGACTTCGCCACGGCGATGCCCTGCGGCGCGGCGTCGTAGACGTCGCCAAGCCGTTCCAGCTGGCCGTTCGTCTGGGACAGGGCGTAGCCGATGATGGGGGAGTCCGCCGCCATGGCGTCAATGCTGCCGTTGACCAGCCGGGTGGTGACATCTGTCTGGTTCTTCAGCGTGATGATGTCGATGGCCTTCTTGCCGGCGTCGGTGCACTTCTTGTTGCGGGCGGACAGGTCCGGATCTTCCTGGACGGTGCCGGTCTGGACGCCGATCGATTTGCCGCAGACGTCATCCATGGAGAACTTCTTGGGGTTGCCCTTCTGGACGGCCCATGCAGTGCCGGCGTTGAAGTAGCTGACGAAGTTTACGGCCGCAAGCCGCTCAGGGTTGATCGTGAAGGAGGAGATGCCCAGATCGTACTTCGGGCCGAGGGCGGGGAGAATGCCGGTGAATTCGGCGGTCTGCACCTGGACCTTCAGGCCAAGGGTGGCGCCGATCGCCTTGGCGATGTCGACGTCGTAACCCACTGCCGTCTGGCCGTCCGCGCCGAGGAATTCCGCCGGGGCGTAAGAGGTGTCAGAACCCACGGTCAGGGTTCCCTTGGACTTGATTGCCGCCGGAACCATCGCGGCCAGCGAATCATCCTTGGTGATGGTTGACGGGTCGAAGCTGGCTTTGGCACTGCCGGACTCCGTCGACGCACCGCCGGGCGTGGCATTCTGCGACGCGTTGGTGCAGGCGGAGAGCGCGAGGGCGCCGATGGCGAGGACCGTCATGGCCTTGAGCTTGGAGGTGCCCGGAGGCTTGCGGGAGATCAGCATATTCTTACCTTTTGTTGCTGGAGGGATTTTTTCCTAGGCGGCTAATAGTGTACCGCCGGAAACGAGATGTGCGTCACAGGTAACTTTGTTTCACTATTGGATAACTTTGTGCCCCGAAGCGCAAGGGTATTTCGTGGACGAGTGTCTGGGATTCCAGACGCCCCGCCCATGTAGCTCGCATTTAACGCTGTGAAAACGCTGTTTCGCGACGTTAACTGCCAGTCAGTTGGGAGGGCGGGCAGTTGCTTAGGTGCCAAGGCCCAGCGACTCCAGCATCGGCCGGAACTTCGCCCACGTCTCCGCCAGTTCGGCCTCCGGCTGGGATCCGTCAACTATGCCGCAACCGGCATATAACCGTACGGTGTGCGGATCCTCGATCACGGCGCCGCGCAGCGCGATGCCCCACTCGCCATTGCCGGCCGCGTCGAGCCAGCCCACCGGCCCCGCGTACGGCCCGCGGTCCAGGTGTTCGAGCTTGCGGATCAGGGCGCCGGCCACCAGTGTGGGCGTCCCGCAGACCGCGGCTGTGGGGTGCAGCGCGTTGATCAGCGCCAGGCAGGTGGGGACGTGGCCCTCCACCTCGGCGAGCTCCGCCTTCACATCAGATGCCAGATGCCACACATTGGGCAGCTCCAAAATAAAAGGTTCGTCGTGGGCGTTCATGGCCTCTGAAAACGGGGCCAGCTGCGACGTCAATGACTGGATCGCGATCTCGTGCTCATGCCGCTGCTTCTCGGACCCGGCCAGCACCCGCTCGGCATAATCCATGGGGATCCCGGCCTCGCCGTGCGCATCGCGGCGGTCCAGCGTCCCGGCCAGCACGCGCGCCTGCGCGGTGCGGCCCTCCACCTGGATCAGCATCTCCGGCGTGGCGCCCACCAGCCCGTCCACGCCATACGTCCAGCATTCGCGGTACCGCACAGCCAGCTCACGCAGCACCTGCGCCGCGTTCACGCCCGAGGGCACCGTGGCCACAATGTCCCGCGCCAGCACCAGCTTCTCCAGCGCCCCGGTGCGGATTTCCGCCACACCTGAGGCTACGGCGGCCATCCAGTCCTCTTCGCTCAGTGAGCCGGTGTGCAGTGAGGCGCCGTCGGCCAAAGGCAAAGGACGTACGACGGCGCCGCCCGGCTCCGCGGAGGGGTCGCCGGACGTGCCGTCCCCGGCGCTGCCGCCGCTCAGCCAGCGATTCAGCGCGGCGAGGGCGCCCTCTTCGGTGAGGTGGCCGTCGTCGAACGTCAGTTGGGTGAGCCAGTACCGGCCATCACGGACGCCCACCACGATCTCGGGCACGATCAGGCGCGATTCGTGAGCCGACTTCTTGGAAAACGCGAAGGACCCGAAGGCAACCGGCCCGGTGCCCGGGAGGCTCACGGAGTCGGTGATGCCGGCTTCAAGGACCAAATGTCGCCACCAGATGTCGGCCTCAAGGAAGCGCTCCGGGCCGGTGGCTGTGAAGCGGGCGATCTCGCCGAAGCCCACCAGGCCGGCTTCGCGGCGGGTCCAGCAGAGGACGTCGTCCCGGACCAGAAACTGCGGCAGTCCGCCGGCGGACGCGTTGCCATCCAGGGGGACTGTGAGGGTGCGGAACGTGCTCGTCATGATGAGACAACACTACTCCGGCGCGCGATGCGGGCTGTGTTGGCCGTGCCGGAGGAGCCGCAGGACTCAGACGCGGGCCGGCCGGCCCGTCCGCCGCTCCGGCACGGAAGGGGCCGAGAACAGTTCCGGCCGCGCGGCGCGCATGCTGGTGACGTCATCCAGGACAAAGCGCAGGTGGCTGCGCAGGCAGTCCTCCGCAGCCGAAAGGTCGCCGGTGAGGACCGCTTCGAGAACGCGGCGGTGGTCGGCGGCGTATTCGGTGATGCCGCGGTAGCCGCTGAGCCCCAGATAGCGGGCGCGGTCCAGGTGGCCCTTGGCGTTGGAGACGGTGGCCCACGCTGTCTCGTGGCCGGCGATGGCCAGCAGCGTGCGGTGGAAGTCCTCGTCCAGCGGGTAGAACTCCTCGCGGGTGGTGCAGGCGTCCTGGCGGTCCAGCAGTTCGAAGAGCGCGGCCGCGGCGTCCGGCGTGATGTTTCGGGCGCAGTCTGCCAGCGACGCGACTTCGATGGCTTCGCGGATGAACTGGGCCTGCGCCACAGTGTCCGGTTCGAGGTACGTCACGTAGGTGCCGCTCTGCGGGCGGATCTCCACCAGCCCTTCCTGGGCGATGAGCAGCAGGGCCTCGCGGATGGGCTGGCGGCTGGTGCCCAGGTGGTGCGCGAGCTCGTTCTCGGAGAGGAGGGTCCCGGGTGCATCCTCGCCGGAGATGATGCGCTCACGGATCTGCGCATACGCCATCATCCGTGCGGAGATGCGCGGGGTGGTGTCGGGGGCGGCCATGCTCCCACAGTAGCCGTG
The DNA here is from genome assembly GCA_002427975.1 of Micrococcaceae bacterium UBA6021. Classification (GTDB taxonomy): domain Bacteria; phylum Actinomycetota; class Actinomycetes; order Actinomycetales; family Micrococcaceae; genus Arthrobacter. Next base: position 2,448 of record DIZT01000001.1, on the reverse strand, counting down.
CCGCCCAGCGTGGGCACCGCCAGCCCGGCACCCGGGTAAAGAGACGCGTCACCTATTGACACACTGGTATGGCAGTGCTTGAATGGCAGTCGTTGTTCCACTGTCGGGACAAGAAAAGACGTCTCGCCGTGCCGCATCATTGAAGCTGTGCATCCGGCCAGACCCGTAGAACAGAGGGGTTCATGACGGCAACAATCCAGATCGGCGCCACCCAGCGCTCATCCAAAGACCTGATCCGAACTGCAGTATCCGGCTGGCTCGGAACAGCCATGGAATACATGGACTTCCAGCTCTACTCGCTGGCAGCCGCCATCATCTTCCCGAAAATCTTCTTCCCCAACTTCGACCCTGCAGTGGGCCTGCTGGTCGCCTTCATCACCTACGGCGTCGGCTTCCTGGCCCGCCCCGTCGGTGCCTGGTTCTTCGGCCGCATGGGTGACCGCGTGGGCCGCAAGAAGGTCCTGGTCATCACCATCATGATGATGGGCGTGTCCACCATGCTCATCGGCTTCCTGCCCGGCTACGCCCAGATCGGCCTCGCGGCGCCCATCCTGCTGGTGGTCCTCCGCTTGGCACAGGGCTTCGGCGCCGGTGCTGAACTCTCCGGCGCTTCGGTCATGCTGGCCGAATACGCGCCGCCCAAGAAGCGCGGCCTGATCGCCTCCTTCGTCTGCCTCGGCACGAACTCCGGCACGCTGCTGGCCTCCGGCCTGTGGGTCCTGCTGACCCTCCTGCCCGAAGAAGCCCTCATGAGCTGGGGCTGGCGCCTGCCGTTCATCGCCAGCATCGGCATCACCCTGTACGCCCTGTGGATGCGCCGCAACCTGAAGGAAAGCCCGGTTTTCGAGGCCACCCGTGAGCAGGAAATCGCCGACGCCGCTGCTGCCGCCGCCTCCGCTGCGAACTCCACTGCCGCCGTCGGGCAGTCCGCCGCCCAGCCCGCCGCACCGTCCGCCAAAACCAAGCGCAAGGGCAAGGCGTTCTTCCTGGCCATGGCGCTCCGGATCGGCGAATCCGGCAACTCGGCCATGATCCAGACCTTCCTCATCGGCTACATCGTCACCGGCCTGAGCATGGACAAGAGCGTGGGCACGTTCGCGCTGCTGATTGGCTCGATCCTCGGCTTCGCCACGGTCCCGCTGGCCGGCTGGCTCTCCGACAGGGTTGGCCGCCGCACCATGTACCGCGTGCTGTCCGGCTTCCAGATGCTCTTTGCCATCCCGGCCCTGCTGATGATGCAGACCCGCGATCCGTTCCTGGTTTCGCTCGCCCTGATCATCGGCCTGTCCGTCTCCGTGCTGGGCATGTTCTCGGTCCAGTCCGCGTACGTCAACGAACTCTTCGGCTCCCGCAACCGCTACACGCAGCTGGCGCTGGCCAAGGAAATCGGCGGCGTGCTCTCCGGCGGCCTGGCCCCCATCATCGCCGCAGGCCTGCTGGCACTGTTCACCAACTCCTGGTGGCCGGTCGCGGCAATGATGGTCCTCTACTCCGCCATCGCCTTTGTGGCCACCTTCCTCGCCCCCGAAACCAAGGGACGGGACCTGACCCTCGTGGAGGACGCAGTATGAAAGCCGTAGTTGTCCATGCCGCCGGAGACCTGCGCCTCGAGGACCGTCCGGATCCGGCCTGCCCGGCCGGCTCGGTGATCGTCGACGTCGAATACGGCGGGATCTGCGGGTCGGACCTGCACTACGTCACCCACGGCGCCTCCGGGCTCAGCCTCCTGGCCGATCCCATGGTCCTGGGCCACGAGGTGGCCGGCCGGATCTCCGTGCTCGGCGACGGCGTGGAGGGCTTCGCGGTGGGCGACGCCGTGACGGTCCACCCGGCCGTATACTGCGGCGAATGCGCCGACTGCCTGGCCGGCCGCACCAACCTGTGCCCTCAGGTCACCTACTACGGCAGCGCCGCGCACCGGCCCCACACGGACGGCGCCTTCGCCTCCCGCAAGGCCGTTCCGGCCGGCCAGCTCCGGCGGCTGCCCGACGGCGTCACCACCCGCCAGGCCGCCGTCGCCGAGCCGCTCGCGGTGGCGATCCACGCCGTCGGCCGGGCGGGCAGCCTCGCCGGCAAGGACGTTCTGGTCAACGGTGCCGGGCCGATCGGCGCGCTGGTGGTGGCCGCCGCCCGGCGCGCCGGCGCGGCCAGCGTCGTCGCCAGCGACCTGTCCGAGACGTCGCTGGCGATCGCTAAGCGCATGGGAGCCGACGACGTGGTGCTGGTGGGCTCCGGCGCGCAGCTTCCCGCGGTGGATGTTGCGTTCGAGGCCTCCGGCGCTGCCCGTGCCCTGGGCGGTGTCCTCGCGGCCGTGCGCCGCGGCGGCACCGTGGTCCAGGTGGGCAACCTGCCCGCCGGGCCGGTGACGGCCGAGCTCGCCGCACTCGTCTTCCGTGAGATTGATTACCGCGGGACGTTCCGCTTCGCGGACGAGCTGGACGACGCCCT
>DIZT01000292.1:10982-16251 GCA_002427975.1 Micrococcaceae bacterium UBA6021 | reverse complement strand
AGACGGTGATGCAGGCCACCTCGACCACTCGGATCGTGCAGGTGGCGTTGGTCGCCTCGCAACAGACCGAGGTGGCGGTCGGGGACACGGTGACCATCACCCTGCCCAACAACAAGACCACCCCAGGTGTCGTCTCCTCGGTCGGGGCGGTCGCCACCTGCCCATCGAGTTCCGGGTCCGGCAGGTCGAACTCCAGCTCCGCGGCGCCGGGAACGGACACCTGCTCTTCGGGGAGCACAACACCGACCATCACCGTGGACGTCACCCCCTCCGACCCGGCCGCCACGGGCACGTGGGATCAGGCCCCGGTGCGGGTCGGTATCACCACCGCCAGCGTGCCCAGCGCGCTGGTGGTGCCGGTGACCGCGCTGCTGGCCCAGTCCGTGGGCGGCTACGCCGTCGAGGTCGTCGGCGCAGGCGGGATTCACCATCTCGTGCTGGTCTCGCTCGGACTGTTCGACGACGCCGACGGGCTTGTGCAGGTCAGCGGCTCGGAGCTGGCCGCCGGCCAGCCAGTGGTGGTCCCGGCGACATGACCTACACGCCCGTGCTCGATGTGGACGACGTGACCAAGAGTTACCCCGGCGAACCGCCCGTCCGGGCCCTGCGCGGGGTGACCCTCGCCATCGGCCAGGGGGAGCTGGTCGGGATCGTCGGCCCGTCCGGGTCGGGCAAGACCACGCTCATGAACATCATCGGCTGCCTGGATGCGCCCACTGCGGGCAGTTACCTGCTGGACGGAATCAACACCCGGGAACTGGACGAATACCAGCAGGCGCAAATCCGCAACCGCAAGATCGGTTTTGTGTTCCAGAACTTCAACCTCATTTCCCGAACCAAAGCCGTGGATAACGTGGCCATGCCGCTGGCCTATGCCAAAGTGGGCCGGCACGAGCGGCGTGACAGGGCCCTGGCGATGCTCGATACCGTTGGGCTGTCCAGCCGGGCAGGCCACCGGCCCTCGCAGCTTTCGGGCGGTCAGCAGCAGCGGGTGGCCATCGCACGCGCACTGGTGACGAACCCGGTGCTGCTGCTGGCCGATGAGCCAACCGGGGCGCTCGATTCGCGGTCGTCGGCCGAAATCCTGGATCTGTTCGAGAGTCTGCACGCCTCGGGACGGACCATCGTCATGATCACCCATGAAATGGACGTCGCAGAGCGCGCCGGCCGGGTCGTGCGGATGCAGGATGGCAGAATCATCTCCGATGAGAGGCAGCAGCCTGTCCACGGCCGGACCCTTGCGGTGGCGCCGTGAATCTCCTCGAATCCGCGCGCTTCGCCCTCACCGGGGTGGCCGCCAACAAGATGCGCTCCATCCTGACCACCCTGGGAATCCTCATCGGCATCGCCGCTGTCATCATTCTGCTCGCGGTCGGGGCAGGGACCAGCAACAACATCAAAGCCCAGATCGGCAAGCTTGGAACCAACGTCCTGACGGTGAGCCGGTCCACCAGCGTCGGCGGACGCGCCACGGGCGGCCAGAGCGGGGCGAGCCGCACCCGCAGCACCAACCTCACGGTCGACGACGAACAAGCACTCACCGATCCCGTGCTCGCTCCCGATGTGGCCCGGACCGCACCGATCGTCCAGGCCCAGGGCGTCACGGCAACGTACACCAGCGCCACACACTCCGTGGCGAGCTTCCTGGGGACCACGCCGTCGTACTTTGACATCAGCAACAGCACGGTCGCCGCAGGGGCGCTCTTCACCGATGCCGATCAGCAGTCGGCCAGCCCCGTGGCGGTCATCGGGAACACGGTGGCCACGGATCTGTTCGGGGCGGCCACCGGGTCCGCCGTCGGACAGAGCATTCAACTGAACGGCCAGAACTTCACCGTGGCCGGCGTGCTCGCGGTCAAGGGTTCGTCGGGGCTGAACGATCCGGACGACATCGTGGTGGTCCCGCTGTCCGCCGCACAGAACAAGTTCACCGGCTATGCGCCGACATTGGCATCGATTACCGTGCAGGCGGTCTCCGCCGACGTGATGAACCAGGCCCAGAACGAGGTCCAGATGATCCTGGACGCCCGCCATCATGTGGATTCCACCAACCGGGACTACCAGGTCCGGAACCAGGCGCAGATTCTCACCACTGCCACCAACACCACCCAGACACTGACCATCCTGCTCGGCGCTGTCGCGGCCATCAGCCTCCTGGTGGGCGGGATCGGCGTCATGAACATCATGCTGGTGACCGTGACCGAGCGGACCCGCGAAATCGGCATCCGGAAGGCCATCGGGGCGTCACGGGGCAGCATCGTGGCCCAGTTCCTGATTGAGTCGCTGATCATCTCCGTGATCGGCGGCGTGGCCGGAATTGTGATCGGCTTCGCCGGCAGTGCGTTTCCGGTCCTGGGTGTCCAGCCAGAAGTGCAGTCCTGGACCGTATGGCTCTCGCTGGCCGTGTCCGCCATCATCGGGCTGGTCTTCGGGGTCTATCCAGCCAACAAGGCCGCAAAGCTGCGGCCCATCGACGCCCTTCGCTACGAATAGGACTTCCATGAACAGTATCAACCGCGACACCTACGGCAATCCCGGCGATCTTTACGGTCGCCGCGGCGCCGGCGAACCCGCTGTCACCGAGGCACTTCCGGCAGCGGAGCTGTCTCCCTATATGGCTGAAACGGAAGATCCGGACATCACCGTGGATCCGGCGTCGCACCTGCCTGACGAGGAGCCCTTTGTCCCCAAAAGCCGCTACACACCCGGCCGCTCCACAAAGGTCCTGGTGTGTGTGCTGCTGGTAGTGGGCGGGTTGTTCGGCGGCTCGGCCATCCAGAAGCAAATCGATGCCGGAACCCGCGGATCAAGGACCAACTTCGGCAATTTCCAAGGGGCCGGTGGAGCCGGGGCGGGAACCGGAGCCGGCGCTGGGACGACAAACGGCTCCGGGACCCAGACACCCGGGCAGGGACGCCGCGCCGGCGGTAATGGAAATACGGGCAGCAGCGCCCCGGCCGCAGGGTCCGGCCAGTAGCCCCAGCCCGGAGTTTTTGTCCACTTATCGCCGGTTTAAGGGCCGGGCTTTAACAGACGTTATCTGACCAAAAACTCCGGAGGGGAGGCGCTGCGGGGGCTTCAGGCGGGGACGGGCGACGCCGGTGCGGCGGATGCGGCGGACGCGACGCCGGCCGCCAGGAAACGCTTGCTGTTGACCCGCTCCGAGGCGCCCACCCGGTCCAGGTACGGCGTGATGCCGCCCAGGAACATCGGCCAGCCGGCGCCCAGGATCACGCACAGGTCGATGTCTTCAGGGCCGGCCACAACGCCCTCTTCGAGCATCAGCCCGATCTCCTGGGCCAGAGCATCCTGGACCCGGTGCAACACCTCGTCACCGGTGGACGGCGATGTCCCGAAGGACATCAGCGACAAGGTGGATGCCGGGATCTCCTGGGAGCCGTCGGCGGCGGGGGCCCAGAGCGATTTCACGCCGTTTTCGATCAGTTTCTGCAGGTTGGTGGACACAGGGAACCGTTCGCCGAAGGCAGTGTGCAGGGACTCCTGGACGTGCTGGGCCACCGGCAGGCCCACCATGGCTCCCAGCGTGAAAGGGGTCATTGGCAGGCCCATGGGACGCAGCGAGGTGTCTGCAACGTCGGCAGGGGTTCCTTCGTCGAAGGCGGCTGTCACTTCGCCCATCAGCCGCAGCAGGATCCTGTTGACCACAAAGGCAGGCGCATCCTTGACCAGGACCGCCGTCTTCTTCAGGCCCTTGGCCAGCTCAAACGCGGTGGCCAGCACGGCGTCGTCGGTCCTGGGCGCGCGCACGATTTCCAGCAGCGGCATGACGGCCACCGGGTTGAAGAAGTGGAAGCCCACCAGCCGTTCGGGGTGCGCGAGGTCTTCGGCCATCGCCGTGACGGACAAAGAAGACGTGTTGGTGGCGAGGATGCACTCCGGCGAGACTATTGCCTCCACTTCAGCGAAAACCAGCTTTTTGACGTTCAGCTCTTCGAAGACGGCCTCAATGACAAAGTCGGCGTCGGCGAACGCTTCCTTTGAAACCGATCCCGTCACCAGGGCCTTGGTGCGGTTGGCTGCGTCCTGGCTGATCCGCTTCTTACCGAGGAGCTTGTCCACCTCGGCATGGACGTAGCCCACACCCTTGTCCACTCGTGCCTGGTCGATGTCCGTCATCACCACAGGGACCTTGAGCTGGCGGGCAAACAGCAGGGCGAGCTGGCTGGCCATGAGGCCAGCCCCCACGACGCCGATCTTGGTGACCGGACGGGCGAGCTTACGGTCCGGGGCCCCGGCCGGCCGCTTGGAGCGTTTCTGGACCAGATCAAGGAAGGCGTACACCGTGGCGCGGAACTCGGCGGTCTGCATCAGTCCGGCGAGGGTTTCGCACTCGAGGGCGGCGGATTCGGCCTGGGACATGGTCCGGTTGGCTTCGAGGAGGTCCAGGACCTTGGCCGGTGCAGGTGAGGCGTTGGACGTCTTGGCCTCCACGAATGTCCGGCCTGCGGTGACGGCTGCTGACCAACGCCCGGCAACAGCCGGATCAGCGGGGTCCACGGCGTTGGCCCGCTCCGGGACCACCTCGCCGGTAATGACGGACGCAGCCCAGGCAAGGGACCGTTCCAGGAAGTCTGCCGGTTCGAACAGGGCGTCGGCGATGCCCAGCTGGAAAGCCTGCGGCCCGTTGAGCGTCCGGTTATTGCTGAGCGGATTCTCAATCATCACCTTGACTGCATTCTCGGGTCCGATCAGCCGCGGCAGGATGTAGACGCCGCCCCAGCCGGGGACCAGGCCGATGAAGGCTTCGGGAAGCGCCAGCGCGCCGGCACCGGTGGACACCGTACGGTACGTGGACTGCAGGGCGATCTCCAGGCCACCGCCCAGGGCAACACCATTGATGAAGGCGAAGCTGGGGACTCCGAGGTCAGCGAGCGTGGCGTAAACATCGTGGCCGAGCTGGGCCATCCAGAGGCCGTGCTCCCGGCTCTCCAGTGACTTCACCGCGGACAGGTCGGCACCGGCCACGAGGTAGTACGGCTTGCCGGTTACGCCCACGCCAACGATCTCGCCGCGGGCAGCACGGCCTTTCAGGCCCGCCAGGACGGTGCCAAGTTCCACCAGGGTATTAGGCCCCAGCGTGGTGGGCTTGGAGTGGTCCAGGCCGTTGTCCAGGGTGATCAGCGCAAAGATTCCGGGGCTCTGCTGGCCGGGGACGGCCGGCAGCGTGATGTCCTGGACGTACGAGTGCGTCACGGTTTCGTCGGGGAAGAGTTCGGCAAGCTTGGTGAAATCGGCGGCGCTCATGCGG
>DIZT01000292.1:9400-10803 GCA_002427975.1 Micrococcaceae bacterium UBA6021 | reverse complement strand
GGGTTTTCCCAGATGACGGTGGCGCCCATGCCCAAGCCTATGCACATGGTGGTGATGCCGTACCGGACGGACGGGTCTTCCTCGAACTGCCGGGCGAGCTGGTTCATCAGCCTCACGCCGGACGATGCGAGGGGATGGCCCACCGCGATGGCGCCGCCGTACCTGTTCACGCGGGGATCGTCGTCGGAAATGCCAAAGTGGTCCAGGAAACTCAGGACCTGCACGGCAAAGGCTTCATTGATCTCGAAAAGTCCGATGTCCCCAATGCTGAGTCCGGCGTTCTTCAGTGCCTTTTCGGTGGCCGGCACGGGTCCGATGCCCATGACCTCCGGCTCGACACCGGCGTAGGCGTAGCTGACCAGCCGCATCCTGACAGGCAGGCCCAGTTCAGCGGCGGCCTCCGAGGAGGCGAGGACGGCGGCCGTGGCGCCGTCGTTCAGGCCGGCGGCGTTGCCTGCCGTCACGCGGCCGTGCGCGCGGAAGGGAGTCCGCAGGGCAGCCAGGTCCTCAAGCGTGGTGCCCGGCCGGGGTGGCTCGTCAACGCTGTTCAGCGTCCAGCCTTGGCCTGGCTTGAGGGTGGCGACCGGAACCAGGTCCGGCTGGATCTGGTCGTGGGCGTAGGCGGCCGCGAGTTTGTCCTGTGAGGCAACCGCGTAGGCGTCCGTGCGTTCTTTGGTGATGGCGGGAAAACGGTCATGCAGGTTTTCGGCCGTGTTGCCCATGTTCAGGGCGGCAGGGTCAACCAGCCGCTCGGACATAAAGCGCGGGTTCGGATCGGCGCCGGACCCCATCGGGTGGTTGCCCATGTGCTCCACACCGCCGGCAATCACGACGTCGTAAGCGCCGAACCCGATGCCGCTGGCCGTCGTCGTGACCGCGGTCATGGCGCCAGCGCACATACGGTCGATGGCGAAACCCGGAACGCTGCGGGGGAGACCTGCCAGGAGGGCGGCGGTGCGGCCGAGGGTGAGGCCCTGGTCGCCGGTCTGGGTGGTGGCGGCGACGGCCACTTCGTCGATCCGGTCCGCGGGCAGGGTGGGGTTGCGGCGCAGAAGTTCGCGGATGCACTTCACCATCAGGTCATCGGCACGGGTTCCGGCGTAGATGCCTTTCTCGCCGGCCCGCCCAAAGGGCGTGCGGACGCCGTCAACAAAAACGACGTCGCGGACAGTTCGCGGGGACCCGCTGCTTCCGTGGTGGCTCACGTTTACTCCTCATCGAGACGTTGGCGCCGTCCGGAGGCCAAAGGGCAGCACTCGTCCGGACGGCAGTGCACACTATGTTACTCGTGAGTAACATAGTGTGCAAGGCTCGGTGAAGGAGCGTTTACTCGCTGGCTGCGGTTGCCTTGGTTTCCTTTGCCGGCAGCGGGTGCGGGTTGAGGAAAGCGCCCGTGATAAGCG
>DIZT01000292.1:1375-9380 GCA_002427975.1 Micrococcaceae bacterium UBA6021 | reverse complement strand
CCACGGCCGTTGATCTCGACGCGGCCGTAGACGAAGGACGACCCGCGCGGCTGCAGCGTGATCGTGTCGGGGTTGTGGTTGCCGTTGACCGTGATCAGCGGCGCAACCAGGCCGATCTGCCACTGACGGGCACCGAGGGTACTCAGTTCGGCGGCCACCGTTTCTTCGGTGATGTCCGACGGCGGACGCCACGCCACGCGGCGCAGGTAGTCCGGCGTCAGCAGGTTCTCCACTGGAAGGTTCAGCTCGTCCGCCTTCTCCTGCAGGAGCGGGCGGGCAGTGGACAGCCGTGCCGCGGCCTCGGGATCGCGATCGGACCACACCCGGGGCGGGGGCGGTGCGTTTGTGGCCAGGTGCAGCGGCGGAAGTTCCTCAAGATCGCGCGCAGCAGCGATGCACCGGAGCCAGCGGGGTGCTTCCCGCTGCGCTGCACGGCCGTGGAAGCCCTTGGTTCCGAGCAGTTGGGGAACGGTGGATGGCATGGCCTTGGCAGCGGACACCAGGGCGGAATCAGGAATCAGGCGGCCAGGGGCAACATCGCGCTTCTGCGCCAGGGAATCGCGCTCGAGCCACAGTTCGCGGACCGCGGCCAGCTGGCGCCGGTCACGGATCTGGTGGAGGCCTGACGTCTTGCGCCAGGGGTCAACCCGGGGAGGGGCCACGCCGGCCGCAAGGATTGCAGCAAATTCCTGCTCTGCGAAGTCCAGCTTGCCGTCGGCCTGCAGCAGCTCGATAAGTTCTTCGCGCAGTTCCGTCAGGACTTCCACGTCCAGGGCGGCGTAGCGCAGCCACGGTTCGGGCAGGGGCCTGGTGGACCAGTCGGCGGCCGAATGTTCCTTGGCCAGGCCAAAACCGAGCAGCTGTTCGATGACGGCGGCCAGGCCAACGCGTGGCAGCCCGGCCAGCCGCGCAGCCAGCTCGGTGTCAAACAGCTTGTCCGGCCACATGCCCAGTTCCAGCAGACAGGGCAGGTCCTGGCTGGCTGCATGCAGGATCCATTCCACCCCCTGCAGCGCATCGTTGACGATGGACAGGTTCCCGAACGGTTCAGGGTCGATCAGCCAGGTACCGGAGCCTTCGCGCCGGATCTGCACCAGGAACGCGCGCTGGCCGTACCGGAATCCTGAGGCCCGCTCTGCATCAACCCCTGCGGGCCCTGTTCCGGCGGCGATGGCTGCCGCGCACCGCTCCAGTCCGGACTGGGTTTCGATCACCAGCGGCACGCCATCGCGCGGTGCATCGAGGTCAATGACAACGGGGACTGGGCTATCGAAGCCTTCCACCGTGATGTGGGGAGTGGTATCAGCAGCCGGAGCGCCGGCCGTGGTGTTTTCCGGAATATGAGGGGTCATGATGCCTTCAGTTTACCGACAAGGTGCTGTCCTAGTTCCGACGCCGGCGCGGAAGGGCCGAGACGCCGTCGGGCAGAGGGGGGAGACCGGCGAATGTGCACACCATGTCTGACCACGCCTCCAGATGGGCAGCGACGTCCGAGGACGCCGGCGTCCAGGAGGCACGCAGCTCGATGTCGATCGACCCGGGCCGGTCAGAAAGTGTTCCAAAGCTCTCCGACAGGACGCGCGTGGCGGTCCCGCCCGCCGCCCGGTACGGGGCCTTGTGATTCTCAAGTGCCTCAACCAGCCAGGTCCAGGCGACGGTGCCCAGCATTTCGTCGTTGCCCATTTCGGGCTCCAGCTGGGCCCGGATGTAGGTGACAATCCGGAATTCGCCATCCCAGACTGCTGAGCCTTCGGGGTCGTGCAGCAGGATGAAGCGGCCCGTGGCCAGCTCGGTGTCGTCGTCGTCCTCGGTGCCGGAGGCTGCGGCCAGGGCCATGGCCGCGGGCCCGTGGACGGGGGTGGTTCCGCTGCCCGGTCCATGCGCCATGACCTCGGCCCCGAGTGCCACGGCGAACGGTGCCAGGCGCGCCGGGGCGGGAATCTCCGCCAGGCGCAGTTCAGCGCGGCATTGGGCTTTCCTGAGGGTTCCCAAGGCATGGAGAAATTCCGGGGGAACCTGGGCTAGTGCGTTCACCTTCGCAGACTACGCAACAGCAGGGGGCGGGCACTGCAGGCTCGCCGTCGGCCGGTCCATGCTATCCGGCATCCGTGCCCGCCTGGCCGGCCGCAAGCTCCCGTCGGATCGCGGCCACAAATGCGTCGACATCGTCCTCGCTGGTGTCGAAGGAACACATCCAGCGGACCTCGCGGGCGGCTTCATCCCAGTCGTAGAACCTGAAGGACTCCCGCAGCCGGTCCGCCACGCCGGCCGGCAGGACGGCAAACACGCCGTTGGACTCCGTCTTCTGGGTGGGCTCCACGCCGTCGATCGTGTCCACCGCGGCACGGAGACGAGCGGCCATGGCATTGGCGTGCGCCGCCGAACGGAGCCACAGGTCGCCTTCCAGCAGGGCGATGAACTGGGCCGACAGGAAACGCATTTTCGAGGCAAGCTGCATGTTCATCTTGCGCAGGAATACCAGGCCGTGGGCAGCTTCGGGGTTCAGGGCGACCACCACCTCGCCGTACAGCAGCCCGTTCTTGGTGCCGCCGAAGGACAGGATGTCCACGCCGGCGTCGCGCGTGAACGCCCGCAGCGGCACGTCCAGGTGGGCAGCCGCGTTAGCCAGCCGCGCGCCGTCCATGTGGAGTTTCATGCCCTTGGAATGAGCGTGCTCGGCGATTGCGCGGACCTCGTCGGGGGTGTAGCACGTGCCCAGTTCGGTGGTCTGCGTGATGGAGACAGCCAGTGGCTGCGCCCGGTGCTCATCGCCAAAGCCCCACGCTTCGCGGTCAATCAGCGCCGGGGTCAGCTTGCCGTCGGGGGTGGGAACCTGCAGGAGTTTGATCCCGCCGATCCGTTCCGGTGCCCCGTTTTCGTCCATGTTGATGTGCGCCGTCGACGCGCACACCACAGCGCCCCAGCGGGGGAGCAGCGACTGCAGGGACAGGACGTTGGCGCCCGTGCCGTTGAAGACCGGGAAACATTCGATGCCGGCGCCGAAGTGTCCCTCCATCAACGCCTGCAGCCGGGCCGTGTAGTCGTCCTCGCCGTAGGACACCTGATGGCCGCCGTTGGCTGCCGCGAGGGCGGCCAGGACCTCGGGGTGGACGCCGGAGTAGTTGTCCGACGCGAAACCGCGGACGGACGCGTCATGCAGCCGGACGGCTGGGTTTTCAAGCCGCGGGGGGGCATCTGCCGTTGTTGTCATTGCTTTGCTCACGTTCTCAGTCTAGGGAGGTCAGGTCAGGTCCGGCCGGTCAGGGGGTCAGGGGCAGCCGGCGGCCGTTCAGTTCGGCTGCCGGACGGCTGAACAGTCCGACGACGGCGGCGGCCAGGTCCTCGACGTCGGTGGCGCCGGGGAAGGTCCGTTCCGGATGCGCCTTCCGGAGTTCCGCGTCCACCAGCGCCTTCACCACCAGGACGACGGCGGCGCCGCGCAAGGCGCTGCCCTCCTCGGCAGCCCCGCGTGCCAGGCCCTCCGCCATCGCCAGTGTCCAGGTCTCGGCGGCGGCCTTCGCCGCCACGTAGCTGGCCGTGGCCGCTGTCGGTTTGTCCACCGCGGTGGAGGACACCATGGCAAACCGTCCGGTTCCGGCGGCGGCCAGGTCGGCGTAGAAGACCCGGGAAACATTCCTGAGCGTGGTGATGGCGCCGCGCTCCAGGAAGTCCCAGTCGGCGTCGCTTTGGTCCGTGATGCCCTTCGCGCCGCGCCAGCCGCCCACGAGGTGGATGACTCCGTCCACGCGTCCGGCGGTTTCCGCCAGAAGGGTCTTCCGGAGGGCCTGGACGTCAGCGGGATCCGCAAGATCGCACACCAGGGGCGTCACGCCGTCGCCCGCCTGCCTCGCAGCACCCTCGATGCGCGTCCTGTCCGAGCCGACCGTGAAGACCCTGAACCCCGCCTGGTGCAAGGCCCGGGCCACGGCGACCCCGGACGCTCCGCTGCCGCCGGTGACCAGGACGTTCAGCATAGGGGCGTGCTCAGGGGCAGGAGTTGCGCCCGGGGCGCCGGCTTCGCTCACAGTGCGGACGCCCCCGTAATGCCGGCGGTGGATTCGATGACAGGGCGCATTTTCTTCTCCAATGCTTCGTAGAACATGGACAGCGGGAATTCGTCGTCCAGCACCTGGTCCGTCAGGCTGCGCGGCGGACCGGCAACGGCAAGCGCGTCGGGGCCTTTGGCCCAGACCGATGCGGGGTTGGGCGTGAGGGTGGCGGAGACCAGCTGGTACGCGGCAAGCCAATGGGCCGTCTTCGGCCGGTCAATGGAGCGCCAGTAAAGGTCGTCGATGGTGGCGCCGAGGGCGATCACCGCGTCCGCCACCTGGTCCCAGTCGATGCTGAGCCGGCTGTCGGTCCAGTGCAGGACGTGGTGCTGGTGCAGCCAGGCGAAGAGCAGCTGTCCGCCAAGGCCGTCATAGTTGCGCACCCGGTTGCCCGTAATCGCAAAGCGGAAGATCCGGTCGAAGATGATGGCGTACTGCACCAGCTTCGCGTGCCGGCGGGCTTCGGGGCCGGCGTCTTCGTCCTTTTCGATCCGGACAGACTCCCGGAAGGCGGTGAGGTCGCAGCGCAGTTCTTCAAGCGAGTACAGGAAGTAGGGCATCCGCTGCTTGATCATGAACGGGTCAAAGGGCAGGTCGCCGCGCATGTGGGTCCGGTCATGGATCAGGTCCCACATCACAAATGTGGACTCGGTCAGTTCCTGGTCCGCAAGGAGTTCCGCGGCGCCCGCGGGCAGGTCCAACGAGGTGATGTCTGCGGCCGCCCGCAGGACGCGGCGGAACCGGGCAGCTTCACGGTCCGCGAATATCGCACCCCAGGTGAAGGCAGGCGTTTGCCGCACGGCCACGGTTTCGGGGAACAGCACCGCCGAGTTGGTGTTGTAGCCGCGGGTGAAGTCCAGGAACCGGATGGGTACAAAGAGCTTGTTTGAATAGTCCCCGGCCTCAAGCCCGGCCACGAAATCGGGCCAGATGACCTCGATCAGCACGGCTTCCACCAGGCGGCTGCTGCTTCCGTTCTGGGTGTACATGGGGAAGATGACAACATGCTGCAAGCCATCCTGGCGCTGCAGTTGGGGCTGGAACGCCAGCAGGGATCCGAGGAAGTCCGGGACGCCGAAACCGCCCGCGGCCCACGCCCGAAAATCAGCGACGACGGCGTCAAGGTAGGCCGCGTCGTGGGGGAACAGCGGTGCCAGTTCGGCGAGCGACTCCGTGATGGCGGCAACCTCGAGCGCTGCAGCTGCGTGGTGGCCCTCGTCAGGCACGGAGCCGTCCTGGATCTGCAGTGACTGCAGGGATTCGGCGGCACTCCTGAGGCGGAGCCAGGTGGGGTTTTCGGCGGTGATCCTTGGCGGGGCGCCGGTCACGGTGACGGTCATGGTGCGACTGCCTTTCTGGTTGCTTGGGGTATCTACGGCGAGCGTAGCAAGCAACCAGAGTCCCTAACTCAAATTATGCCTGAGCATAAGATACTCTCAGGCTCGAAGCACCTCGGGGCTCAGCCAGATGTAGACGGAGGCACGGCTGGCGGCCTCAGGACGCCGTGGATTCTTCCCCGGCAGCGCCGCGTGCCACCAGCTTCAGGGACACCGAATTTATGCAAAAGCGCTGGTCGGTGGGTGTGCCGTACCCTTCACCCTCAAAGACGTGGCCCAGGTGTGAGTCGCAGTGCGCGCACCGTACCTCCACCCGCTCCATGCCGAGCTTCCGGTCGTGGATGTAACGGACCGTGCCCTCGGCAAGCGGTGCCCAGAAGGACGGCCAGCCACAATGCGAGTCGAATTTTTCGTTGCTCCTGAAGAGCTCTGTGCCACAGGCGCGGCATTGGTAGACACCCTCCGTATGGGTGTCCACGTACTCGCCGGTGAAGGGGCGCTCCGTACCCGCCTGCCGCAGCACGTGGTATTCCTCCGGTGTGAGTTCCTGCCGCCACTCGGCCTCGGACTTCCGGTAGGTGGGTGCCGCGGCGTCAGCGGCCGGACCCGGAACGGAATCCGTGGCCTTGTTGTCGAAAATACTCTTTCCAAAGATGCTCATAGTCAGCTCAACGCTCAGGAGTCGCCGATAAATCCCGAACCGGCGTACAGGTGGAGCACGGGGAGCCCCAGCTGGTCCTGGGCTTTGTTGGCCCAGTCCGTATGGAACGTATCCGCAAC
Source organism: Micrococcaceae bacterium UBA6021 (assembly GCA_002427975.1). Classification (GTDB taxonomy): domain Bacteria; phylum Actinomycetota; class Actinomycetes; order Actinomycetales; family Micrococcaceae; genus Arthrobacter. The sequence continues at coordinate 3,214 of DIZT01000292.1, read as the reverse complement.
CGCATGGGGACGGGTGATCACCACCGCCTGGGCTGCGCCGAGCTCCTTGACCTTGGCAACGAGGCCGTTGACAGCTCCACCGTCCACCACCTCGCCCGTGACTCCGGCGCCCAGCCCCTCCAGGGCAGCAAGCGAGACAGCCAGCGTCTCTGCAGCCTCGGCCCGTTCAGCGGTGGGGTCCGGGGCGTTGGCGGTCAGTTCGCGGAACGCCTTAGCAACGTCGAGCAGGGAGAGATTCTCAAGAAAATCCACCAGCAGATGCCGTTCGGTGTTCCCTGGAACCAGCAGGACAAGGGGCGTGTCCGACCCGTCCACCAGGCGTTCGATGTTGACGCGGTCGTCCGCGCCCAGGGGTTCTTCGGTCAGAATGACGATTGGATCGCTCATGGCATCAGCCTAGTCGTGCGCACCGGCGCCTGCATCCATTTGGGCAGCGCGGCCGTTGCGGTGTCCTGTGTGCAACGTCCTTGGGGCGGGCGGGGAGCAGGTGCGCCACGAGCCGGCGGAGTAGGGACAACGTGGCCGGGGCAGTAAGAATGGTTCCATGGCACCTTCCACGCGCACTCCCACGTTGACGGCGGCACCTCCGCTCCAGGCCGATGGCCGCATGTCGCTGCGCGCCAAATGGGCGCTCGGCGGCGTCATCGGCGGCGGGGCCCTTGCCAGCCTGCTTGCCACCGGCTCCGCCGCCCTGGCGCTCTACTTTGCCAGGCGGGTGATCACTCCTCCCCGGCAGCGGACGGCGGACCAGGAAGTCCTGGCCGTGCTCCGGGAAGGCGGTGGCCGGCAGGTCATCCTGGCCGCCACGCCGGAAACCACCGTGGACGGTGTCTATGGGCTATTTTTCGACGGCGGGAAAGGGCACGCACGGATCGGGCGGATCGTGTCCTATTCGCCGGCGGACCGCACTGTCCTGCGCGAAGTGGAAGCTGTCTATGCCGGCGACCTCGATACGGCCCGCCGGGGGTGGTGGAGCGGTGCCCTCTATCCGGATCCCGCAGCCGCCGGCTTCGTGGCGGAGGACGTACTGATCGAGGTCGACGGCGGCACAGCACCGGCGTGGCTGGTCAGGGCCGGCGGAACGGCCCGGACCTGGGCAGTCATGGTCCATGGCCGCGGGGCCACCCGTCAGGAGGCCCTCCGGGCAGTCGGTCCCGCCCTCGAATTGGGGCTCACCAGCCTGCTGGTCTCGTACCGGAACGACGGGTTGGCGCCGTCGGCCGAGGACGGCCGGTACGGCCTGGGATCCACGGAATGGCGTGATGTGGAGGCCGCCATCGAGTATGCCCTGGCCAACGGCGCCGAGGAAATTGTTCTTTTCGGGTGGTCCATGGGCGGCGCCATCTGCCTGCAGACGGTCGATCTCTCGCGCTACCGTCACCTGATCCGGGCCATGGTCCTGGATGCGCCTGTCATCAACTGGGTCAATGTGCTGGCCCACCACGCGCAGCGGAACCGCATTCCTTCCCTGGTTGGCCGCTACGGGCAGTTGATGCTAGGCCACCCCGTGGGGCGCAGGCTCACAGGCCTGGCCGCACCGGTGGACTTCAAGGCCATGGACTGGGTGGCGCGTGCCGTGGAAGTCCGTACGCCCACCCTCATCATCCACAGCGTTGATGACGAGTACGTTCCGTATGAGCCCTCCGCCCTCCTGGCGGAGCGGAATCCGGACATGGTCACGTTCGAAGCGTTCAACCACGCCAGGCACACCAAGGAATGGAATGTTGATCCCGAGCGCTGGGAAAGCCTGATCAAGGCGTGGCTCCGGCCCCGGTTGGCTCCGCGGCTTAATCCGGGCCAGAACCGCCCGGACGAATCCCAGCCGTCGAGATGACATTT
>DIZT01000292.1:953-1251 GCA_002427975.1 Micrococcaceae bacterium UBA6021 | reverse complement strand
AAGTGTCATCTCGATCAGTCCGGCGTCGATCCGGTCCGGGTCCGGGGCTAAGGTGTGCGCGTGCCGATGGCGGCGGTCACCGCGGACGCCAGCCGGATGAGATCGGCCGGTGCAAGCTCAACATCCAAGCCGCGCTTTCCCCCGGAGACCAGCATCGTTCCCAGGTCAAGGGCGCTGCTGTCGACCACCGTGGGTGATGACTGAGTAATGCGGCGGATCCGCAAGACGAGGCTACGAAACTCATGGAGCTCGCTCAGTCAACGTCCGACGACGATGACACTCACAGTGTCACCTGGGC
>DIZT01000292.1:0-725 GCA_002427975.1 Micrococcaceae bacterium UBA6021 | reverse complement strand
TGGCAACGGATTTCGCGGCGGAAAACATTCGCGTGAACTCCGTCAGCCCAGGCTGGACCTGGGGCAACATCATGGAAGCGCTCAGCAGGGAAACCTGGAAAGACCGACGCCGTCGCGGCACCATTTCACCTGCTCCAGCGGGTGGGTCGGCCGGAGGAAGTGGGCGCTGTTGTGGCCTTCCTCGCCAGCGATGCGGCTAGCTTTGTTACTGGGGCGGACTGGGCCGTCGACGGCGGGTACTCCGTCCTCGGCCCTGAACGGGCCGAAGAAACTATCCCCCTGCTGGCTACCAACTAATCCCCAATTGAAAGGCAAGAACCCCATGTCAGAACGACACATCACCATTGTCGGCGCAGGTCAGTCGGGTCTCCAGCTCGGAATCGGACTGCTGGACGCAGGCTTCCAGGTCACAACCATTTCCAACCGCGCGCCGGACGAAATCCGTGACGGCAAGGTTTCCTCTAGCCAGTGCATGTTCCACGATGCACTCGAACACGAGCGCGCCCTCTCCCTGGATTTCTGGAACGATGCACCAACGGTTGACGGCATCGCCTTCACCGTCCCGCGCCCGGGGCAGCCCGGCGAGAAAGCCCTGAGCTGGGCCGGCCGCCTTGAGGAGCCTGCCCAGTCGATCGACCAGCGCGTGAAATTCCCGCGCTTCATGGAGGAATTCGTTGCCCGCGGTGGCGAGCTCGTCTTTGAGGACGCCGGTGTCGAGGAGCTCG
>DIZT01000211.1:6882-7959 GCA_002427975.1 Micrococcaceae bacterium UBA6021 | reverse complement strand
CTACCTGATCGGTGCCGCTGGCCGACCGGATCATCGCCGATCAGCGATATCCGCCCGATTTTTCCCGAGTACTACGGCGACCCCAACTAACAAGAGCCGAGTGTTTGTTCGTAGAAGTCGCCAAGCGTCTTCGCGTAGCCAGAGGGATTCTGGAGCCAGTGCACATGGCCAGAGTTCTCCAATGTCACTTGAAGAGCCTGCGGAAACCGGCCTCTCACGATCTCGGTGCCGTCTTCGAAAATGTCGAAAGCGCCATAGAGGACAAGCACAGGGCCTTCGTAACTCGACGCGCCTTCAAGTACGTCTGGGCGTTCGTTTGAGATGGCCCGATCGGTCTTGATCATGGCTATCCGGGAGCTTCCCGAGAGCCAACCCGGTTCGGGGTCGGGTGCAGATCGCGGATCCAAGAAATAGTTGTGCCACGTCTCGGTCATCACGTGGCGCATCGACCACGCCCCGATCGATCCGGGGATCACTAAACCTGAACCGTAGGCGTATAAGCGAAGAGTGCCCGAGAATCCAGCACGAGCATGCTCGATCCGGAAGGATTCTCGCTTGGTCTGCTTCCAGTCTCGACCCACGCCCAGCGACGAGCTGACAAGCACCAGACTCTTGACCACCTGCGGGTAGGTCGAGACGTACGCCTGAGCGAGGAGGCCGCCCCAGGAATGTCCCAACACGTGCCATGATGCGACACCCAAGTGGGCCCGAATTGCTTCGATATCGTCCAAGTAGGCAGACAAGTCATAGTGCCCATCGCGACACACGGATTCTCCGACTCCGCGCTGGTCGAAGCTGATACAGCGAAACTGGCTCAGCATCGGAGCCGTTGTGGATTGCATGTAGTCGGGCATTCCAGGGCCACCATGCAAGAGAAGTAGCGGTTCGCCGTCGTCTCGGCTCTGCCGCACGGAAAGGAGCGCCCCGGGGGATTCCACAACGAATTGATCCATCTAGACAACAGCCCTTCGGCCCGTCTTGCGCTCTGCACTGGGTACTCCGGAGATGTTACTGGAACTGGGGGCGGGGGTCGAGGACAACTGCGGGGAAAAGTGGCGCTAAGCATCAAAATGACCA
>DIZT01000211.1:0-6621 GCA_002427975.1 Micrococcaceae bacterium UBA6021 | reverse complement strand
GCGACCGGGGACGGCTTAGCGCTAATTTTCCGCGCAGTGGTCCTCGACCCCCGAGCCCATGCCGAGCCAGGAAAAGATCCGTCCCATCCGGTTGCCGTTGGTGGCCGCGAGGACCAGTGCCGCCACGGCGCAGGCCGCCGCCGCCGCTCCGAAGACCTTCATCGGCACCCCTCCGTAGAACAGGGTGGCGGCGAGGATCATCATGATGAACAGTGTTGTGCCCAGGTCATGGCCGAGCGCGACGAGGGCCATGATGGCCGCGCCCACGGGAAGCATCGGGATGACGGCGTGCTTCCATTGGTTCAGCAGCGCCTGCTTGCGGGAGAGGACGGCGGCACCCCAGACGACGAGGGCGAGTTTGGCGAACTCGGAGGGCTGGGCCGTGAACCCGCCCGCGTTCAGCCAGTTCCTGTTGCCGTTGACCGTCATGCCCAGGGGCGTGAAGACCAGCCCGAGGGCGATGACCGCAATGATAAGCATCGGCCACGCCAGTTTCCGGATGCGCCGGACCGGCAGCCTGGCCAGGGCGAACATGATGACCACACCTGCGAGGGTCCACATTCCCTGCTTCAGGGGCAGATCATAAGGATTGATCCCGGCCGCGACGGACTCCACCGATGATGCCGAGGCGACCTCGACCAGGCCTATCCCCGCAAGTGTCAGAACGACGGCCACGATGACGGGCCGGGTACGGTCCGCGGATTCATCAGCCAGCCACGACCGGAGCCGCCCGGACGAGGGCCTCCACAGGTTTTTGCGCGTCAGCGGCTTCCGTGCTCCGGTCACCTTTCCCACCACTCCTCGTTACGTCTGGGCACCGGCCCCCGCACCCGTCCCCCTCACCGATCCGATCCTGGGGTAAGGACAGGCGGCACTCGAAAAACAATACGTCTTCCGTCCGCCCCGTTGCCCGGAAGAGCGCCTCGGCCGCCCCGTGTCACCCTGCACAGCTTCGGCTCCGGCTCCGGCCCTGTCGATGACGAACCTGATCATCGGGCGCGTCTTCTGCCCGGTGGGCCGGTGACTGGCCGCAGTCGAGGCAGGTCCCGGAATAGTAGACTGGCGACGACCCGATGCCTGTTGCCTGTTGCCGCGATCCGAACATAATGGTGCGAACCTGACTCGTTCTGTCCGGTCAAACTGCCGCGCAACCGGGCCCCGACAGCCTTCCCCACCCTGAAAGAGGCAATCCATGAGTCAGCAGCAGGCTGTCGCGAAGCCGCGCCGGGATGTCGAGGCTCTCCTTCTGCTGGTGGCCCTGGGCATCGGGATCGGCGCCAGCGCGATGGTAAGCCTGGACAGGAACGAGGCCCTTGGTTCGGGGTTCTGGTTCCAGGCGGGGACCCTGACCATCCTGGCCGCAGGGTTCCATGTTGTTTTGCGGCTGCGTGCCAGCTATGCGGATCCGGTGATCCTGCCGATCGTGGTGGCCCTGAACGGTCTCGGCATCGCCATGATCCAGAGCCTGGATGCGGCCACCGGCACCGACGCCGGGGCTAACCAGCTCAAATGGACGGCCGTGTCCGTCCTCATCGCGGCCGCCGTGCTGTGGTTCCTGAAGGACCACCGGGTGCTGCGCCGGTACACGTTCATCTCCCTGGCGGTCAGTGCCGTCCTGCTGATCCTGCCTCTGGTCCCGGGTGTTTCTGCCGGGGACATCAACGGCGCCAGCGTGTGGATACGCCTCGGCCCGCTGCAGTTCCAGCCCGGCGAAATCGTCAAGATTACGTTAGGAATCTTCTTTGCCGGGTATCTGTCCACCCACCGCGACCTGATCCTGCTGGCCGGAAGGAAAGTAGGGCCCCTCCAGTTCCCCCGGGTCAAGGACATGGGCCCCATGGTGACAGCCTGGGCGGCCAGCGTGGGCGTGCTGGTGTTCCAGCACGACCTGGGCATGTCCATCCTGTTCTTCGGACTGTTCATGGTCATGATTTACGTCGCCACCAGCCGCGTCACATGGGTCCTACTGGGGCTGGTTCTTATGGCCGCGGGCGGGTACGCCGCCGCCCGGATCTTTCCGCACGTGGGGCTCCGCTTCGACTCGTGGCTCAACGCGTTTGACCCGGCGGTCTACGACCGCTTCCCGGGCGGAAGCTCCCAGGTTGTCCAAGGACTGTTCGGCATGGCCTCCGGCGGCCTGGTGGGCACCGGCCTCGGACTTGGGCGCCCGGACCTGGTCCCGTTCGCCAACAGTGACATGATCATCGCCTCACTGGGAGAAGGCCTGGGCCTGATCGGACTCTTCGCCATCATTGCCCTCTACCTCCTGCTGTTCACCCGGGGCTTCCGGGCAGCGCTGGGCACCCGGGACACCTTCGGAAAACTGATGGCCTGCGGCCTGTCCTTCGCCATGGCAATACAGTGCTTCATCATCATGGGCGGCGTCACCCGCCTCATTCCGCTCACGGGCCTGACAACACCGTTCCTCTCCGCCGGCGGGTCCTCGTTGCTGGCGAACTGGATCATCGTTGCCCTGCTGCTGCGCATCAGTGACGCCGCCCGCAGACCCCACGCCACGGGGCCCCTCCCGACAGGTCTGGACGAAACGGTGGGCACGCCGGTCCGGTAGATGCCGGCCGGTCACACCGCGCGCGGGTAAAGACAGGGCTGCCTTGCCCGGCAGGGCAGCCCTCCGGGATATTGACCTCACCGCCGGCGTCACTCACCGCTGCCGTCCGCGAACAACCCGCAGGCACCAGACTGAAGATCACGTAGAAGGGCGGCGGCACCACCCACGAAACCGCGGTCACCCGCGCCGAAGCCCCAGGACCTGACAGTTGCCCTTATCCGATGATGAGCATCGCCGTGAAGTAGACGGCGCCGCCGGCCACGCAGTAGATGGCGAAGGGCGTCAATGTCCGGGTTTCGAAGAACCTGAGCAGGAATCTTGTGGCGAACCATGCCGCGACGGCGGAGCAGGCCGCGCCGATGAGGAAGGCGCCGCGCTCGTCGGCCATCGCGGGGCTGAACAGCTCCGGGAGCTTCAGGACCGCGGCCGCGCCGATGATCGGGGTGGCGAGCAGGAAACTGAACCGTGCGGCGTTTTCGTTGTTCAGGCCCGAGAGGAGTCCCCCGACCATGGATGAGCCGGACCTGGAAATACCCGGCACCAGGGCCGCGGCCTGGGCCGCTCCGATACCCAGCGCCTCCTTCCAGGAAAGGGTCGTGGCGATCCTGGCATCCGAACCCGGACCGTCCGCAGCGGAACCGTCAGAACGCGGACCCGGCGAACCTGGACCGGGCGCCGAATGTGCGCCGACCCGCGGCTTCTCGCGCCGCCGCAGGCGTTCTGCCGTGAACAGGACCAGCCCGTTGAGGATCAGGAAGGCCGCCGCGGTCAGCGGGGATGCGAACAGTGCCCGGATGGGTTTCTCCAGCACCAGTCCAAGGATCCCGGCCGGAATCGTTCCAATGATGAGCAGCCAGCCGAGTTGCGCGTAGGTGTCCGACGGGCCAATTTTCCGGTCCCGGACGGATCGGCCGAGACCCTTGAAGATCTCGATCCAGTCTTTGAGAAAAAAGAAGAACAGCACGATGGCGGTGGCCAGGTGGGTGGCGATGAGGAACGTCAGAAACGAGGGCGCGTTCTGGTCCAGATTCCAGCCGAAAAGCTTCGGAAGGATCACGCTGTGACCCAGGCTGGAAATGGGAAAAAGCTCCGTGAGGCCCTGCAGGAAACCAAGAACCGCAGCCTGGATCATATTTATCATCCTGCGAGCCTATCCGGGACCGGTAACGGGCAGAAAAACAAAGCAGGAATTCATCCCCGGCCCGCCGCGCGCGCTGGCCGAACCCTGAGCCAGGCAGTGAAGTCAGTCGTGAACACGGTGCGCCGGCACCGAGACGGGCCATTACAGACTGAGGGCGACAATACGCCGTCTCTCCCAGGCCTGGTCGGGCCGGTGGTCCAATGGGCAGACAAGCGGCTTTGCCGGGTGACAATGTGAAGAGACGCGGCACTTCCCGCCCGTCACGACCGGACCTTCGAGGAAGGAGTGCCGCATGGGATACCTCAGCGGCCTCATTCTGCAGGCCGCCGGCGCGTGGTGGATCTTCCCGGCCCTGTTTGTTTTTTGCCTGATCGACGGTTTCCTGCCCATACTCCCCAACGCAACACTGATCGTGGCCTTGGCAGCCCTGTCAGAGACGTCAGGATCACCGAATCTATGGTTGTTGGGCGCCGCCGGTGCTGCCGGCGCCGTCACCGGAGATAACATCGCGTACCGGATCAGCGCACGCATCGGCACCACCCGATATGCATGGAGTCGGAAACCAGGGATTGACCGGGCACTGCACCGGGCCCGATTCGAACTGGACAAGCGCGGTGCGGTACTGATCTTCACCGCCCGCTACCTTCCCGGGGGCCGCACCGCCGTGAATTTCACGGCCGGCGCCACGGCATACCCGCTCACAATGTTCATCTGGCTGGACGCGGCCGCCGCCGTCACCTGGGCCGGCTACTGCATCGGAGTCGGGGTCATCGCCGGGAAATGGGCACAGCATCAGCCCCTGCCCGCTGCTGCCGCCGCCATTGTCCTGTCCCTCGTCATCGGCGTCATCACCGATCACCTCCTCCAGCGCCTCCACCGCCACCGCCGGGCCCCAACGACCAGGCCCGAAACAGGCGACCAAACCCACACCCCGGACCCAGGCTGAAACCCAGACCTACCCCGCCCCCTCGTTCCCATCGAGCCGGCCGGGGCCGCCCACGCCAGGGCGGCGGTCATCCCATTTGACGGTCCCCCACCGCTCCACTTTCCGGGCACTCCCCCACCAATCAAAATCCCATATAGACACTGTGACTGCGAGAATGGCGGGTTTTTCACAGTTCAAATGGCGGTTCCTGCGTTGTCTTGGCCGGATGCTCTCCGAACATTCCTACGTGCTTGATGTTGGCCCTGATCCGTCATCCGTCTTTAAAACGATCGAATCATTGAGACGGGGACCTCAGTTCCGAAGACCTTGGGGAAATCCTGCGGGGCCCCCGGCGCGTGCTGTGTCGAAGTGCCGTCTAACAGTGGGTGGTCTAATAACCACTGCCTGTTTGGGATTGAGAGACATGGGGTTTGGCTGAAGATACTGTGCGGGACACGGCTCGTCAGTACCAGTTACTGGATGTTTCGTGGTCCCACGCGACGCAAGGCGAGCCGTAGCGGTCCCTGATGTAGCCAAGGCCCCAGTCGATTTGCGTCCGGTAATTAGTCAGCCAGTCGCTACCGGCGCTGGAATACTTTCCGGGCGGCAGTGCCTGGGCAATACCGTAGGCCCCTGAGTCCGGGTTGGTTGCATTTGTCAGCCAGCTCGATTCCCTGTTCCACAACTGCATCAGGCACCGGGACTGGTCCGGCCCCCAGCCGAAGGCGCCGAGCCGGGCGGCGGCATAGTTCTGCGCCGCGGCAGAATCATTGACCGCGCCCCCGGGAATTGCGGGGAAACCCGGCGGCGGACTCGCAGCCGGCACCCGAGTGCTCGCGCCGACGTCAGGCCTGGCTTGGGCCTTCGCCTGCGCTGCGGCGGCAGCCTGCTGGCGCGCCTGTTCCTCGGCAGCGGCACGTTTGGCCTCCTGAGCGGCCTGGTACGCGGCCAGGGCCGCCTGGCCCTGCTGGTACTGGTCCTCAACGGATGCCGATGTCCCCTTGAGAGACGCCAGTTGCGCGGTGAGTTCCTGATCGTGCTGCTGTTGCTGGGCGATCTGGCTGACCATGGACTCCTGTGCCGCTTGAGCGGCTTCCAGTTTCGCCTTGGCTTCCCCCGCCAGACGCTCTCTTTCCGCCTTGGCTGCCTCTTCCTGGGCAGCCAGTGCCTTCGCTGCGCTCTCGGCCGCGGCGGACTCATCAAACAACGCCGTCGACCTGTCCATCACTACGCGCATGACATCCAGGCGCTGGAGACTGTCCTTGGACTCCACTGCATCCAAGGCAACATAGAGGCCCACATTGGCGCCTCCCGCTTTGTAGGCCTGGGCCGCCAGCGCACCGATTTCCTTCTTGTACCGGGCAACCTTGGCATCCGCCCTTGCTGACTGCGCCGTGACTACCACCACCGTGGCGCTGGCCGCATCCAATGCCGATGCAGCAACGGCGTACTCGGCCGCGGACCTGACGGCGGCATTTCCCAGGTCTTCTCCCTGGGTCCTGAGTCCGCTCAACAAGGCGTTGATCTTGCCGACCTCGTCAGCCTTGCTGGCCTCGTTCTTCCGCGCATCCTGAACATCCTGCCAGGACGGAAACCCTCCCGGCGGAGCGTCGTCGGCGGCGAATGCGGGAAACGGAACCAATGCCGAACACGCCAACGATCCCGCCAGCGTCGCCGACGTGAGAAGGAGTCGTGATTTCAAGGTGAACCCGGACATATGACGTCAGCATAACCTCTGCTTCGCAGTCAAGCATGGTTATCCGGTCGATTCCAGTCGTGATTGGGTCGCTTCGGAAATCGGACATTTGAGCATGGTAAGCCGGTTCGGTAGCGGCCAACAATTGGGACAGGAACCACAACAGAAACCCCCGTCAGTCGCAATGACCGGCGGGGGTTTCTGTTTTGGGATGGCCCCTCCGTACGTTGGGGGACTATGGAGAGGCCTTAAGCAACGTACGCGGATAACACCGGACTCTCAAACGGACG
>DIZT01000160.1:3562-5748 GCA_002427975.1 Micrococcaceae bacterium UBA6021 | reverse complement strand
AGGATGAGCCCGAGCGCTCCGCCCATCGAGGCGACGGCGGAGAACAGTGCGAGCGCCCGGTTCCGTGCATGGTCGTCCCGTGCGCTCGTGGTGATGAGCGCGAGGACGCTCGGGGCGGCGAATGCGGCACCGAGGCCCTGGAGTGCGCGTGCGATGACGAGGAGAAGGGGCGAGGTGGCCAGGCCCCCGAGCAGTGAAAAGACCGTGAAGACGGCGACGCCCACCAGGAACGTGCGGCGACGGCCGAAGACGTCTCCGATCCGTCCGCCGAGCAGCAAGAGGCCGCCGAAGGCGACGGCATAGCCGTTCAAGACCCAGCTGAGCTCGGCCCGGGTGAAGTGGAGGTCGGTGGCGATGTGGGGGAGTGCGACGTTCACGACCGTCGCGTCGAGGACCAGCATGAGTTGGGCAAGCATGACCAGCCAGAGGCCAATGCTGCCGGTGCGGCGGCCGGATGGCGCGATGCCGGCGGGCGCCCGTGTGGCGATTGTGGGTGTCATGGGGTGGTGTCCTGTTCTAGCCGAAGGGCTGACGTACACTAAGAGGAGAGATACTCCGGTTAGAACTATACGGAGATAGTCTCCGTTTAGCAATACTCGCTTGAGAGGTGTTTCTGTGCGCGCTGACGCTCAACGCAACCGCGATCGGATCGTGGAGGTTGCACGCGGGTTTTTCCGTGCCAAAGGATTCGACGCCGTTTCGATGGACGAGGTGGCCAAAGGGGCCGGGGTGGGCCCCGGCACGCTTTACCGGCACTTCCCGACCAAGGAGTCGCTGTACGACGCGGTCCTCGAGTCTTGGGCGGAGAAGGTCAACGCCGCCGTCGACCGGGCGATTGCCCTCGACGCCCCCGCACGGGTGCGGTTAGTGACGTGGTTGACCGATTACGCGGCGATGCTGACCGAACACAAAGGCGCGGCCGCGCGGATCACTGCCGCGCTCGGCGATCCCGGTTCCCCGTTCGCAGCGAAGTGCCAGACCTACCTCGGCGCCAATCAGCGCCTGATCGACGGGTTGGACTCGGCCTTGCGCCCAGGGGTCGAGGCCATGCAAATCAGCCGGCTCGTTGGCGGCGTGGCTGCAGTGGTAGACAACAGCGAGCTTCCCGCCGACTCGGTGGCACCGATGCTCGCGATCGTCGCCGACGGACTGCTCGCTCCCTGACGGCTTCACGGAACGTATTCGAGGCTCGGAGCCGGTCACGACAGGCTCAACCAGCGATCTGCCCTGCAATGTACTCCGCGTCCCGCCCCACACCTGCCACTAGCGCCGAGGCCTGCCCGGTCAGCCACGGCAGGCCCACGGCGTAGAGTCCGGGGTGTTCGGTGACGCCGCGGCTGTGGCGGGGGTAGTTCCACTCGTCCAGCACGGGGATGTCCAGGATGCTGAAGTCGAGCTGGTAGCCAGTAGCCCACAGGACGGACGTGATTCCAGCCGCGGCGAGGTTCAGCTGCGCCGGTTCCGACGGCAGCCAGTCGTCGGCGGCCCGTGGCTCCGCTGGCGGCGCGTCGATCCCCGCGGCGGCGATGAACGCGTCCAGCATCGGACCCATCCGCTGACCGAACCCGGACTCAACCCTCGCCAGGCGTTGGGGGAGGTCATCGGTGAAGGTAAGGACGCCGTCGTCGGCTGCTTCCAGGTGACCGTGCAGCCGGATGCCGCGCCGGCCAAAGTCCCGCAGGTGGATGTCGTGGCCGCCGTTCGCGCCGGTGAGCAGCGGATTGCAGGCGAACCGCAGTGCGGGGGAGGGCAGCTGCTCCGGCGTAGGGGCGTTGAATCCGTATTCGTGGCCGTTCATGCCCAGCTGCATCAACCAGTCGAAGATGTCCCGGCCCCGGTACCGGCGCGGCGCCTCCGGACAGGTGGATACGGCCAGGTGGACCTCGCGGCCGGCTGCCAGGAGCTCCTCGGCGATCTGGCCGCCCGATTGCCCCGTCCCCACAATCAGCATGGCGCCGTCCGGCAACTGGCCCGGGTTGCGGTAATCGTCGGTGTGAAGCTGCAGGATGTGCCCGGGCAGCTGTGCGGACAGCGGCGGGATTTTCGCCTTCTGGAAGCCGCCGGTGGCCAGGACCACGTTGCGGGCGCGCCAGGCACCCTGGGAGGTTTCGACGTCGAACGCCCCGCCGTTCGCGGAGGCGATGCGCGTGACGTCCGTGCCGGTGCGCACCGGCGCGCCGATGGTC
>DIZT01000160.1:0-3486 GCA_002427975.1 Micrococcaceae bacterium UBA6021 | reverse complement strand
TCCGGGTCCGGCCCCGCGTAGGGCATGCCCGGCAGCATCAGCGAGATATTCGGGGTGTTCAGGCAGAACGCGTCCCACCGGTCCTGCCACCCACCGCCCAGGGAGGCGCGCCGTTCCAAGACCTGATGCTCGACGCCGGCCCTGCCCAGCCAGTAGCTCACGGCCAGTCCCGCCTGGCCTCCGCCTACTATCAGAGTGTTTACCTCGGCGGGCATGCCCCGGCTCGTGTCCATGGTGGAACCATACGCCCGCTGGGGACTGCTTTACAGGGGTTTCGACGTCGGCAGCGGGGCCAAGGCGGGCGCCTGAATCGGACTTAAGCCCCTGTTTTGGCGGGCGGCTCCGGCGTACCTTGAACGTGAGGTCCCTAAAACGCGGGGCCTCCTGAGGGGGCATCATGACCAGGCCCAGGCTTTCGGCACCCAGGGTCCTCGGGTTCTGCGCCCTGTTCGCGCTCGCAGGCTGTTTCGGGCCGCCGGCCGCAGCGCCCACGAGCAGCTCCGCATCCCCGAGCGCGACAGCGAGCCCCACCCCAACGACCACAGCGACCCCGACGGCGACTGCACCGCCATCCTCCGCCCCGCCGTCGTCCGCCACACAGAGCCCCCCGGCGACGCAGGAACCTACCTCCACGGGGCTCCCGGAGCAGGTCGCCCCGCTGACGGTCTACTACGTCGCCATTGGCGACAACGGCACCTCCGGGCCGATGATCGGGTGCGGTGACAGCATGGTCGCGACGACCACGGCCCCGGTCCGCTTCACAGACCAGGTGGGCCCCAGCATCGGGGCCTTGCTTGCGAACAAAAGCCGCGACGTCGGCCTGTCCGGGCTCGTCAACGTCCTGTACCAGTCGAACCTCACCTACATTGGCGGCGAGCTTAACGGCAGCACCATCACCATCAACCTCGCCGGGCAGTTCATGTTGGGAGGCGTCTGCGACATCCCCCGCGCGAAGGCACAGCTGGAGTACACCGCCATGGCCGCGTCCGGGGCCACGAGCGCCCAAGTGTTGGTCAACGGCCGCCCGATCGACGAGGTACTCAGCCTCAAGTAGTCATGTCGGCAGAGCGGAGAATCCCGGTGCATCGCAGAAAGTGGAGCGTCCGCCGTCGAGCAGCAATGGCAGCACTGCTTGCGCTGGCGCGGCTGTCCCTCGACCTGGTCGGGCTCGAAGTTCAGAGCGTGACTGTTGACGGCCAGACCGCTACCTCGAACCGTGCAGGCGACAAGCTGACCGTGCCGGCCGGGTACACTGCCGTCGCTAACGGAACGCCCACGGGGGAGACGCCGCGCGGCTCGACGACGACGTTGGAGGCCAGATGAACACCACTCCGCACGTCAGCATCGAAGACCTTCAGAAGGCGGCAGCGCACGTCCTGAAGCTCAATGACCTCGGTACCATGACCACCGCGGCGCCCAACCTCTACCCCCACATGTGGAGCTGGGATGCGGCGTTCGTGGCCATCGGGCTGGCGCGTCTGAATGTCCCTCGGGCCATCACGGAACTCCGTACCTTGCTTGCGGCGCAATGGTCCACAGGAATGATCCCGCATATTGTTTTCAGCGAGAACAGCGCCGACTACTTTCCCGGCTTCGACCGCTGGGGGACGGAAGCTGCGGCTGCCCGCCCTGCAGGGATCAAGAGCAGCGGCATCTGCCAGCCCCCGGTCCACGCCATTGCGCTGCGCCACATCGTGGACCGCGGGCGTGAGAACGGTGGCGCTGACCGGGAAGCAGCCGAGTCCTTCCTCCGCGACTCCTTCGACGGCTGGCTGGCGTGGCACCGGTGGCTGGCATCGGTCCGGGACCCGGACAATGTTGGACTGATCGAGATCCACCACGGCTGGGAGTCCGGCTTCGACAATTCCCCGCGGTGGGACGGCCCGTACGCCCGGATCCTGCCCGGCCCTGTACCCGCGTTCACCCGCAGGGACACCCTGCAGGTGGCGGACGCCAGCGAGCGGCCCGACGACGCCGAGTACACCAAGTACCTGTGGCTCGTCCAGCAGATGGCCTCCGTAAGCTACGACGACAAAGCCATTCAGGAGATGGTGGACTTCCGCGTACGGGACGTGTTCTTCTCGGCGATCATGGCAGCCGCCAGCGATGTTCTGGCTGGCCTGGCCGGGGAAATCGGGCGCAGCTCCGACGCCGAGGAACTGCAGGGTTACGCCCGCCGCTTCCGAGACGGCGTGGCCTCCACCATTGATCCCGGGACCGGGCTGGCCCGGGACTACGACGTCCTGGCGCGGGAATGGATTTCCACCGAGACGGTGTCCGGATTTGCGCTTCTGGTGGCCGGCGGCGATGACAGGATGTTGGCAGCCCAGCGGAACATCCTGGTTGGTCCGGACTGGATGGGCCACCCCGGCCTCCGGTTCCCGCTGCCGCCGTCGGCCTCCCCGTCAAGCGCAGCCTTCCGCCCTCGGACCTACTGGCGCGGACCGGTCTGGCCCTTCCTGAACCTTCTGCTCGGCTGGGCCAGCCACCGGGATGGGCAGAACGAGTTGCACGAAACGCTCAGGTCCGCGTCGCTTCTGCAGCTCGCGGACCTGAAGTTCGGCGAATACTACGAGCCCTTCACGGGCGAACCGCTGGGAAGCCTCAACCAAGCTTGGACAGCCGCCGCTGCCCTTGAATGGATCGGCGGCGGGACCGACCGCGGCCCACGGTAGGGTGACGGACCGGTCCCGTCGACAGCAATGGCCCCGGCCCCGGCCGCAGCCGAAGCTGCGGCCAGGGCCATTGAGAGGCAGGGTGTTGGTCTGCTCGCGCTTTAGGCGCGTGCCTTCGCGTTGCCCTTGGTGAGGATCAGCGCCAGTCCGATCATGCCGGCGCCGAGCACCAGGTGCAGGACGTTGTCGAAGCTGTTCAGCGGCACAAAGTCGGCGGCCGAATCCTCGGGTACAACCAGCCCGTAGACGAACAGGACCAGGTAGATGATGCCGCCGTAGAGGAGGAAGGAGCGAGCGCCGGTGGCGGTCTTCGCCAGGATGAGGCCTGCTGCCCCAAAGAGCAGGTGGACGATGTTGTGCAGGGCCGAGACCTGGAAGAGACCCAGCAGCATGGCCTCGGAGTGATGGCCGGCGAAGCCCAGTTGGTCGTAGTTGCTGGTGATTCCCGGAACGAAGCCCAGGACGCCGACCAGCAGGAAGACGGCACCGACAATCAGCGATGCCTTCTGGACGTTGGTGCGGGCTGCAATGCCGGTGCTGGTGTGTGTAGCCATGGTGATCTCCTGAATGCGACGTGGGTTTTCGGATTTGGTTATGCCTGCTGTTCGGAGCCGCATCGCATCCGGATGGCTTGCTTGGAAAATATTTCAGCGCTGTGGCCGGCGCTTTCGTTTCGGTTTCGACAGGCTCAACCACCGGGAACCCAGCTTCGCGCCGTACGCTTAGCCGTAAATCGACTATTCGAACTATCGACGCGTCCGAACGGATCCGCATGGCAGAGCTCAACGTCCGGGAGCGGAGCTCCCTCCAG
>DIZT01000101.1 GCA_002427975.1 Micrococcaceae bacterium UBA6021 | reverse complement strand
GGACCGGCGGGCTAGGACTGGCCGGAGCCGGTGCTGTCGGCGTCTGGGGCCTCAGGCGTGCCGCCGGCCTGGCTTGAGCCGTGTCCCCCGAATCCATTCGAAGGCTTCCGCCCTGAACTCAGGTTGACGCCGGATCCCTTGCCCAGGTGTTCGGCGTTCTCCTTGTGACTCATGGCCAGCATGGCGGCGATCACCAGCGTGACGATGAACGCGATGCCGGCGCCCGTGAATGCGAGGTCAAACCGCGGGGTTTTCGAGCTGCCACCGGAGGCGAAGATCAGCACGGCGACGAAGGCGAGGACGGCCCAGAACGCGGAGAACATCAGCGGGCCCTTCACCGAGGTCCGCAGCTTGCGCGGTTTTCCTGGTTTCTGGTCTGCCAAGGTAGTTCCTCTCATACAGCCATGCCGGAAGGCCTGCTGGTTTGAATGTGTTCGGCGTTCTTGCCGGGCGTCTTTTCTACGCCGGGTAGAACCGTTCGCTTCTAGTTTACGGCTTCACGGAGGCGGGCCGGGCATCGTGCCTCAGAGTCAGTCCGGACAGCACCCACAGCACCCCGGAAATGATGGCCGCACCGCCTGCCACGCCCAGCAGGGCGTGGGCTCCGAGGCTGATGAAAAAGGGCAGGATGGCCGCAGTGCCGAGGCCGATGATGCCCGAGGCCAGCCAGTCGCGGGCCAGCACGTGCCGGCCGCGGTACCGGATTCCGCAGTACAGCTCGGCCGCCCCGGCCAGGCCAAGGCCCAGCGCCGCGACGACACCGAAGACGCCGTCCCCGTGCAGCAGCACCAACGCTGCCCCTGCGCCGGTGAGCGCGGCCCCGGCGGCGGAGAGGATTTTGCCCGGCATGCTCTCGCGAGGGTAGCCCGTCTTCGGGATTCCCCAGAGCAACAGCAGGCCCGTGCCCAGCAGGTAGAGCCCGCCGGAGAAGCCCATGACCTGGACTGAAGGTCCCGCCCAGAAGACAGTCACCGCACCGAACACGAGAGCGGCCAGGGCCCGGAGCAGTACCGGCTTCCACAGGTCGGTCTGCTGGGCGGAGCGTGCGGCAGCATCTGTGGGTGTCAGTGGTTGGTTCACCGGTCCAGTTTAGTGGCCGCTGGCCCTATGGCGAACCCAGCACCATCCAACGGTCCGACCGGGCGCGCAGGCCCAGGGTCACAGCCCGGGCGGCCATGTAGCCCAAAGCAAAGGCGGCCCAGAGCCAAACCAGGCCTGCCGCAGCGGACGTGCCGGAGGCAGCCACGGCCACCAGCATGGGCACGTAGGCGGCGAGGTTGGCCACGCCGGCCAGCGCCAGGTACTTGGCGTCGCCGGCGCCGATCAGCACGCCGTCCAGGACAAAGACATAACCGGCAATGGGCTGGCCGGCGGCCAGGATCCACAGGGCGTACGTCAGGACGGACTGGACGCCGGCGTCGGACGTGAACAGTGCCCCGGCCCAGGGCGCAGCGACGGCCAGCAGGGTGCCGGTGACCACGCCGAATCCGGCGCCCCAGCGGATCATCGTCCCGGTCAGCTGCCGCGCCCTGACGGAGTTGGATGCACCCAGTTCCTTGCCGATCAGGGCTTGCGCGGCGATGGCGAGGGCATCCAGGGCAAAGGCGAGGAAGGAAAAGATGGTCATGGCCAACTGGTGCGCGGCAAGGTTGACGGCGCCTTGCCCCGTGACCACAAAAACTGTGGCAAGGATGGCGATGCGCAGGCTCAGCGTGCGGAGCATAAGCCACGAACCGACCCGGGTCATCGCGCGGATACCGCTCCAGTCGGGCCACAGGCTGATGCCGTGCCGGGCAGCATTTCGCTGGACCATCACCAGATAGACGCATGCCATGGCCCATTGCGCCACGCTGGTACCCGCTGCCGAGCCTGCAACGGACCAGCCCAGCCCGTAGACCAGCCACAGATTAAGGACCACATTCAGGGCAAAGCCTGCGGTGGCCACGAGCAGCGGCGTTCTAGTGTCCTGCAATCCGCGGAGGACGCCCGTACCCGCAAAGATGAGCAGCATTGCCACCAGGCCGGGCATGGACCAGCGGAGATAGTCAACAGCGAATGAGCGCACGTCACCCTCAGCCCCCATAAGGGCCACCAGCGGTTCAGCGGCCCAGAAACCGGCCACCGCCAGAACGATGCCCAACAGGAGTGCCAGCCAGACGCCGTCGCGCCCTGCAGCAAGTGCCTTACCCAACTGGCCGTGACCCATCGCGCGGGCCACAGCCGGAGTGGTGGAGTACGCGAGGAAAACCATCAGGCCGACGGCGGTGTGCAGCACAGCGGAAGCGAGCCCCACGCCGGCCAGCTGGGCCACGCCAAGATGGCCCACAATGGCCGAATCCGCGAGCAGGAACAGAGGTTCGGCGATCAGTGCGCCGAACGCCGGCACGGCGAGCCGAAGGATCTCCCTGGCATGGCTGGGGGGTTGCTGCACGGCAACGGGGGCGGATTGGTTCGGCACTGTTTCAGCCTAACCGCCGGCTCCCGACGACATGGTGGACCCGCCTCCGTGACGCCGCAAGTCATGACAAAGGACACAACAGGCAGCAATTAGTTGACACTTCAACTAATGATCGAAGAGACTTGACCTATGAATCAGCCACGCCTTATCACCGCCGCCATCACCGTCCTGCGCGTCATCCTCGGCTTCCTCTTCGCCGCCCACGGCTGGCAGAAGTTCAACGAGTGGACCATCGCCGGCACCCAGGCTGCATTCGCCCAGATGGGCGTGCCGGCAGCCAACGTCTCGGCGCCCCTCATTGCGGGCCTTGAACTGGCCGGCGGCATTGCCCTGATCCTCGGCGTACTCACCCGCGTGGTGGCCGCCCTGCTGGCCGTAGACATGGTCGGCGCCCTCCTCCTGGTGCACGCACCGGCCGGCGTTTTCGCTGACAAAGGCGGGTACGAACTGGTGCTGCTCCTCGGCACTGCCGCCCTGGCACTTGCTCTCACCGGAGCCGGCCGCATGTCAGTGGACCGCGTCCTGTTCGGCCGCAGGGACTCCAAGCTGGCAGTCCTCGCCTAAACACACCGTCGCTCTCTCACTTTTGACGCGTTAAATCGGAACGCTCTGTCACTTTCGCTAGGAAAGTGAGAGAGCGTTCCGCATTTAAGGCCCAAAAGTGATAGAGCGTCCGGCGGCGAGCGTCACAACTGGGGCGCGCCGATGGGCACGCTCTAAAGTGGGCAGCATGAGCGAGCCAGCCGCCAATTCCGTAACCCTCCGCTTCCTGGCTGCCCCCACGGACGTGGGCCACAGCGGCTCAGTGGACGCCGGGACGGTCCTTGAGTGGGTGGATAAAGCCGCCTACGCTGCCGCTGTGGGCTGGGCCAAGTCCTACTGCGTCACCGCCTACGTGGGCAACATCCACTTCGCGGACCCGGTGAACAGCGGCGACATGGTGGAGGTGGAGGCCACCATCGTCTACACGGGACGCTCCTCCATGCACATCCGCACCCTCGTCTCGTCCGGCGATCCCAGGGGCGGCCCTGCCACGATGCGCAGCCAGTGCATGGTGATCTTTGTGGCGGTCGGAGAAGACGGGAAGCCCACCGCCGTGAAGCAGTTCGAACCGGCCACTGCGGCGGAGATCGAACAGCGCGATTACGCGCTGGCGCGGATCAGGATCCGCGAACAGATCGTCGAAGCCATGAACGCCCAGGAATATACCGACGCCGGGACCGCCGAACGCGTGACCCTGCGGTTCATGGCCGCCCCCACGGACGTGAACTGGGGCGGGAAAGTGCACGGCGGCATCGTGATGAAGTGGATCGACGAAGCCGCCTATGTCTGCGCATCCAGGTACTGCGGAATGGACACGGTTGCGGTTTTCTCCGGTGGCGTGCGCTTCTACCGGCCCCTGCTGATCGGCCATGTGGTGGAGGTCGAGGCCAGGCTGGTCTACACCGGGACCAAAGGCATGCACATCGCCGTACACGTTCGCTCCGGTGATCCGAAGGGCACGGAACTGAACCTCACCACGTATTGCCTCACGGTCATGGTGGCGCGCGACGCCGACGGCAACTCGGTGCCCATCCCACGCTGGGTGCCGGTCTCCGCAGAGGACAAGAGACTGCATGCCCACGCCCGCGAACTGCTCGAGATCCGTGGGACCGCTCCGGGGAACCGGCTGCCCAACCACGTGCTGGAGCGGGGCTAAGCCAGCCCGCCCCGGCCGGAACGGGCCTAGAAGCCGCTGCCTCCGGCGTCGGCCGCCATGTTGGCGAAGCGCGAGTAGTGGCCCTGGAAGGCCACCACAATGTCCTTGGTGGGGCCGTTACGGTGCTTGGCGATCAGGATGTCCGCCTCGCCCGCACGCGGGGATTCCTTGTCATAGACGTCCTCACGGTGCAGCAGGATCACCATGTCCGCATCCTGCTCAATGGAACCGGATTCACGGAGGTCAGAGACCATGGGCCGCTTGTCCTGGCGCTGCTCGGAACCACGGTTCAGCTGCGACAGGGCGATGACCGGGACCTGGAGCTCCTTGGCCAGCAGCTTGAGCGCACGGGAGAACTCGGACACTTCCTGCTGGCGTGACTCCACCTTCTTGCCGGAGCTCATGAGCTGCAGGTAGTCCAGGATCACCAGCTTCAGGTCATGCTGCTGCTTAAGGCGGCGGCATTTTGCCCTGATTTCCATCAGCGACATGTTCGGACTGTCGTCAATGAAGAGCGGGGCATCATTCATCCGGCCCATGGTGGTGGCGATCTTGGACCACTGCTCGTCCTTGATGGTTCCCTTGCGGAGGTCCTGCAGGCCGATGGTTGCTTCGGCGGAGAGCAGACGCATGGCGATCTCGTTCCGGCCCATTTCGAGCGAGAACATAACGGTCGCCAGATTGTGCTTAATGGCCGCAGACCGGGCGAAGTCCAAGGCAAACGTTGACTTACCAACTGCCGGACGGGCGGCGATGACAATCATCTGCCCCGGGTGCAGTCCATGGGTGAGTTCATCGAGTTCGTAGAACCCGGTGGGCACACCGGTCATGCCCTCCCCGCGGTGGCCGGACGCTTCGATCTCGTCCACTGTGGATTCCATGACGTCCTTGAGAACCACGTAGTCCTCTGCCGTGCGCCGCTCGGCCACGGCGTAGATCTCGGCCTGCGCCTGGTTGACCAGGTCCTCCACCTCGCCGTCGGAGCCGTATCCCAGCTGGACGATCTTGGTGCCCGCGTTGACGAGCCGGCGCAGAACGGCTCGCTCTGCCACGATCTCTGCGTAGTAGCCGGCGTTGGCGGCCGTAGGGACGGTCTGGATGAGCTCGTGCAGGTAGGCGGGGCCGCCGATCCTGTTGATCTCTGCGCGCTTGGTCAGTTCGTCCGAGACGGTGACGGCATCTGCCGGCTCGCCACGGCCGTAGAGGTCGATGATCGCCTCGTAGATCGTCTCGTGCGCAGGCCGGTAGAAGTCCTGGCCACGGAGGATTTCCACAACGTCCGCGATGGCGTCCTTGGACAGCATCATGCCGCCGAGGACGGACTGCTCGGCGGGAATGTCCTGGGGTGGCTTACGGCTGCCTTCTGATCCGCGGGTACCCTCGATCGAGTCCAGGTGCGTTACTGACAAAGCTGCCGTCCTCCGTAGTGTGCCGCGTCATGATGCGGCGAGTAAGTCATTTACCTGCCGGGTGCCATCCTGCGGGACCTCCCCGGGACGGCATACGTTCAGGTCTATCAGCGGCCACCGACAATGAAGCCCGGCGGCCCGCTTGAAGCCAGAGCAACGCGCGTGGGAGTTATCCCCATGCTCCGCAAGTTATCCACAGAATGCGCCGCTTCCGCAGGACCCGAAGGCCTCCACTGCGGCGACAGCACATGTCGGCGACGGCCTTATAGCGCCCCAAAAGCAGGTATCCCGCAACGGTAGCCGCCACCGCCCCAGCGTCCAAGCCCATAAGCCCGGACGGCTGTGGATAACCTGTGCACTAACGGGCATAGCTTGTGCACAGCCTGTGGGTGAACCTGTGGAAACAAAAATACTTTTGCCACCTACACGCGTTTGACCTGCGAAAACGTTCATCGAGGATGTGGACTAAATTCTTTTTTTCCTAACCTTCATCCACAGCTTGCGGCGCGGCGCTGTTGAAAGATGTGCCTTTTCGAGCACCTCCACCGGCGATTCATGCCCCCTTGGTGATGCGACGCACACCTCCAGGCACTTTTTGACGCCGCCGCGAAACCACTGTATGCAACGGCAGGAATGTGCTGTGGATAACGCGCATCTGGCATAAGCTCTGACTATGGGCGACATACTGATGGTGTTTTTGCCGGCTGGGGTCTTGGCGGCAATTATCTGGGCACTCGCGACCACCCTCAGGCCGCGTGATTCCGGGACCTCGGACGCCGAAAAGTACCAGCAGGACCTGGCCAGGCGCTCTGCGGAGCACTATGCCGAGCAGGTGCGCGTGGCAACTGCCGTGCGCGCCCGCCTCGAAGCCAACACCCGGCCCAGCCAGAACGAGCAGCAGCAGTCGCAGCAGGAAGACCATGCCCGGGCAGCACAGCATGGACAGCCCGGAGCGGGTGCCGGCCCATATGGTTATGCGGCACTGCCCGGCGGGCAGTTGGATACTCAGCTGGCCCTGCAGTTGCAGACGATGGCCCGCGACGGGCACAGGATCCAGGCCATCAAGCTCCTTCGCCAGGCAACCCAAACGGACCTGGCAACAGCCAAAAAGTACGTAGATCGGCTTTAGAAATGGAATCGCTCGTGATCCCCGTTATCATTCTCACGGTCGTGGCCGCTGGAGTCGCACTGGCAGCCCGGGCGATCAACACGCGGCAGGCGGCCGTCAAGCAGGCCGGGACCGCCCTTACGCCGGATCCGGTTGAGGTGGCCCGCCTGGCCGCTGCCAAGCTCTCTGAGGACCAGCACCGCAGGCTGTATGCCCTGATTGCCCAAGGACAGGCGATGGCGGCCATCAAGCTGTACTACGAGTCCACCGGAGACGGACTGCGGGCGTCCCGGGACGCGGTGGGGGCGCTGGCCGCCCATCCGCAGCCCTACCGCAGCCCTTCGGCCGAACCGGCGGAAGTGGAGTCCGACGACGACGACACGCCCCAGCGCTTCCCGTACCGGTACCGTGCCATCGCCAGCAAGGGCGATGTGACGCGTGAGGTCAGCAGCAACATGCTCAACGACGAGATCTACGGCCGCATCCGCACGCTGGCGCGCAGTGGTGACACCGAAGCCGCCGCGAACGCCCTCATCCGGCACTCGGACATCACGATTAAGCAGGCGCGCGAATTCATCGCCCTCCTGGACGACTAGGAAACACAGCCGGCCAGGAGCCCCGGGCGGAGGGCCGGCCTCAGCGTCCGCCGGAAATGCCCGCCAGGAGCTGCTCGAACGGCAGGGACTCCAAGGCCGCCGGCTTGCGGCCGGGCTGATCCCCCGCCAGGAGCCCGGCGAACTCAGCCGCCGCACGATCGATCCGCGACGAAAGGGGCGAGCCGCCGTCGTCCGTGTTTCCCCAGTCCTGGGGGCCGGCGAAAACAGCCGTAGCGGCCATCCTGGTGCGCAGGTAGCTGAACAGCGGGCGCATCGCGTACTCGAGGACCATCTGGTGGCGGTCCGTGCCGCCTGTAGCGCCCAGCAGGACCGCCTTGCCGTCCAGGGACTTGGGATCCAGGACGTCGATGAAGGACTTGAATAGGCCGCTGTAAGACGCGCTGAACACGGGGCTGACGGCAATGATGCCGTCGGAAGCCTCCACACCGGCAATAACATCCGCCAGGCTCGGCGCCGCGTAGCCGGTGACAAAGTTGTTGGCGATGTCCACCGCGAGGTCCCGGAGCTCAACGACCTCAACCTTCACCTCGAAACCGGCATCGGCGAGGCGGTGCTCTGCGGCTGCGGCGAGCTGGTCTGCGAGCAGCCTGCTTGAGGACGGCACGCCCAGGCCGGCGGACAGTACGGTGATGCGGCGGGTTTCCACTGTGGACTCCTGGTGTTCGGTACAGACTACATTACATGTATTTGCATGTACTCGGATAACCGGCGGCTTTCATCGTTTATTCCACGCGCGCCAAATTCACGCTTCCCCGGATGTACTGTCCCACCCCGTCGCCGGGGTGCCGCGCCTTACGGCGCCGACACTGCCGTCAAATGCCATGTCGGCGCAGCGCGGGCACAAGAAAACCCCCGCTGCCGGTCATGGCAACGGGGGTTTTCGTGCAGTTCAGGACTGCGTAGCCGGAAAGGCTACTTGCCTGCGACTACGTCGAGTTCGATCACAGCGGCAACGTCGTCGTGAAGACGGACGTTGGCCTGGTAGGAACCAACCGACTTGATGTGTGCCGGCAGTTCAACCTTGCGCTTGTCGATTTTGCCAAGGCCAGCGGCCTCAACAGCATCGGCTACGTCGGCCTGCTTGACGGTGCCGAACAGGCGTCCGGTCTCGCCAGCCTTGACAACGAGCTTGACCGGCTTGGCGGAGAGTGCAGCGGCCTGCTTCTGAGCATCTTCCAGGGAAGCGTGCGCGCGGGCGGCGCGGGCAGCCTTGATGGACTCAACCTGCTTCTCGCCACCCTTCGACCAGGTCAGGGCGAAGTTGCGGGGCAGCAGGAAGTTACGTGCGTAACCGTCCTTGACCTCGACAACATCGCCAGCAGCACCGAGACCGGTTACTTCGTGGGTCAGAATGAGCTTTGCCATGTTAGTTATCCCTTCCTTAACCGCGGCCAGCGCCGGAGTAAGGCAGCAGTGCAACTTCGCGGGCGTTCTTGATTGCCTGGGCGATCTTGCGCTGTTCCTGCACCGTTACGCCAGTGACGCGACGGGCGCGGATCTTTCCGCGGTCGGAGATGAACTTGCGCAGCAATGCTACGTCCTTGTAGTCGATGACGGTGATGTCAGCGGCCTTCAAGGGGTTGGACTTTGGTTTGGGCTTACGGAGTTCAGCCTTAGCCATCGTGGAGCTCCTATTCTATGGAGCCCGTGGATATTGATCCACGGGATGGTGGTGGTCCGACGGCGGCAGTCACGTCAGGTGCCTTTCGGCACCTTCGGCGGTCCCGGCGTCGGGCCTAAATGATTGGTTTAGAAGGGAGGTTCGGAATCGGGGCCGTTGCCCCAGCCGCCGCCTGCGTTGGATACACCGGGCGTTGCCCAGGGATCCTCCTGTGCAGCCTGCTGGCTGCCGCCACCGGAGTTGCCGCCCTGGTTTCCACCAGAGTTGCCGCCTCCGAAGCCACCGCCGCTGTTGCCGCCGCCGAAGCCGCCCTGACCACCCTGACCGCCGGAGCGCTGGGTGCGGTTGACCTTGGCATTGGCGTAACGCAGGCTCGGGCCGATTTCATCGACTTCGAGCTCGATAACGGTGCGCTTTTCGCCTTCTTTTGTTTCGTAGGAACGGCTCTTCAGACGGCCGGAAACGATCACTCGCATACCCTTGGTGAGGGACTCGGCGACGTTCTCGGCTGCTTCACGCCACACCGCTGCGCGGAGGAACAGGGTTTCCCCGTCCTTCCACTCATTGGACTGGCGGTCAAAGGTGCGCGGGGTGGAAGCGATGGTGAAGTTCGCTACTGCCGAACCTGACGGTGTGAACCGCAATTCCGGGTCACTGGTGAGATTACCGATGACCGTAATGGTGGTTTCGCCTGCCATCTACTGCCTCCTTGTTCG
>DIZT01000203.1:7981-11862 GCA_002427975.1 Micrococcaceae bacterium UBA6021 | reverse complement strand
AGGCCGTTGTCATCCCAGCCCATGGGGTAGAAGACGTTCTTGCCGATCATCCGCTGGTAGCGGGCCAGCACATCCGTCTGGGTGAAGGAGAACATGTGCCCCACGTGCAGCGAGCCCGACGCGGTGGGCGGGGGAGTGTCGATCGAGTAGACCTGCTCCCGGGTGGTGTCCGGGTTGAACTTGTAGGTCCCTTCGGCAAGCCAGCGCTGCGTGAGGGCAGCTTCGAGCCCTTCAAGGGCGGGCTTGTCCGGAACGTTGATAGGGGCGGTGGAGGGCGTGTCTGTACCCTGAGTGTCTTCAGCCATCTGGCAATTGTTTCATGGTCTGTTCAGCCCGCGGCACGGGAGCCTGCCGTAGCATGCGATATATGGGCACAACAGCGGAAACTTTTGTGATCAAGCGCATCTATGACAGGCCGGCGGACGACGACGGCTGCCGGGTTCTGGTGGACAGGCTCTGGCCCCGCGGGGTCAGCAAGGAGGACGCGCAACTGGATCTCTGGCTGAAGGACGTTGCGCCTACACCGCTGCTGCGGCAGGAATTCGGGCACATGAAGGAGCGCTTCGAGGACTTCCGGCTGAAGTACCGGCAGGAACTGGACAGCAACCCCGCGGTCGCCACCCTCCTGGGGCTGGGGCCCACACACAGCCGGGTGACCCTCCTTTACGGCGCCCGGGACCCCGAGGTGAACCACGCCCGGGTGTTGCTGGAGTTCATGCACGAGCACCCGTAGCGCCGATGCCGTTAGGGTGTTGCCATGACTGAGAATCCACGGAACAAAGCAGCAGTAGTTACAGGGGCAAGCACCGGCATCGGCGAGGCAACCGTCCGCGCCCTGACCGCTGAGGGCTGGACGGTCTTCGCGGTCGCCCGCCGCGCGGAACGGCTGGCCGCGCTGGAAGCCGAGACCGGCGCCGTCGGAATTCCGGCCGACATTACCGAGGACGACGACGTCGCCCGGCTGCTGGCCCGTGTCACCGAAGCGGGGGGTGTGGGGACGCTTATCAACATCGCCGGCGGGGCCCGGGGTGCTGACCTGGTGGGCGCTGCCAACACCGAGGACTGGGAGTGGATGTACCGGGTCAACGTTATCGGCACCATGAAGCTCACCCGCGCATTCCTGCCGATGCTGCGGGCTAACGGCGAGGGAACCGTCCTGAATCTGACGTCAACCGCCGGCCTGGTGGCTTACGAGGGTGGCGGTGGCTACAACGCGGCCAAGTTTGCCCAGCACGCACTGACCGGTGCACTCCGGCTGGAAGAGGCAGAGCACAACATCCGCGTCATCGAGGTTGCCCCCGGGCTGGTCCACACCGAGGAGTTCGCCCTCAACCGGCTCGGCGACCCGAACGCCGCGGCGAAGATCTACCAGGGCGTTGAGAAGCCACTGACCGCAGCAGACGTGGCAGACGTGGTGCGCTATGCCGTGAGCGCGCCGCACCACGTCAACCTGGACCAGATCGTCATCCGGCCGGTGGCCCAGGCCGCCAACCACAAGCTGATCCGCAAGGCCTGATCTGCAGGAGCTGGTCAGCCGGCAGGAATGGCCAGCGTTGCCAGGACGGCGGCGTGGTCCGTTCCCGGCACCCGATGGACTTCGTAGCCTGAGCTGGCCAGTCCGTGGCTGGTGACCAGGTGGTCGATGGTGATGCCGGGAAGCAGTTGCCCATCCATGGGCCAGGTGGGCACCAGCCGCGAGCCTGACGCGGCACCGACGTCCACCAGGCCGGCGGCCTCGCCGTCACTTCCTGCACCCCGGGTCAGGATTTCCCGGAATTCGGCGTGGTCGTAGGTGGCGTTGAAATCACCGATGAGCAGCCGGTTGCCCGGCCGTTCCGCCACCCTGCCCACCGCGGCCAGGTCACTTCGCCACTGGGCAACCCTGACATCCACGGGCGGCAACACATGGACGCTGGTCACCTCCAGCATGGCCACCGCCCCGCCCGATTCCGCCGTCACACGGACCGTGGGCATCCTGAACGGGGTGTTCGGGACTACGCCCACCAGCTCCATCGGATGGCGCGAGTACACGGCGCTGCCGCCGGCGTCGTTGGTGGGTTCGCTGATCCGGTTCGGCAGTAACAGGTCCAGGCCCGCCGCCGAAAGCTGGTCCTGGAGGCCCTGAGTGTGTTCCTGGATCGCGAGGAGCGCCACGCCGTTATCCCGGACAAGGCGTACGATTTCGCGGGCGTCGGCCTGGCCGAACTCGGAGTTGAGGTTCATGACTTTCAGCTGCACCGCCGGGCGGCCCGCGGCTGCAGCGGGGCGGGCCGTGTCCAGGGGGAAGAGCCAGAATACGTGGCACACCACAAGTACTACGGCCGCGGCCTGCCGCCAGCGGCTCCGTCCCAGGAACGCCAGGATTAGGGCTGCGGCTGCTGGCACCGCAAGCCACGGCGTGAAGGACAGCAGCTGCACCACCAGCACGGGCCACTCAGCCGGAATGGCGCGGAAGACAGACAATGCCACCACAGGCACCGTGGCCAGCAGCCACAGCCACCTGAACACGGCACCAGGGCTCGCCTTTACCCTGGCACGGGTGGAACCAACCATGCGTTTGAGTCTAGGCAATCGCCGGTGGCGGCGGGGAAAGCCGCACGACAAATCCGAAACAGGAACACACCTCCGGTTGCGGCCACAGTGGGGAAAAACCGTTCCAACGAAAAGCCGCTTTGCTCTCTTGACACCCTCACGACCCGCTCTGTAACGTTTCAAAGAAAGCGCTTTCCATGGGGGTAAAGCCTTTTCACGTCGGAGCGCAACCGGGCCCAACGGCCGCATAGCGGGAGTCCCGGAGCATTCGACCGTGCAGCAACCATATTGCTCAGGCAACGACGCCAAAGGAGACTTCCCATGTCCAACCCCATCGCCCGCCGAACGGTTCTCGGCTTGTTAGGCACGGCCGCCGGGGCAGCAGCCCTGTCCGGTTTCGTACCAACCCGGGCCTCAGCCGCTGGCGGGCCCGATGTCACGCTGGTCGACAACGGGACCTCCGTGACGCTGGCCAACGGCATCATCCAGTTCACTGTCATAAAGTCGAGCGCCAAGATCAGCGACCTACGGCTCATCGGCAGTACGCAGGGGAACGGCGGCGCCAACCTCCTGTCCGGCTCGCACGGCAGCGGCTACACCACGTTCAACTATTCGGGTGCCTCCGGAGCGACCGGCATGTCCGGTGCGGCCTTCCGCATCGTCAGCCAGAGCGCCGACCGGATTGAAATCTCGATGCTCGCCAATGACCCGTCGCGGCTCACGTTCTACCTCGACATCCGGATGGCACTGGAGCGCGGAGCATCAGGGCTCCACTCGTACTGGATAGTCAAATACCCCGAGGCCATGCCGGACGGCCTCTCGCTGGGGCAGCTGCGCTACGCGTTCGCCGCCGACGACCCGGCGTTCCGCTGGTTCGTCGTCGACGATGCCCGCGGGATCGAGCAGCGGCCCACGATCGCGGATACCCAGAACTGGGTGACGCTCCAGGACACCACCTACGCCCTCCCTGACGGTTCGATCTATTCCAAATACCAGAACTCCTCCAACCTCGAGGGGGACAACAACGTCTTTATGATCTCCGACGGCAAGGTGGGCCTGTCGCTTGTCCAGGCGAGCAAGGAAGCGTTCGGTGGCCCGACGCGCCAGGAGCTGACGTGCCACGATTACTACAACGGCATGATCCTCTTGTGGCACCCCCTCACGGGTCACTACGGCGAGCCCGCAGTGGAGCCTGCCAAGGGGTGGGAGAAGGTGTATGGACCCTTCTACCTGCACGTGTCCGAGGCCGCAGTCGGCGACGAGCGAGCCAATGTTGCCGAACTGTGGGCGGACGCCAAGCAGGCGGCCAAGCGGGAGCAGGCTGCCTGGCCCTACACCTGGGTAACCGA
>DIZT01000203.1:1160-7893 GCA_002427975.1 Micrococcaceae bacterium UBA6021 | reverse complement strand
GAGTACCGGCGCTCCGGCATCACCGTGCCCGCCGGCTCAGCTGTGGATACCGGCACCCACGTGTGGCTGCCTGCGAACCACGGCACCACCCTGTGGCAGATAGGCACCCCGGACCGGTCCTCGGAGGAGTTCTACGTCCACGGCGGAAAGGACGGCTTCCGCCGGACACTCACGTGGCTTGAGTACCCCTACGAGTTCCCGGACGGCGTCGACTTCAAAGTGGGGATTGACGATTCCGCGAAGAAGTGGAACTACTTCCAGCCAGTCGTCAAGACGCCCGGGACGCCCTTGCAGCTCCAATGGCGCGGTACGGCCCCCGACACGTCGCTGACCACCTGGAAAATCCGTTTCGATGCCCACCGCTATCAGCGCGGCACAGGGTATCTGGACATCGCCCTTGCGGGCCAGGTCTTCGCGACCCTCGGTGTGGCGCTCAACGGAACGCAGATCGCCTCCCTGGACCCGTTGCCGGGAGTTCCGGGCGACAACTCTTCCTACCGTCTGGTGGCCCGGGCAATGTACCGCCAGATCCCGACCATCACGTTCCCGGCAAGCCTCATCCGCGACGGCGAGAACGTCCTTACCCTCTCGCCGACCAGGCCGGCCCAGGCGCCCACCACCGACAACTGGATGCAGCCGATGGCCGGGATCATGTACGACACCCTCCGACTCCAGGTCGACCAGGGTCAGGACTAGGGGAGTGCGGGCCCGGGGAGCGGGTGACCATCTGGTCCCCGGGCTCTGTCGTCGCCTCGTGCTGCGGAATGGCGGAGGAGAGCCAAGCGATAGTAGACTTGAAGGTGGCTACGACCCGGCAATCACCGGTGAGCTTCCGGAAGAACGCGCTGACCGCCAGAAGACTGGCGGCAACGTCAGTAGAACCGGACGGGTAAGCCCGTCACAGCAGTAATGAGCGGCCGGTGGGCAGCCTTCCCCAGGGAGGGCCGGTGCCGGTAAGTGAGGTGGTACCGCGGTAAGCGTGCAGTTCCAGGACTGCACGGGAGCCGTCCTCGCATCCTGAAGGAACCGGGAAGCAGTTGCTGAACGGTTCACCGGCTCAACCCAGGATGACGAGAATGACGTATTACCCCAAAGCCTCAGCTTCCCCTTCGGCCACAGCAGCCTCCGGTGTCTCCGCCTCCGTGAAGTTCCCGGAGATCGAAGAGCGCATCCTGAAGTACTGGGACCAGGACGGCACCTTCCAGGCCAGCATCGACCAGCGCAGCGCCGACGCCCCCGGCGGGCAGCCGGGCAGCAACGAATTCGTCTTCTACGACGGCCCTCCCTTCGCCAACGGTCTGCCCCACTACGGCCACCTCCTCACCGGCTATGCCAAGGACCTGGTGGGCCGTTACCAGACCCAGCGCGGCCGCCGCGTGGAACGCCGCTTCGGCTGGGACACCCACGGACTGCCGGCCGAGCTGGAAGCCATGAAGCAGCTGGGCATGACGGACAAGACCCAGATCGAGGCCATGGGCATCGACAAGTTCAATGACGCCTGCCGCGCCTCCGTGATGAAGTACGCGGACGAGTGGAAGAGCTACGTCACGCGCCAGGCCCGCTGGGTGGACTTCGACAACGACTACAAGACCCTCAACGTCGACTACATGGAATCGGTCCTGTGGGCGTTCAAGCAGCTGCACGAAAAGGGCCTGACCTACAACGGCTACCGTGTGCTGCCGTACTGCTGGAAGGACGAAACGCCGCTGTCCAACCATGAGCTGCGCATGGACGACGACGTCTACAAGAACCGCCAGGACCAGACAGTCACCGTGACGTTCCCCATCACAGCAGGGGAGACGGAGCTGTCGAAGCAGCTCGCCGGCGTGCAGGCGCTCGCCTGGACCACCACGCCCTGGACGCTGCCTACCAACCTGGCGCTCGCCGTCGGGCCTTCCATCACGTACGCCGTCCTGCCTGCCGGGCCCAACGGCATCAAGGCCGCATCGCCGGACGCGCCGGTCACCGGCAGTTTCCTCCTGGCTGCTGACCTGCTGGCCGCGTACGCGAAGGACCTGGGCTACGAGGATGTGGACTCCGCCGAGGCCGCCGTGACGTCCATCCACACCGGAACCGAACTCGAAGGCCTGCAGTACCAGCCGCTCTGGAACGACTTCAACGACACCGAAAAGTACGGCACCCAGAACGCCTGGCGCTTGCTCGTGGCCGACTACGTCACCACCACCGACGGCACCGGCATCGTCCATCAGGCACCTGCCTACGGTGAGGACGACCAGAAGGTCTGTGAAGAGGCCGGCATCCCCGTGGTCCTGTCCGTGGACGAAGGCGCCAAGTTCCTGCCGCTGTTCAGCCACGGCGACCTGCACGAGATCGTGGGCCTGCAGGTGTTCGATGCCAACAAGCCCATCACCCAGGTGCTGCGCGCCCAGGGCCGGCTGGTCCGCCAGGCCAGCTACGAGCACAGCTACCCGCACTGCTGGCGCTGCCGCAACCCCCTGATCTACCGCGCGGTGTCCTCCTGGTACGTGGAAGTCACCAAGTTCAAGGACCGGATGTCCGAACTGAACCAGGAGATCAACTGGATCCCCGGCAACGTCAAGGACGGCCAGTTCGGAAAGTGGCTGGCCAACGCCCGTGACTGGTCCATCAGCCGCAACCGCTACTGGGGCAGCCCCATCCCGGTATGGCAGTCCAGCGACCCCGAATACCCGCGCATCGACGTCTACGGTTCGCTCGCCGAAATCCAGGCGGATTTTGGCCGCCTGCCCCTGAACAAGGCCGGCCAGGTGGACCTGCACCGGCCGTTCATCGACGAACTGACCCGCCCCAACCCCGACGATCCGCGGACCCCCGAGGAGGGCCAGTCGGTGATGCGCCGCGTCGAGGACGTCCTGGACGTCTGGTTCGACTCCGGCTCCATGCCGTACGGCCAGGTGCACTACCCGTTCCAGAACGAGGCCTGGTTCGACACCCACAACCCGGCCGACTTCATCGTGGAGTACATCGGGCAGACCCGCGGCTGGTTCTACATGCTGCACATCCTGTCCACGGCGTTGTTCGACCGCCCGGCCTTCCGGAACGTGATCAGCCACGGCATCGTGCTGGGCTCGGACGGCCAGAAAATGTCCAAGAGCCTGCGCAACTACCCGGACGTCTCCGAGGTGCTGGACCGCGATGGCTCCGACGCCATGCGCTGGTTCCTGATGTCCAGCCCCATCCTGCGCGGCGGCAACCTGGTGGTCACCGAACAGGGAATCCGCGACGGCGTCCGCCAGGTCATCCTGCCGCTGTGGAACGTGTACAGCTTCTTCACGCTCTACACGAACGCCGCTGATGGCGGGCGTGGCTACGACGCGAAGCTGCGCTACGACGGTTACTCCGACACCCTGGACCAGTACCTCCTGGCCAACACCGGAGACCTGGTCCGCAACATGACCGCACAGCTGGACAGTTACGACATCTCCGGCGCCTGTGACGAACTGCGCAGCTACCTGGACATGCTCACCAACTGGTACGTACGCCGCAGCCGCCAGCGCTTCTTCGACGAGAGCGCAGACGCCTTCGACGCTCTCTACACCGCGCTGGAGACGGTGTCCCGCGTCGCCGCATCCCTGCTGCCGCTGGTCTCCGAGGAGATCTGGCGCGGCCTCACCGGCGGCCGATCCGTGCACCTGGCCGACTGGCCGGACGCTGACATGTTCCCGGCCAATGCTTCGCTGGTGGAGGCAATGGACCGCGTGCAGCAGATCTGCTCCACCGGATCCTCGCTGCGCAAGGCAGCCAACCTCCGCGTCCGCTTGCCGCTGCAGGAACTGACCGTCGTGGCACCCGGCGCGGATGCGCTGGGAGGCTTTGCCGCCGTCGTCGCCGACGAACTGAACATCCGTTCCGTACGCTTGCTCGACGCCGAGAGCGCCGTCCCGGAGGAGTTCGGGATCGAGCAGAAGCTCGTGGTCAACGCCCGCGCCGCGGGCCCGCGCCTGGGCAAGAACGTCCAGCAGGCCATCAAGGGCTCCAAGTCCGGTGACTGGTCGGTCCAAACAATCGACGGTGTCGATGGAGTCGTTATTTCCGGCGGCCTGGAACTGGAACCGCAGGAATACACGCTGGAGACAGTGGTGGCGGAGTCAGAGGGCGGTACTGCCGGTTCAAGAAAAGCAGTTGCCGTCCTGCCGGGCGGCGGCTTTGTGGTGCTCAACACGGAGGTCACGCCCGAACTTGAGGCCGAAGGGCTTGCACGCGACATGGTCCGCGCCATCCAGCAGGCCCGCAAGGACGCCGGGCTGAACGTCAGCGACCGGATCCGCACCACCGTCACGGCTGTTCAGACCGTGCTGGATGCCCTGGAAGCGAACGCCGAGCTGGTCAAGACCGAAACCCTGACCCTGGCGCTGGCCACCGTTCCGGCCGAGTCAGGCGAACCCCGCATCACCATCGAAAAAGCAGAGGCCTGAGCCATGACTGACGAATTTTCCGTGGAAAGTGTCTACGCCGAGCTGCTGGGGCGGGCACCCGAAAACAAGATGGAGCCGCGGCTTGCCCCGCTGTTCCGGGCCATGGACGTGCTGGGGGAGCCCAACAAGGCGTTCCCGATCATCCACGTGACCGGCACCAACGGCAAGACCTCCACCGCCCGGATGATTGAGGCCGGACTGCGCGCACACGGCCTGAGCACCGGCCGCTACACCAGCCCGCACCTGTCCAAGGTCACCGAACGGATCAGCATCGACGGCCACCCCGTATCTGACGAAACATTCGTCCGGATCTGGGACGAGATCCGCCCGTACCTGCAGATCGTCGACGACGAACTCACCGCGGCGGGGGAGCCCCGGCTCACGTACTTCGAGTGCCTGACCATCCTGGGCTTTGCGGTTTTCGCGGACCAGCCGGTCAACGTGGCTGTCATCGAGGTGGGCCTGGGCGGCATCACCGACGCCACCAATGTGGGCGACGGCCAGGTTTCGGTGGTCACGCCGATCTCACTGGACCACACGGACCTGCTGGGCGACACCACGGAGGACATCGCCTACGAAAAGGCCGGCATCATCAAGCCCGGTGGTTACCTGATCAGTGCGTCGCAGCCGGTGGATGCTGCGCAGGTGCTGCTCGAGAAAGCCAAAGAGGTGGCAGTCCCGTTCCGGTTTGAAGGCGTGGAATTCGGTGTCGAGTCCAGGACGGTTGCCGTGGGCGGCCAGGTAGTCAGCATCCAGGGCATCGCCGGCCGGTACCCGGACCTGCTGGTGCCGCTGCACGGCGCGCACCAGGCCCAGAACGCGGCCGTAGCGGTGGCAGCCCTTGAGGCCTTCTTCGGTGGCGAAAAGGAACTCGACGCCGAGGTGCTCCAGGAAGCCTTCGCATCCGTCACGTCCCCGGGCCGCCTTGAGGTTGTCCGGACGGCGCCCACCATCATTGTGGACGCCGCCCACAACCCGGACGGGATCAGGGTCTCAGCCGAGGCCATCCAGGAGGCGTTCAGCTTCACCCGCCTTGTGCCGGTGGTGGGAGTCCTGAAGGAGAAGGACGCCGAAGAGATCCTGCGCCAGCTCAAGGAATCCTTGGGAGACCTTGCCGAGGAATACTGCTTCACCCAGTCCAACTCGCCCCGGGCAGTGCCCGCGGCCGAACTGGCTGAACTCGCCGTGGAAATGGGCTTCGGCGAAAACAACATCCACATCGCGGAGAAACTCGATGACGCCCTGGAATGGGCCGTGGAACGTGCCGAAGCCAACGATGACCTCTCCGGCGGCGTGCTGGTGACCGGGTCCATCACCCTGGTAGCGGAAGCCCGGATCCTACTCGGAAAGACGGAGGCCTAGCCGTGGCCAAGCTGACAAAAGCCCAGCGTGAATGGCGCCCGGGGATGCCCAAGAAGCGCCGGTCCACCAAGGTCATGTTTGCCTCGACTGTCCTGCTGCTTGAGGCGTTTGTGGTGTTCTTCGCAACGCTGGCCGTTTTCGGACTCAAGCGGGGGGAGTTTCCGCCGGCGCTGATCCTGGGGATAGGCATTGCCCTCAGCGTGTTGATGATCCTGGCCTGCGCCGTGCTGTCCAAGCCGTGGGGCGTGGCGCTCGGCTGGATCCTGCAGATTGTGCTGATCCTCACCGGCATCGTTGAACCCATGATGTTCCTGGTGGGCGCGCTGTTCGGCCTGGCCTGGTGGTACGGAATCCGCACCGGCATCAGGATTGATTCCGAGGCCGCGCAGCGCGAACGGGCACAGGCCGAGTGGAATGCGGTGAACGGGGACGCCCCTCCAGCCTCGTAGAATTGTTCCGAAACCCAACCCCCGCTTACGCATTGGAGCAGCTATGACCATTGAGCGCACCCTGGTACTGATCAAGCCCGACGGCGTTGCCCGCAACCTCAGCGGCGCCATCCTGGGCCGCATTGAGGCCAAGGGCTACGCCCTGGCCGAACTGAAGAAGGTAAACGCCAGCCGGGAACTGCTGGAGCAGCACTACGAAGAGCACGCGGGCAAGCCGTTCTACGAGCCGCTCGTGGAATTTATGCTCAGCGGACCGGTGGTGGCCGCGATCTTCGAAGGCCACCGAGTTATTGAAGGCTTCCGGTCCCTGGCCGGCACCACCGATCCCACCACGGCGGCGCCCGGCACCATCCGCGGCGACTTCGGCCGCGACTGGGGCCTGAAGGTCCAGCAGAACCTGGTCCACGGCTCCGACTCCGTGGACTCGGCCGAGCGCGAAATCAAGATCTGGTTCCAGGGCTAAGTCCTGCACCCACCTGCCTCATCGAGGTGACAGTTAAGGCCAAT
>DIZT01000203.1:0-1109 GCA_002427975.1 Micrococcaceae bacterium UBA6021 | reverse complement strand
GGCCTTAACTGTCACCTCGCGGTGGTCAGGGCAATCCTAGAAGCCGGAGGTTCCGGCGAACACCTGGATGAAGGCGAAGAAGATGGTGGCGATGACTGCCACGTACAGCAACGCGGTGATGATCCAGCCCGAGGCGCCCAGCACGCGGGCCACGCCGGCCGGGACCGGGATGGCGCCCTGCGTGATGTTCCTGATGGTGACCCAGACGAACAGTGGAATCATCGCGGCCCACACCACCATGCAGAACGGGCACAGGATGTGGATCACGTACAGGGCCTGGGACCAGAGCCACACCACAAACGCGAAGCCCAGGGTGACACCGGCCTGCAGCCCCAGCCAGTACCAACGGGCGAAGGTGGCGCCGGACAGCAGTGCCATCCCAACGGTGATGATGATGGCGAACGCCACGATGCCCATGAACATGTTGGGGAACCCGAACACCGAGCTCTGCCAGGTCTTCATCACCAGGCCACAGGAGATCCAGGGATTGACGTCGCAGACGGTAACGTGGTTCGGATCCTTGAGGACCTCAAGCTTCTCCAGGACCAGTCCTCCCGAGGCCAGCCAGCCGACGACGCCCGTGATGACCATCAGCCAGCCAAAGGGCCGGTCTCGGGCCATCGGCGGCACGGTCCCGTGCGTGGCGGGCAACGGTCCTGCCGCAGGGGAGGCGGCCGTCGTGTCAGTGCCGCGGGAGGAAATGCTGGGCATGGTGTGTGGCGTCCTTTGCGTCGGGTGCTCCTTGCCCCGATTGTAACGCCGGTGGCTGGAGGGAGTACCCAGCCGGGGCCTCACGGACTGATTCATTGCCTTTGGTTCAGCTGTCTTTCAGCCCGGGTGTGAGAGAATGAACGTGGCTGGAGGCCGACCCACATTCGGACTCCGGTCCGGTGGCTTGTTTCAAGACCGCCAATGATGAGCAGGGCAGGCTTCGGATTCTCTGATCCGGCTTCCCGCAATTCCATTGGTCGGCACCTGGTTGTGGCGTGTAGAACAACGGGTTTCAGGACACAGCCGACGGCTCCCACGGGCTGCCGCACCCCTCTGCCGGTGCGAACCTGGGAGTATCCACTTGACTTCTGTCAACGCCTGCGGGTTTTGACAATATG
>DIZT01000195.1:229-6950 GCA_002427975.1 Micrococcaceae bacterium UBA6021 | reverse complement strand
CCATCTGCTCCTCGAGGTGCTTTACCAGCGAGTAGGTGCTTTCCGGCCGGGCCGGGTATTCCTCATCCACCGGGATGTAGGGAGGGTCGACGTCGAACGGCAGTCCCAGCACCGTCTCACTGGAGGCATAGACCACCTTCTTGATCCCGGCCCGCCGGCACGCCTGGAAGACGTTGTAGGTGGACAGCATATTATTCTCGAACGTGGCGGCGTCCGGCATGAGGCCCGGTGCGGGTACGGCTCCCAAGTGGACGACGGCGTCGAACCCGGAGTGCCTGCTGTCAAGGCTGAAGAGCACATCCAGGACCTGCCCGTAGTTGCGCAGGTCCACGATGGCAAGCCCCGGGCTCCTTTCCCCGGTCCTGTCCAGGTTCATCACCTGGTGGCCCTCCTCGGTGAGCCTGCGGACGACATGCCGCCCCAGCTTTCCGCTTCCGCCCGTTACTGCAATTTTCATGGTGTCACTCCTGCTGCTAGAAACTTTTCGACGGCGGCAATGGCCCGTGCGGTGATGGCGCCGGGGTCATCGCTGCCGTCCACTGAAACCACCATTCCCCGGCCTGCATAGACCGCTACGACTTCGTGGGTTTCGCGGTGGTAAAGGTCCAGCCGGCGCCGGAACACCTCGATGGTGTCGTCCTTCCGGCCCTGTTCCTTGGCCCGTTGCAGCATCCGCTGCTCCAGTTCGGAGTCCGGGGCACGGAGTTCCACGACGGCGTCGAGGCGGTGGCCCTGCGAGGCCAGGATGTTGTCCAGTTCCATGACCTGGGGCGCGGTGCGGGGGTACCCGTCCAGCAGGAAACCGGGCTGCAGATCGGCGTCGAGTAGGCGGTCCTTGACCAGGGCATTGGTGAGATGGTCCGGGACAAGAGCACCGTCGTCGAGATATTTGGCGGCTTCCCGGCCCAGCGGCGTCTCCTGGCCGACGTTGGTCCGGAAAATCTCGCCCGTGGATACCGTGGGGATGCTGAAGTGCCGGGCGATGTGCACCGCCTGGGTGCCTTTCCCCGATCCGGGCGGCCCGATGATGAGCAGTCTTGTCATGTTCTGTCCCTCCGCGGCGTCATTGCCGGCTGGTCTCGGGTCCACAGCCGGCAGCGCCAACGTGAGTTTCATTCTGCCCATAACCGCCACACAACACCAGCCTCCGGGAGGGCTCCGGGAGGCTGGTGTTGGATTGAGGGGAGGTTAGAACTTGGAGTTGGTCCCTGGGACGGGTCCCACCGGAAGCGGATTACCGGCACCATCGGTCAGCCCGGAGGATGGGGTGTAGGTTGGCATGACGTTTCCGTTCTTTATTATCGGACTGCCACCCGTCAAACTGCCGAGGGTGACGGTGAGTTGTGAGGTGGCGGGGTTCCATGCCAGGGATGAATTGAAGGTCAGATTACCTCCCGCTGAGTAGCTGGCGTTGAGCGCCACCGACCCGAACCTGACTGCAGGGCATCCAGGGTCGGTAGTGATGAAGCTCAGGGCGTTGCCGCCGGCGATGGTGACGGTGCCGTTCACCGTCTGGCTGCCGGAAGAGCTCGTCCAATTGCCGCAAATGCTTGAGGGAAGCAGCGGCTCCGAGAACGTCACCACGAGCTTGTCGCCAGCGTCAGGCGTGAACTGGACTCCGCCACCGTTGGAGAGGACAACACCCCCGACCGAGACGGAGGGCGCCACCGTGTCCTTGGTTGACTGCGCCGAACGTGCCGCGCTCACGTTTCCGGCCGCATCCTTTGCGGTGGCGGTGTAGGTGATGGTTCCGTCTTTGAACGTAGAGAGGTTGAAGTTCGCTGCGGTCCACTGCCCCGCAGCATTCGTTGACAATATCTGGGTAGCAGTGTGTTGCGGGGTAGCGGAATCTGTGACTGTGACTGTCACTGAAGAGCCTGCCTCAGCGGCGCCACTGACAGGGACGCTGGAAGCATTTGCGATGTTCACGATCGTGGGAGCGCTGATCGTTGGCGCGTCCGGAGCGGTGGTATCTCCAGCTGCTACTCCCCCGCTTCGCGCTGATTCCGGGCCTGCCCACGATGCCAGGAGCGGGGTGACGGTGTAGTACCAAGTGCCGGCAGGAAGGGCGGCCTCGCTGCAGGTCAGCGTTGTGATTGTTCCAGCGCAGGCTCCTCCGGCGGCAACCATGACGCCGCCGGTCGCCGACGGGTAGCGGGCAACGGTGTAGCCGGAGACCGGCCGGCCCGCCGCCGTCGTGCTTTGCACCCAACTGACGACGGCGGCACCTGCCGCAGCGGACGGTGTGGGCGCGGCCACCGCCAGGATGGAATCGGCCGTGGCCCCGCCGGGGTTGCTGCCCAAGGTCTGCCAGTAGGCGTTGGCCGCGGGGGCACCCCAGGAAATGACGAGTGCTGCTGCCGCAACGCCGGCAATGCGGGCCTTACGGCGCGGCCCCGGCTGCCGTACTTGCGGCGGGGTCTGGATGGGGCGGCTCATTTCCGTGCCTCCAAAGTGACAGGCAGACTGAACGTTGCGCCCTGGCAACCTGACGATGACGCTGTGGACATGGTGGCGGCGCCCGGCAGTGTGATCAGGACCGACGAATTCGCCGGAATCCTGACCGCCGGGGCCAGCGGTGCAGCAGGATCAACGAACGTCACGCCGGTGGTGGTGCAGCCAGGATGGTTGGCATCCGCCGTCACGGCCCCGTTGCCGCGGATGGCATAGACCTGGACGGCATAACCGTTGGGGTTGTGCGCCCGGACAGCAACATCGGCGGTGCTGCCCGGGACGAGGGTGGTCTGCGGGATGTCGCCTGCCACGAGTGCTTCCACGCTGACGGTTGCCATGGTGCCGTTGGCGGCGGTCCCCGATCCGGCACCCACCGTGGCCCAGTAGGCGTACGCTCCGCCCGCGCCCGTGACGAGGCAGAGGGTGATGGTTGCTGCCGCAGTCCTGGCAGCCAACCGTGTGGAGGACCTTTTTAGTGATCGTGTCACGTCAGTTCCCTTCTCCTGCTCCGGAGTAGGCGAGCTGGAGGGTAGCCCCCTTGCAGCCGTCCTGGTTCACAGTGGTGTCCAGCATGGCGATTTTGGGCCACAGTGCCGGGGGGACGCCCAGTGACTGGAGCGAGCTGGAACCCGCGGGGTCCGTGAGCGGATAGGAACCGCTGTAATTGGTCACCACGTAGTCCGAGGCCGTGCAGGGAAGGGCCGCCGTCACCGCAGACTGCGTCCGGGTGACGCCTGTAATGGAGACGGACAGGCTGGTCAGCGCCAAGCTCTTGTTGTTCGGATTGGCAATGGAAAGATTGAGCGGCACGGTGACTCCCGGAGTGAGCTGTGTGCCCAGGTTTCCGGAGATGCTGAAGGTCTTCTTGGACCACTGGACGTAGAGCTGGACGACGACGGCGTCAGCCTGGCTTGCGCCGGCTGCGGTGGCGATGGTCAGGTCCGCTTTGCCGTCCGGGGTGGTGGCCGACGTCGCCACCATGAATGTGACTGTGGCGGTTTTGCCCGCACCGAGCGCGACCGACGTCGGCGCGAAGGCCGCCGTCGTACTCGCCGGCAGGCCCGAGACGGTGGGGGTGACGCTGCCGTTGAACCCGTTGGTGGAGGTCAGGGACACCGAATAGCTGGCCGGGTCGCCCCGGTCAACCGTCCGGCTGGAGGGATTCACCTGGATGATGATGCCCTTTGCGTTGGTGCCCTGGCTCCCGCCCTGGCTGGCCGCGACGATGGTGTCCGCCGAAACGAGCATCACCACCAGACCCACCAGCAGCACCTTCGCTACCGTGGTGGTTCTTCGCAAGAATGTGCGGAAGTACCCAGATTCGTTCTGCACGTTCAGCCCTTCTGACCTGATCTGAGTTGAGCGGGAGGAGGTGGAATTCGCCAGCGGGGAGGTTCTGCTCCTCCCCGCCGGCGAAGACTGTTAGACGCTGCCCACGGTGATGGTCACGACGGCGCCCTTGCAGGCGCTTTGGTCCGTACCGGCAAGGTCAGTGAACGTCAGGGTTCCGCTGCCCACAGAGGTGCCTGTTGAGTTCTTCGCCACGGTGGTGCTGCTGGTATCAGCGGTGACAGGGAACCAGATGGCCAGGCAACCCGCTTTGTCGGTGGTAACGGTGGCGGTCAGCACCCCCACGTTGGTGCTGGTGTTGGGGTCGGCGTTGTCAGCCGTGTAGGTCACTGCGCGGCTGTCTCCGGGGGTAAGCCCTCCTGTGAAGTTCGCGTGCAGGGTGACTGTGCCACCGCCTGCCGAGTTCGTGGCCGTGCCCGAACCTGCACCGGTGGTGGTCCAGTAGGCGTAGGCAGCGCCGCCGCCGCCTGCTACCAGTGCCAATGCACCGGCGGCTGCGAGAACCTTGTTCTTCTTGGTCATTTTGCGCATGAGTAAGACTCCGTTTGGCTGGGGTAAAGACAGATGGTGAGACGCACAGCCCTCGGAGACCACTAAGGGAACTTACTTCCGGCTGATCGATGAGGCCCATACTCCCCGGCCCTCGGGATCCCAAACAACGCGTATCAGTACTGGACTTTTTCGGGCCACTTCTGACATGACCTCTTTGTTAGGGGCGGAGTACTCAGTTTTTCGTCGACGAAGCCCGGGACTTCCGGCGCGCTCAGTCGTCTGGAACGGACGTTCTGGGACATGCCACATTCCTTGTAGTTTCAAACCACACGACCCCGAACCTGGATCTTCTGGCTGTACCCGCGCACGCAATCCAAGTAGTGCTCAATTGCTCCCCGCTAACACGGCGGCCAGGCCGTCCAATGGCGCTTCCCGAGCCTCTGGCCTGTATATACTTCTGGTTATCGGTTTAGCAGCAGGCCGTTGGACAGTTCGTCGATCCAGTGACCGTCGCCACCTTTTGCCTCCTTGGCAGGTTGCGCGGGGAGTTGCCGGCTCTTTTGACCTGAGCGAATGGCACCAGGAACCGTGGCCAGCGAGTCAACAGCAAAATCAGCTACATCAATCACTGAACACCTGCACGAGGAACTCCTCAATAGCTCCGATGTTGAGGAGTTCCTGGACGAGCTCGCCCGCGTTTCGGCGAGCAATCTTTCCGAACCCGGCGACGAAGTGCTGTGCGGCATCACTCTCCTGCGTCAGCGCAAGGCGGCCACTATTGCCAGCAGCGGCGCCGCCGCCCGCGCCGTCAGCCAGCTTGAATACCAGTCCGAGCAAAGCCCGGGCATGGCTGCGTCGCTGGACCAGGTCACCGTCCATGTTCCCGATGTGAAAGAGGACGCACGCTGGCCCGAGTACTGCGATGCCGTCCTGCACCAGGGCATCCGGTCAGTCCTGGCTATCCCGTTCCGGCTGGAGGGG
This sequence comes from Micrococcaceae bacterium UBA6021, assembly GCA_002427975.1. Classification (GTDB taxonomy): domain Bacteria; phylum Actinomycetota; class Actinomycetes; order Actinomycetales; family Micrococcaceae; genus Arthrobacter. The sequence goes on along the minus strand of DIZT01000195.1, from coordinate 1,673 downwards.
GAAACCAAAGCCACCCTTCTCCTCTATTCCCACCGGACCAGCCGCTTCGAGGGCCGCGTGCTGAAAACCGCGGAGGACTTCGTCCGCCAGACCTCTCTGGCCCTGCGGCTGGCCGTGCGCTTCGCGCACTACAGCGAGACGGCGGCGCACCTGCGTGCCACCCTGGAGTCACGCACCGTGATCGACATGGCGGTCGGCATCATCATGGCCCAGAACCGCTGCAGCCAGCAGGAGGCTTTCGAGCTTCTCAAAGCGGCGTCCAGCACCCGCAATTCCAAGCTGCACAACGTCGCGGCGGCAGTGGTGAATTCGCTGGGCCAGGGGCCGGCCCGGACTCACTACGACGGTTGAACCCGGGCCGCGCGGCCGACGCCCGGCCGGCACTCAGTCAGACGGCCGGCGGGCGGGCGGTTTGCGGAATATGACTTTATGGCGGTTTTCCTCCTCTCCAGCCCGTACACTGGTGGCAAAGCGGGCTGAGGGGCTTTCATGGAAACAAAACGCGTCTGTCTTGTCATCGAAGACAACGATGATATCAGCAGTCTGATCACGGTGGTCCTGACCCGCGCAGGCTTTGACGTGCGTGCGGTTGCCAATGGCGCGGAAGGAATTGCCGCGGCGGCCGAACCCTCGGTTTCTCTGATCACCCTGGACCTTGGCCTGCCGGACATGGACGGTCACATCGTTGCCCGGGCCATTCGCGCTTTGAGCAAGGCTCCCCTGCTGTTCCTCACCGCCAGGTCGGAAGAAGACGACATCCTCGCCGGAATGGCTTCCGGCGCCGCCGCCTACCTGACCAAGCCGTTCCACCCGAAGGAACTGCGCGAGCTCGCGCTGCGGCTCTGCCCGGCGGATGTCCCCGCCTGCAAGGATTCGGCCCCACAGCGGCAGCAGTAAGGCACGACGGCGGACACCGCCACCCATTCCGGCTCCACCTCCGCCGTCACCACAGACACCTCCTACGTGTCGGACAGCTCCAACATCACCATCTCCACGGTGACCACCGGCAGCGGCGACAGCACCGTCACCTGAACCGGTTTTGGGGTTGCGAAAAGTGAGAGAGGGTTTGGGATTTTCCTGCAGGAAGTGAGAGAGCGTCCTGGGGGTGGGGGAGGTGTCTGGAATCCGGTTAACGGCGCATACTTGAACGCACAGGCGGCCACGGCCATGGGAGGACACCATGAAGTTTCTCGGAGCACTGATTGTCATCTGGCTGATCATCGGAGGACTTGCCGCCTGGCAGCGAGGCTACTTCGGGGGGGCTCCCGGGTCCTGCGCCCAAGCGGGAACGGTGGCCGTGACCATCGTCGCCGGGCCCCTGAACTACCTGGGGGTCAACCCGCAGATTGCCTGCGAGCTGCCCCAACCGTCCAAGTAGCCACAGCAGTGGCGGGGCGCCCGGGGTCCTAGAGTAGGGAATGAATCTGATTCCGAAGCTTCGAAA
>DIZT01000195.1:0-136 GCA_002427975.1 Micrococcaceae bacterium UBA6021 | reverse complement strand
ATCTGATTCCGAAGCTTCGAAAGGACCGCCGAGATGGCATTCGTCACCGTTGGAACCGAGAACACCACCGACGTCGAGCTCTACTACGAGGACCACGGGGCCGGCCAGCCCGTTGTCCTGATCCACGGCTACCCGC
>DIZT01000194.1:1635-7351 GCA_002427975.1 Micrococcaceae bacterium UBA6021 | reverse complement strand
GACGGGAAATGCACGTTCCCCGGGTGCAGCAACCAGTCCCTGGATAACGAGGCAGACCACCTGCTCGCGTGGGCCCACGGCGGCACCACCGGGATCAAGAATCTCGGCCAACCGTGCCCCCGGCATCACCGGCTGCGTCACACCACCGGCTGGACACCCACCGCGGCCAGCGCCAACGAACCACCAGGCTGGACCTCACCGTCCGGACGGCACTACCAAAGCGAACACCCCGACTGGGAACCACCCACCTGGCCAGACTTAGTCGCTGCTCAGGAAATTCCACCTGGCCGAAAGCCCGACTTCCATGTGGGACACAACCCCACGTGCCCAGAAGATCTGGTGCCGGACGAACTGTTCCCTGACGACCAGGTATCCGTGGTGTCCGCCAGCCCGTTACCCGACGATCCTCCCGCTTGGGGTACCCGTCGGGATCATGTGACCTCAACCAGTCCAACCTGAGTCCGGTCATGGGGTGCGTGCGCTAGATGAGCCCCTGTGCCAGCATGGCGTCAGCCACCTTGACGAAGCCGCCGATGTTGGCGCCCAGCACGTAGTTGCCGGGGTCTCCGTACTCGTCCGCGGTTGAAGCGCAACGGTGGTGAATTCCCACCATGATCTCGGTGAGCCGCTGTTCGGTGTGCTCAAAAGACCAGGAGTCGCGGCTGGCGTTCTGCTGCATCTCAAGCGCCGACGTCGCTACGCCCCCAGCGTTGGCGGCCTCGCCCGGCCCGAACAGCACGCCGGCATCCTGGAACACCGAGACGGCTTCACGGGTGGAGGGCATGTTGGCGCCTTCGCCAACGGCAACCAGGCCGTTGCGGACCAGGCGGGCGGCAGCAACGCCGTCGAGTTCGTTCTGCGTGGCACACGGCAGCGCCACCGTTGCGTCGACATCCCACACCGAACCGGCTTCCACATAGGAAACGCCGGAACGGCGCAGAGCCTACTCCTTAAGCCGTCCGCGCTCGGCTTCCTTGATCTCGCGGAGAAGTGCGACGTCGATTCCCGCCTCATCCACGATGTAGCCGGAGGAGTCGGAGCAGGCCACCACGCTGGCGCCCAGCGTCTGCGCCTTGGCGATGGCGTTGATGGCCACGTTGCCGGAGCCGGACACCACCACGCGCTGCCCGTCGAAGGACGATCCGCGGGTTTTCAGCATTTCCTGGGTGAAGATGACAGTGCCGTAGCCCGTGGCGTCCGGCCGCACCAGGGAACCGCCCCAGGACATGCCCTTGCCGGTGAGGACGCCGGATTCGTAGCGGTTGGTGATGCGCTTGTACTGCCCGAAGAGGTAGCCGATTTCGCGGCCGCCGACGCCGATGTCGCCGGCCGGTACATCGGTGTACTCGCCGATGTGGCGGTACAGCTCGGTCATGAACGACTGGCAGAACCGCATCACTTCGGCGTCGCTGCGGCCGCGGGGGTCGAAGTCCGAGCCGCCCTTGCCGCCGCCGATGGGCATGCCGGTGAGGGCGTTCTTGAAGATCTGCTCGAAGCCGAGGAACTTCACAATGCCCAGGTAAACAGACGGGTGGAAACGCAGGCCACCCTTGTAGGGGCCGAGGGCAGAGTTGAATTCAACCCGGAAGCCCCTGTTGATCTGAACGCGGCCGGAGTCGTCGGTCCACGGCACGCGGAAGATGATCTGGCGTTCGGGCACGCAGAGCCGCTCCAGGATGGCGGCTTCGATCAGCTCAGGGTGACGGTCGTGGACGGGGCCAAGGCTCTCGAAAACCTCGGTAACCGCCTGGTGGAATTCGGCCTCGCCGGGGTTCCGCGCCAATACCGTATTCCGGATGGTTTCAAGCCGCGCGTCCACACCGTCTCCTCAATTTCATTGAATATTCAACACAACAAGATGTCAACGATTGCTCTTGCTGAACTTTCTGCAGCGGCCGCCATACGCCCCCCGTACGCCCGCCATGAGCGGTACGCGCGGCACACCCCGCGGCGAACGGCAACGGAACACCTGTCAGGCGGGCAGCGGCCGTGGCATACTTCCCTCAGCACCAGCCGGCAGGTAACCGGCGCGTTCAGCCGGCCGCGGGCAGCGAGGGGTAGTCGCCATGCACGAGCAAGTCACTGAGGTGGATACGGCGCAAGAGCGCGTCCTGCGCGCTCTCGAGCGCGAACTTGACCTCGCCAGAACGGATCCGGACCGAGAGTTCCAACGGCGCTTGGACCGGCATTTCCCCGCCCTGTACCGGCTCTTCCATTCCCTCTACAGCTCCCGGGCTGACTGGCTGGAGCAGCTCACCGCTCTGGTCCTGCAGTGCGCCCGCTCTTGGCAGGACCGGCCGCCGGAGTTGAAGTCGCTGGACGCTGAACGCGAGGGCGACGCCAACCGCGAGGGCAACATAACCTGGTTCCAGTCCAACGCCATGCTCGGTGGTGTCTGCTATGTGGACCGCTATGCGGAAAATCTCGACGGCGTCCGCGCCCGGATCCCGTATTTCAAGGAGCTGGGCCTGACCTACCTCCACCTGATGCCGCTGTTCCTGGCGCCCGAGCCCTTCTCTGACGGCGGCTATGCGGTCTCCAGCTACCGGGAAGTCAACCCGAAGCTTGGCACCATGGACCAGCTCCGCACGCTTGCCGCCGAACTCCGGGGCAGCGGCATCAGCCTGGTAGTTGACTTCATCTTCAACCACACGTCCAATGAGCACCAGTGGGCCCGGCGGGCAGCGGAAGGCGACCCGGAATACAGCGGCTTCTACTGGATCTACCCGGACCGGACCATGCCGGATGCCTTCGAGCGAACCGTCAGGGAGATTTTCCCGGACGACCACCCCGGGTCGTTTGTCCAACAGCCGGACGGCCGGTGGGTCTGGGCCACCTTCCACACCTACCAGTGGGACTTGAACTACGCCAACCCCGCCGTGTTCCGTGCAATGGCCGGCGAAATGCTGTTCCTGGCCAACCAGGGCGTGAACATCCTGCGCATGGATGCGGTGGCGTTCATCTGGAAACAGCTTGGCACGCCCTGCGAGAACCTGCCCCAGGCCCACACGCTGCTGCGCGCGTTCAACGCGGTGTGCCGGCTCGCGGCGCCGTCGCTGCTGTTCAAGTCCGAGGCGATTGTGCACCCCGACGACGTTGCGCGCTACATCGATCCGGCCGAGTGCCAGATTTCCTACAATCCGCTGCAGATGGCCCTCATCTGGGAGTCGCTGGCCACGCGCAACGTCGCGCTGCTCGCCCAAGCCCTGGAGCGCCGCCACAACATTCCCGCCGGCACGTCCTGGGTCAACTACGTCCGCAGCCACGACGACATCGGCTGGACCTTCGCCGACGAGGACGCGGCGGAGCTTGGCATCAACGGCTTTGACCACCGCCGGTTTCTGAACGCGTTCTACGTCAACCGGTTCCCGGGCAGCTTCGCCCGGGGCGTGCCGTTCCAGGACAACCCGCGCACAGGTGATTGCCGGATTTCCGGCACCACCGCGTCGCTCTGCGGGTTGGAGGAGGAACGGGAGCCGTCGGTGGCAAGAATCCTGTTGGCCCACTCGGTCGCGTTCAGTTCCGGCGGCATCCCCCTGCTTTATCTCGGGGACGAAGTAGGCCAGCTCAACGATTACCAGTACGCCATGGAGGAAGGGCACGACGCCGACAGCCGCTGGGTGCACCGGCCGCATTTTCCTGCGGACAAGTACGCCCGCCGCCACGACCCGACCACGCCCGAAGGTGCAATCTTCAAAGGCCTGCGGCGGATGGTCGAGGTGCGAGCGGGGACTCCGGAGCTGGGGGGCACCGGGCTCATCGGTTTCCACACCAACACCCCGGGAGTGCTGGGCTACCAGCGCCCCGGCGATTCAACGACGGTATTGGTGCTCGCAAATTTCGGCGACGGCCCCCAGCACCTGGACGCGGTGACGTTCTCCGGGTACTCGCCCATCGCCGTCGACCTCCTCACCGAAACCGTTTTAAGGCTCGACGACGGCGTGACGCTTGCGCCGTATCAGTACGTCTGGCTCCGCGTCACCCCAAAGTAGCTCGCATTTAACGTCGTGAAACGCCCGAATGGCGACGTTAAATGCGAGCCAGTTGGGTGGGTGGGCGCCTGCCGTGAAACCATACGGACCATGGCCCAGAAGATTGCGTACCAGGGTGAGCCCGGCGCCAACTCCAATATTGCGTGCATGCAGATGTTCCCCGAGCTGGAAAGCGTTCCCTGCGCCAGCTTCGAGGACGCTTTCGAGCTGGTCTCCAGCGGTGAGGCGGCGCTGGCGATGATTCCCATTGAGAACTCGATCGCAGGCCGCGTGGCGGACATCCACGTCCTGCTGCCGCAGTCCCATCTGCAGATCGTGGGCGAGTTCTTCCTGCCCATCCACTTTGACCTCTTGGGCATCCCGGGCAGCTCCATCGAGGCCGCCACCGAGGTCCACAGCCACATCCACGCCTTGGGCCAGTGCCGCCGCCTCATCCGTGCGGCCGGGCTGCGGCCGGTTATTGCCGGGGACACCGCCGGTTCCGCCCGGGAGGTCCGGGAATGGAACGATCCCACCAAGCTGTCCCTCGCTCCCCCGCTCGCGGCGCAGATCTACGGTCTGGAGGTGCTCGCGTCGCGGGTCGAGGATAACCCGTCCAACACCACCCGCTTTGTGGTCCTGGCGCGGGAAAAGGACCTGCCCACCCGGGAAGAGCTGCCCGGGCCGGCAGTGACCAGCTTTGTGTTCCGTGTCCGGAACGTCCCCTCGGCGCTGTTCAAGGCGCTGGGCGGGTTCGCCACGAACGGCGTGAACATGACGCGGCTGGAGAGCTACATGGTGGGCGACGAATTCGCCGCCACCATGTTCATGGCGGACGTCGAAGGGCACCCCGAGGACCTGCCGTTACGCCTGGCCCTTGAGGAGCTGGATTTCTTCACCACCGAGGTACGGATCCTGGGCGTTTATGCCGCTGCGGGGTTCCGGACCGCGCAAACAGTCACTGCCTGATGCCCGGCCGCCCCACTGCTTGACGCGGCCGTCCGCGCGGTCGCCGTCTCCCGCAGGCGCCACAACCCTCCCGCAGCCGGACCGAGCCTTCCTTGGACAGCGCCGCCCACAGCACAAACCTGATCACCACAGCAACGTGAGGACGTAGAACCAGCCGAGGTTCTCCGCGATCCAGGCCACCACCGTAGGGCGGTTCCCGAAGTCGTAGACGTCGGGCCGCCGGTCCGTGCCGCCCAGCTCAGTGCGTGGGATCAGCTTCTTCGGCGGTCCCCCTGCAGTGCGCCGCGTGTGTTCTTGTTCAGCCATGAAATCTCATGGTAGGACACGGCCCGAAACAGGGGTCCGCGGACCAATGGCCGGCCGGTCATGCCTGCCTGGACTGGCGAACAGGGAGGAGGGCCGCGAAAAACGCCGCTAGTTCCGCCGTCGCGCCCAAGGGCAGGACGTTCGCCACGTACTGGTCCGGGCGAACCACCACCACAACGCCGCCGCGGTCGAGGCCGCGGAGCTCGAAGATATCGGCGGACGGATCGGTGGCGTAGACCTTCTCGTAGTCCGTCAGCTGGTATGGCCCGACGGACGGTTTGAACGCCGCCGGAACGGCACCGATATCAACACTTGCGTGGTCCTGCTGGTAGATCACCTTCACGTCGAACCACGCGTCACGGTCAGCGCCCGACGGCGTCGCGGCCAGCGGCGATTCCGGTGAGTTCGCGATCCACTCGGCGAAGTCGCCGACGGCCGACGGCGGCGCCTGCTGTCCCGCCGTCGGCTGT
>DIZT01000194.1:0-1546 GCA_002427975.1 Micrococcaceae bacterium UBA6021 | reverse complement strand
ACGACCTGGCGCTCGGCCGAATACGTGGCCAGCAGGCTGGCCGGGCTGCGGCCTTCAAGCACGTGCCCAAGCTTCCAGCCGAGGTTGAAGCCGTCCTGCAGGGAGACGTTCATGCCTTGGCCCGCCTTGGCGCTATGCGTATGGCAGGCGTCGCCGGTGATGAACACGCGCGGTGTGCGCGTCCCGCGCTGGTCCGGCAGGACGTCGTCGAACCTGTCCGTGAGGCGATGGGCGACCTCATACACGCTGTGCCAGGCAACGTTGCGGACATCGAGTGTGTAGGGGTGAAGGATGGCGTTCGCGTGGCCGATGATCTGTTCGATGGTGGTGCTGCGCACGGTTCCACGGTCATCAGCCGGAACCTCGCCAAGGTCCACGTACATGCGGAAGAGGTGGCCGCCTTCGCGGGGGATCAGCAGGATACTGCCGCCTGCGCCGGACTGGATGGCGCATTTTGTGCGGATGTCGGGGAAGTCCGTGACGGCGAGTACGTCCATGACCCCCCACGCGTGATGGGCCTGGTCGCCGGCCATCGTGCAGCCGATCGATTCCCGCACCTTGCTCCGTGCGCCGTCCGCGCCGACCACGTACTTGGCCCGGACAACCCGCTCCTGGCCCTCGTGGGGGCCGGCGGTATGGACGAACGTCACGGTGACCGGGTACTCCCCTTCGCCCACCTCGAGGCTGCGGAACTCATAGCCGTAGTCGGGCGACATGCGCGTTGGCGCGTTGGCCATGTACTCGACGAAGTAGTCCAGCACTCGGGCCTGGTTGACGATGAGGTGCGGGAACTCGCTGATGCCTGTGGGGTCGTCCAGCGTGCGGGCTGCGCGGGCGATGCGGGAATGGTCGGCGGGGTCCGGCTTCCAGAACGCCATTTCGGTGATGTGGTACGCCTCAGCGATGATCCGCTCCGCGAAGCCGAAGGCCTGGAACGTCTCGACGCTCCGGGCCTGGATGCCGTCTGCCTGACCGATGACGAGCCTCCCCGCGCGGCGCTCCACGATACGCGTGGTAACGCCCGGGAATCGGGACAGCTGGGCGGCTGTGAGCATGCCCGCGGGGCCGGTGCCCACAATGAGCACGTCAACGTCGTCGGGAAGTTCGGCGGGCCTGTCCAGGCCGACGCCGGCGGCTGGCTGGACCCGCGGGTCACCGGATACGTAACCGTGGTGATGGAACTGCACGGGCTTTCCTCGCTTCGTTGTCTGGTTGGCACTTCTGTTCGATAATAGAACTCGACGTTCCATATATGAATTGTGCCCTGAAGTGGAATTATACGGCAGCCGTGACGCACGCCACAACCAGCCCCTGCGAACGGCGCCCTGGCAGACGCCGACGGATTCTGCTCAATCATTCGACGGCGGCGCGCGAGCACGCCCGGAACTGCGGCCCTGGCGCGAGGGAAGGGCTGGATGATGGAGCAGAATCCGACGAGGATCGGATCCGCGCCAGGGGTTGACGGACGACGATTCTCGGACAATAGTAGTTCGTATACGATTTCGTACTCGATGAGGAGTAACTCTTGGAACAGGTCACCGACCAC
>DIZT01000197.1:11500-11687 GCA_002427975.1 Micrococcaceae bacterium UBA6021 | reverse complement strand
CACTGGCTTGCCGCCGGTCAACGTCACGGCGGCAGTCCACAGGGGGTAGTCCGGTGCCGGGACCAGGATTTCGTCGCCGTTTTCCATAAAGGCCTGCAGGCACATCGAAATCAGTTCGCTGACCCCGTTGCCGATGAAGATGTCCTCCACGCCGATTTGCATGAGGCCGCGGGTCTGGTAGTACTGC
>DIZT01000197.1:10864-11276 GCA_002427975.1 Micrococcaceae bacterium UBA6021 | reverse complement strand
GGATCATGTCCACCACCACGGACTCCGGCGCCTCCAAGCCGAACGGTGCGGTATCGCCCAGGTTCATCTTGAGGATCCGGTGCCCCTCGGCCTCCATGTTCTTGGCTGCCTCGAGGATCGGCCCACGGAGTTCATACCGGACGTTCTGGAGTTTGCTGGAGTGTTGCATAGCGCGCATGGTTGATCATGTCACAGCGTCGCGGCACTGGCACGAGTACGGGCTGGAACCCGGGTTGGCGTGTGCCCGCCGATATCAGGCTGGCGCCAAAGGCCTACCGCCGGCGGGCCTCCCGGGCAAGAATGGGCACTATGCAACTTCCCGTGATGCCTCCCGTCCCGCCCATGCTCGCCAAGGCCGTCAGCGGGATGCCGGACGGAGCCCTCAGCTATGAGCCCAAGTGGGACGGGTTCC
>DIZT01000197.1:489-10778 GCA_002427975.1 Micrococcaceae bacterium UBA6021 | reverse complement strand
GAGATCGGCAGCCGCAACGAGAAGCCCATGACCCGGTACTTTCCCGAGCTTGTCGAAGCCCTCAAGGAGAACCTGCCGCCCCGCTGCGTGCTGGACGGGGAGATTGTCCTGGTGGGCGCCTCCGGTGACCGGCTGGACTTCGACGCCCTGCAGCAACGCATCCACCCGGCCGCCAGCCGCGTGAAGCTCCTCGCCGAACAGACTCCAGCCAAGTTTGTGGCCTTTGACCTGCTGGCCCTGGGCGACGACGACTACACCGGCCGGCCCTTCGCCGAGCGGCGGGCCGCACTGGAAAAAGCGCTCGCCGGAAGTAAAGCGCCCGTCCACCTCACGGCCGCGACGCAGGACAAGGAAACAGCCGAGCAGTGGTTCCGGCAGTTTGAAGGGGCGGGCCTGGACGGGATCGTGGCCAAGCCGCTGGACGGCAGCTACCAGCCGGACAAACGCGTGATGTTCAAGGTCAAGCACGAACGTACGGCTGACTGTGTGGTGGCCGGCTACCGGGTGCACAAGAGCGGACCGGATGCGATCGGCTCGCTGCTGCTCGGTCTGTACAAGGACGACGGCGGCCTGGCCAGCGTGGGCGTGATCGGCGCCTTCCCGATGAAGCGCCGGCAGGAGCTGTTCGCGGAACTTCAGACGCTGGTCACGGATTTCGACGGGCACCCCTGGGCCTGGGCCAAGCAGGAGGAAGGCGGGCGGACGCCGCGCAACGCGGGGGGCAGCCGGTGGAGCGCCGGCAAGGACCTCTCCTTTGTGCCGCTGCGGCCGGAGCTGGTGGTGGAGGTCAGGTACGACCATATGGAGGGCGAGCGGTTCCGGCACACTGCCCAGTTTTCGCGTTGGCGGCCGGACCGGGATCCTGAATCCTGCACCTATGCCCAGCTGGAGGAACCGGTGAACTTTGACCTGACGTCGGTTCTGGAGACCGGCCGGCCGTAGGCCTGGCGGCCGGAGCGCCGCCTCTTTCCTCCATCGACTTGAAACTTTGTTTCGCGTCCTGCCAATCCATGAAAAGTTTTATCTCCGTTCACCCGGGTGCCTTCCGTGGTTGGGATACGGCGCTTAGATTCCTTGTGTGACCACATCCCAGGCCCTCACGGCACCAACCCACCGCGACCAGCTGCTTGAGGCCGTTCGCGAAAACATGGCATCCTTCTCCGCCGTCGAGCTTCGTATTGCCCGGGCGATGCTCAACGACCCTTCCGCCGTGATCAACCAGTCGATCGGGCAGTTCGCCGCTGGGGCCGGGGTCTCCACGGCGTCGGCTGTGCGGTTCTGCCGGACCGTGGGACTGGCCGGTTTCCAGGCCCTCAAGCTGGCGCTGACACGCACGGCCCCGTCGGAGCAGTCACTGGCCGCGACGGACGTGCGTGCCGACGACTCCTCGGAAACCGTCAGCCGGAAGGTTATCCTCGGTTCCGCCGAGGCGCTGGCGACAGCAGCCGGAAACGTCGACCACTCGGCCGTGGCCACCATGGCCGGAATCATCGGCAGAGCCCGCAAAGTGCTGGTGGTAGGCATCGGAACCTCCGCACCGCTGGCTTCGGATGTGGCCTACCGGCTGGCACTGATCGGTGTTGACGCTGTTTTTCCGGCGGACGCGCACGTGCAGCACGTCATGGCCAGCCATCTCACGGCGGACGACGTCTGCTTCGTTATTTCTCATACCGGTTCCACCGTGGAAACCCTTGCCGCCGCGGGAGCTGCGCGTTCAGCCGGTGCGGCAGTCCTGGCTGTCACCAGTTTCACCGGGACCCATCTGACTGACGCCTCGGACCACGTGGTGGTCGCAGGCAGCCAGGAAACGGCCTACCGCGTGGACGCCATGACCAGCCGCGTGGTCCACCTGGCCGTCCTGGACGCGATCGTCGTCGTCCTTGCACACCAATCACCCGGCCGCCCGGCCACCCTCGATACCAGCCACGAAATCCTCACGAGCCACCGCATCTGACCATCTGTACCCCCACCCCCTGCAGTAACTTCCCGGCTCCAAAGCCAGAACCTCATTTTCGGGAGACAACCATGCCAAAAACCATTACGGGACTCGTCACGGACAATTCCGGGACCCCGGTAGCCGGAGTCGCCGTCACCAACGGCCGCGCCGTGACCCGGACAGACCGGGCCGGCACGTTTGCACTGGAACCTGACGGCGCGTTCATCGCCATCACCCGCCCCACCGGCTGGACCACCGCCCGGTGGTTTGTGCGGACCGATGGAAGTGCGGCCCCTGATACGGCCATCACTTTCCTCTTGGAGCCCGAAGACCAGGCGCTGCCCTACCAGTTCATGCACATCACGGACACGCACCTCGACGCCAAGCGCGAGTCTGAGTGGTCCTTTGACTACGGCCGGCTCACCCAGGCCAGCCAGCTGAAGGACTTCCTCCAGGACCTCCCCCAGCTCTCCCCGGCAAGCCGGTCAGTGGTCATCACGGGCGACCTGGTTGACCACGGCAGCCCGGAGGAATTCGTCGAACTCATGGACGCCGTGGCCGACGCCCCGGTCCCCGTCAACCTGGTACCCGGAAACCACGACCACATGCACACCGGCCTCAAGGGCCTGGTCTCCCGCAACAACTACATCATCAACGACGGCGACCCGGAGCTCTACGAGGCAATGGTGGGCCCCCGCTGGTTCTCCTACGACGTGGCGGGACTGCACGTGGTGGTAATGGACTGGCACACGCACGAGCTCGGCCTGGACCACGCAGCCCAGGAGGAATGGCTCCGGAACGACCTCGCGGCTGCCGGCGAGGGCACGCCGTACATCCTGTGCATGCACGACCAGCCGGGCCACTCCGTCATGGACCGGCTGCCACGGAAGCCCCTCGCCACGTTCTCCGGCCACTGGCACACCTCGCGTGTGGTGGAAATCGACGGGGTGCTGCACGTCAACAGCCCCACTCCGTTCTTCGCCGGCCTGGACTACTCGCCGCCCATGTTCCGGGAAGTAGTGTGGGACGGCTCGGAGATCACGCTCAATTCACGCACCATGCCGCCGCGCTACCTTCACAACAGCGACCACGCCTTCGATGTGGACAAGGCCACCATCGCCGGGTACGGCGCCAAGCCTGAGGGCTCGCCCATCCGCTGGCGGCACCAGTTGGCGGGCGCCGGCCACCGGGCAGGCCTGACCCTCGCGGACGGCGTGATCCTGGCCGGCTCCCAGATTGAAGACAAGCCGGCCGGCAGCGTCGAGGCGCTTGACGCCACCACCGGAGGCCTCCTGTGGACGGCCCGCACGGAATCCGCCGTCAAGACCAGGCCCATCAAGGTGGGCGGCATTGTGGTGGTTGCCGAGGTGAACGGTGCGGTCGCCGGGCTTAACGCCACCAGCGGGGAACGCGTGTGGACCACACCGTCCACGGATCCGTACCGGCGGTTTGCCTGGCAGTCCCCCGTGGAGGCGGAGGGGATCGTGGTGCTGGGCGACCAGAGCGACCTCCGCGCGCTCAACGCCGCCACGGGGCAAGTGCTGTGGCGGCGGACCGACCTCTCCCCGCACCACAACATCGTCACCCACTCCAGCGTGCTGATCCTGGGACGGATGGTGGTGGTGGGGTTCTGGCCGACGCCGAACGCGCCCATCGCCGTCGACCTCCACACCGGAGGGTCGATCTGGGAGCTGCCGCCCCTCAAGGAAGACCCGTGGGAAACCGCGCGGAAGCTGCGCGTAACGGGCACGGCAGTGTTCGACGACCAGGACGACAGCATCCTGCTTCCCGCCATCGCCGGCACAGTCAAGCTGGACCGCGAAAGCGGCAAGGTGCTGTGGACCGCGGAACACGAAGGCGGGTACAGCCCGTCAACACCCGTGGTCACGCCGGCTGGATACGTGGCCACGGTTACCGGGCGGGGGATCCGCCTGCTCAGCAGAGAAACGGGCGAGCAGATCTGGGATGTCCCCGTTGACGGAGTGGCGCCCTTCCCCATGACCGCCTACCGCAAGAAGGCCCACCCCGTCATGGCGGCACCTTTGTACCTCGCAACCGAAGACGCGCTGCTTCTCCCGGGACTTGACGGCGTCATCCGCCGCTACCGCATGGACGGCAGCCCGGCGGACGAGTTCCGGATCGGCGTCCCGCTCGCCGCGCCGCTGGTAGCTTCCGACGGCGGCTATCTGACGGTCGGCGTCGACGGCGGTGTCCTGTCGCTGGACCTGCCCTCGGCCCCGCCAGCGGAAATCGGAGCCTCATCATGACTACTCCCGTGGTGAAGGAGCGGCCTTCACTTGAACAGGGAGTTCCGGGAGAAGGGCCGGCGCCCCGAAAGCCGCGTGCGCCCAAGCCCAGCCTCACGCCCTACCTCCTGCTCCTGCCCGCATTGGTGGGCATGCTGCTGTTTATCTACGGCCCCGCACTGTTGTCCTTCATCGGAAGCTTCTTCGTCATCCCGCTCTCCAAGGGGCCCTGGAAGTTTGCCGGGCTGGACAACTACAGGTCCGTGCTCTCCGATCCGCTGATCCAGCAGGCCGCCTGGAACACCCTGGTGTACGCGACCGCCACGATCATTCCGTCCATGGTGCTTGGGTTGCTCCTGGCGCTCCTCATGGAACGGCTGGGCCGAGGGAGCTGGCTGGCCAAGACGGCACTCATCCTTCCCATGACGGCCAACATGGTGGCGATGGCGGTGGTCTTCAAATGGATTTTCGCGCTGCAGGGCGGGCTGGCCAATCAGACGCTCGCCGTCGTCGGGCTTGCCCCCGTCAACTGGCTGGGCGACGCTGAAACGTCCCTGCCCGCCGTGATCCTGGTGGGACTGTGGCGGGCAACGTCCCTGTGCACGCTGCTGTTCATGGCAGGACTGACCACCATTCCCGGATCCATCCACGAAGCCACGGCGGTGGAAGGGATCCGCGGTTTTGCGAAGCTGCGCACCGTCACCCTGCCCATGCTCAAGCCCACGGTGGTGTTCGTGGCCGTCCTGTCCATCACCGGTGCAGCGCAGGTCTTCGAAATCGTCAATGTCATGACCAAGGGCGGCCCGCTGGGCAGTTCAGAGACCATCATGACTGCCACCCAGCGCGTGGGCTTCGAGTACTTCCGGGTAGGCGAAGCATCTGCCATGTCCTTCACCCTCATCGCCATCCTCCTGGCCGTCGGCATCATCGGCCGCCGCCGAAGCCCCAAGGAAGCCTCATGATCCGTCTCTACAAGCCGCTGGGACTGGTTCTCGGAGCCGTTGCCGTCATCCTCTCCTTGTTTCCCTTCTACTGGATGCTCCGGACGGCCGTAGCGCCCGCCGATGGCAATGCCCTGACGGGGCTGAGCCTGATCCCGGCGGAGCTGGACTTGTCCAACTTTGCGCGTGCCTGGGACCACGCCAACCTGGGATCGGCGATGCTGAACGGCATCACGGTGACCCTGGGGATCCTGCTTCTTCAGCTTCTGACGTGCATTCCGGCGGCATATGCCCTCGCCAGGTTCCGCTTCCGCGGAGCCGGCGTTCTGCTGGGGCTTGTGCTGGCATGCCTGCTCATCCCGAGCCAGGCCACGCTGATCCCCACGTTCGTGGGCCTCAACCTGCTGGGCCTGGGCGATACCAGGATCGGCCTGGTGCTGCCGTTCGTCACCAGTGCCATTGGCATCTTCATGCTGCGGCAGCAGATGCTGTCCATTCCGGACGCCATCATGGAAGCGGCCCGGACGGATGGCCTGGGGCCTCTGAGGACGCTCGTCTCGGTGGTGGTCCCCATGTCCGCCCCGTCCATCGCGGCGTTCTCGATGCTGTCCATCTTCACCCACTGGAACGACTACCTGTGGCCGCTCCTGGTCGCCCGCAGCCCGGAGATCATGACGCCCCCGCTCACACTCGCCATCTTCCAGAACGCAGATACGGGCTTCGACTACCCGGCGCTCTCCGCCGCGGCAGCGATCGTCACTGCACCCGTGATCATCCTCTTCCTCCTCGCCCAACGGCACTTTGTCCGGGGCATGGCCGGCCCGGAAGTTGCCGGCTGAAACCCCTAAGCCATCTCCCTCCCTTCCCCTCAATGCAATCCCTCCCAACAGCAGCGCACCCAACTAACCCAAGGAAAAAGACCATGCGCACCAAAGCAATCGCCTCCGCGGCCATTATGACGGCCGTCGCCCTGAGCCTGTCCGCCTGCGGATCGTCCGCGGACTCCGCCTCCGGCAACCAGGCCGCAGCGGCCGCAGCCATCGACAAGTGCACTCCCGCCGAGTCGAGCATCAAGATGACCTACGCGCCGCAGGGCACACCCGCCGTCGAGCACGCCAAGAAGGTCATGGAGCAGAAGTTCCCGGGACTGAAGATCGACGCCGTGGCCTCACAGAGCTCCAACTACTCTGACCTGACCAAGCAGATCGTTGCCGATTCCGCAGTGGGCAAGCGCCCGGACCTCATCATGACCGGCCTCGGCCAGCTGCGCTTCTGGACCGACACGTTCAATCCGGCGCCGATTGACCCCGCCACGCTCCCCGAGGGCTACCAGAAACAGTTCCTCGCCGCCGGCAAGGCCGGTGACCAGAGCTACCTGGCGCCTTTCCAGATCTCCACCCCGGTCATGCTGGTCAACAAGAAGCTCCTGGCCGAGGCAGGCATCACCGATCCGGCCAGCATCAAGGACTTTGGCCAGCTGGTTGAGGCTGCGAAGAAAGTCACGGAAAAGACCGGCAAGCCCAGCGTCAACATCGCCTCCGACGACCTCCCGGACTGGTTCTCCCAGGCCCTGGTCCAGTCCTCCGGCGAGAAGTTCGTGGCCGACGACGGATCCTTCGGCTTCGACACGGCCAAGGGCCGCGAGGCCATGGACCTGATCTCCACCCTTGCGAAGGAAAAGCTCGCCCTCAACGTCAAGATGGACGACGGCGAGGCCCAGTTCGTCGCCGGAAACCTCGCCTTCCAGATGGCCACCACCTCCCGCATCGCCCGCGTGGTGAAGAACGCCCCGGCCGACCTCGACTGGACGCCGATCGACCTGCCCGGGCTCAACGGACCCGAGGGCGCCCTGCCGGCAGGCGGCAACGGCTGGGTGGTCATCTCCGAAGACCCCTGCAAGGCGGCGTTCTCGCAGGCCATGATCACTGAAATGCTGACCAAGGATGCTTCCCTGCTGAGCAGCGGGAAGGACTACAGCTACATTCCGGTGAACAGGCTTGCCACGGACGAGCTCCTCAAGGGCGACAACATCGCCCCGCAAATGCGTTACGCCTGGACCTACGACAAGCCGCTGACCGCCTGGGGCGGCTTCGCCGGCGCCCAGACCGCGCCGATCATCGACACGCTCCGCACCATGCTCCAGCAGATGGGAACGGGCAAGTCCGCCGACGACGCCGTGCCCGCAGCAGCCAAGACCATCAACGCCCTGCTCGGGAAATAGGCATGGCATCGATCACCCTGGAGAACATCTCCAAACGCTTCGGCCACGTCACTGCCCTTGATGGCGTGAACCTGGACATCCGCCATGCGGAGAGCCTGGCAATCCTCGGCCCCTCCGGCTCCGGAAAGTCCTCGCTCCTGCGGATCATCGCAGGCCTGGAAGCCCCGGACACGGGCCGTGTCCTGCTTGACGGCAAGGACCAGAAAGATGTCCCCCCGCACCAGCGGGACATCTCCATCGTGTTCCAGAACTTCGCGCTCTACCCGCATCTGACCTCCATGGGCAACATCACCCTCGGCCTGCGCCACGGGCTCGGACTGTCCAGGAAGGACGCCGAACAGCGGGCGCGCGAGACCGCCGCGCGCATGCGGGTGGAAGATCTTCTGGACCGGCGGCCCAAGGCGATGTCCGGCGGCCAGCGGCAGCGGATCGCCCTGGCCCGGGCACTTGCCCGGCACGCCGGCGTCGTTCTCCTGGACGAACCGATGTCCGGCCTGGACGCACAGCTGCACATTTCCCTTCGCGCGGAAATCCACCAGCTCATCAGCCAGGAGGGCGCCACCGGAGTGACGGTAACCCACGACCAGCAGGACGCCATGTCCATGGCGGACCGGATCGCAGTCATGGACAGCGGACGTATCGTCCAGCTCGGAACGCCTGATGAACTCTACGATGCCCCGGCCTCCGCATTCGTGGCCGGGTTCATCGGGGGACCACCTATGAACCTGGTGCCGGCCGAAGCCCTGGATGCCGGGAAGCTCGGCACGGTCTTCGGCCGGTTGCAGGCGCCCGCAGGACTGGGTGCTGCCGAATCCGGAACAGTAATGGGCGTGCGTCCGGAAGATGTCCATCTGGGCCGCCCAGGCCGGTCCGATGCCTGGACCGCTGCGGGAAACGTGATCCTGGTGGAGCCCAACGGTCCGCTCCGGACGGTCCATGTAGATCTTGGCGGCACTGTTGTGCTGCTCTCCTGCCGCTCGGAGGACCGCCCGGTGCTCAATTCCACGGTGGAGCTCTGGCTGCTGCCGGAAAGGGTCCATGTGTTCACCGGGCCGGGTAGGCTCCGGGCCGGGTTCGCCGCCCAGCTGGGCCTGGCGGCCGCGGCCCTGGAGGGCGCCGTATGAAGTTTCTGTTCGATTGGAACGGCACGATCGCAGACGACGCCGGCCGGGCATGCCTCGCGACAAATGCAGCGCTGATCAGCGTCGGAGCCGGCACCATCAGGCCGTCCGAGTTTGACCGGAACTTCCTCTTGCCGCTGGACGCCATGTTCCTGCGGCTTGGGGTACAGCCGGACCGCCTGCAGGCTGCTGCTGCCGAGTGGAACTCGGCTATGGCAGGACAGCCGGCCCCCATCCGGGCAGGGGCAGCGGATTTTCTGGCCCGCCTTCACGGGGACGGGGAGTTTTGCGCCGTGATCTCGGCCGCCGGAGCGGACTACCTGCTCGCTGAGCTGCGCGCCTTCGAAGTTGATGACTGCATCGACGTGGTGCTCAGCGGCGCTGCCGACAAAGTCAAAGCACTGCGGGAGCTTCGTCGGGGCGAAGAGGCCGTGTACTTCGGTGACACGGAGTACGACATGGCCAGTGCCGTGGCGGCCGGCTGTTTCCCGGTGGGTGTTCTCACCGGCTACTGCCCGGAGGAAAAGCTGCGGGCGGCCGGGGCGCAGGTCATCATTACGGACTACACCCAGCTGAGCGGCGAGGATGTCCGGAGCATGGCCCTGGCCCGGGCTAACTAGCGTTCCTGCCCAGTTGCTCCCGCGCGGACACCGAAAAGCCCGGCATGTCCTAGGACACGCCGGGCTTTTCGGGTCGTAACCGGGCAGGAGCGTCAGCTCCCCACCGCCCGCGGGGCGTTACTTGAGGCCGAGCTGCCTGGTGGGGACCTTGAAGGTTTCCTTGGCCGTCAGGGCGGAGATGGCCGCGATGCCGCAGATAACGGCGGTGAAGATGCTGATCTGGACCCACCCGCCGGGCTTGATCCCGCCCATGGCCGCCACGATCGCCGGGGCGAACCCTGCCATCAGGAACCCGAGCTGGGTACCGATCGCCAGGCCGGAGAACCGGACCCTGGTGCTGAACATTTCGGCGTAGAAGGACGGCCAGACCGCGTTGGAGGCAGCGTAGCCGAAGGAGAAGAAGCCGATNNCCCAGGGCCACCAGGTTGGCGCCGACCACCAGCCACAGTGTGGTGGTGCCGTCCACCCCTGCCACGGTCTTGGCGTAGCTGATGGCCAGGGTGCCGAACACGGTGGAGACGGCGGCGATGAAGGCACAGCAGACCACTCGGAGCACATCGCGCCAGTGGTCCTTGAGGAGGTCGGCAACGGGCAGCTTGGAGATCTGGGCGGTCTTCTGGGCTTCCTCGAAGGCCGGGGGTTCGTGCAGCGTGCGCCGGATGAAGAACGCCACCAGCACCACCACGGCGCTGAGCCAGAACGGAATGCGCCAGCCGATGCCGTACTTGATGTCGTCCGGAAGGGCGAGGACGGGGATGAAGACGAGTGCGGCGAGGATCTGGCCGCCCTGGGTGCCGGTGAGGGTCCAGGACGTGAAGAAGGAGCGGCGGTTGTCCGGTGCGTGTTCGAGGGTCATGGACGAGGCCCCGGCCTGCTCGCCGGCAGCCGAGAGGCCCTGGCACAGCCGGGCCAGCACCAGGAGGACAGGCGCCCACCAGCCCACAGCGTGGAAGTCGGGGAGGCAGCCGATCACGAACGTCGACGCTCCCATGAGCAGCAGGGTGAACATCAGGACCTTCCGCCGGCCCACCCGGTCGCCGAAGTGGCCCAGGATGACCGCGCCGACGGGCCGCGCCACGTACGCAAACCCGAAGGTGGCGAAGGACATGATGGCGGCGTTGGCATCTGCATCGGGGAAAAAGACCTTGGGGAAGATCAGGGCCGCCGCGGAACCGAAGATGAAGAAGTCGTAGTATTCGACGGC
>DIZT01000197.1:0-452 GCA_002427975.1 Micrococcaceae bacterium UBA6021 | reverse complement strand
GACGACATTGTCTAGTAGCCACATGGTGGAAGCTACTTGTGCGATACAGCAATGATGGCTGTGAGCGCAGTCACTTGTCAAGAAAATAATCACCATCTAGAAATAGTTCCCACGATGTGGCAATATCGACGTATGAGTGTGAATCAAACCACAGCGCCCGATGACGTCGCCGCTGAGCCACAGACGCCCAAGGGTGACCGCACAGACATGGTGGGTAAAGCCCTGGGCCTGCTGGTCCTTCTCGGTGACGAGCCGCGAGGCGCCAGCGCCGCGGACATCTCGCGCCGCGCCGATCTCCCCTTCAGTACCACCTACCGCCTGCTGGGTTCCCTGACGCGGGACGGATTTGTGGACTATGAGCCGGATGGCCGCCGCTACCACCTGGGCCTGCGCATTTTTCAGCTGGGGCAGCGCGTCTCGAACCATCACGGATTCGCCGGCACGGCACTGCC